>NZ_JBVJHK010000004.1:0-441546 GCF_055586845.1 Micromonospora sp. NPDC049139 | reverse complement strand
ACTCATCCGGCACCCACTGGTGAACCAACCGTTCATCCACAGTAGAGATGATCTACCACCAAGGTCAGCCAACCGCCACCTGAGACGCGCTCTTACTCAAGCCCGCGAGCGGAGGCTGGCCTGGCTCGCCTTGCGCGCCTCGATCTCTTCCATCGTGGTGGCCTGGTACCGGCGTCGCCCGGGACGCGGCTCGGTCACTGCGAACAGCGCCTCGAACGGAGCCGCGTGCTCCGCGCAGCGGTCGGTTTCCGCAGTCCGGCCCTCCGACACGACCTCGTACGTCTTGGCCTCACGCTGCCTGTCCTGACAAACGTCACACACGGTGATGGTGACTTTCACAACCGTTCCTGTTCGTGCTGCCGATGCTGCACCGCAGCCTACTGACAGTGGTTGACGTGTCGACCACCCGGATGTTCACTCTTCCCGCAGGTTGTTGATCAGCTGGCGCGCCCAGCCAGGAAGAAAGTCGAACGAATCGGGATGCCCGCTAGCAAGATCCAGAATGAGCAAGAGGTCCTGCGATGGTTCGAGGAGGGGCGAAGCTACCAGTGGATGGTGGAGGAGTACCGCCGCAAGTACGGCATCGAGACCGTACCCTCGCTCTGGGGAAACTTCCGCCGACGGCGAGGGCTCCAGCGGCGGACGACCCGCGACGACGACCTGATCCCGTGGCTTCTCAAGGACGAGCACCGGTGGCTCTTCCCGATCCGGATGTTGCGCACCGAAGCGCGCCGCCGCGCCGGCAAGCAACTGCGCGAGGAGGACAGAGTCAAGCTGGACGCCTGGCTCAAGCGGCTCGCGAGGGAGAACATCGTTCTGCACTACGACCCGGACACCGATGAGGGCTGGTTCTACGTCCCCCGGCGACCAGGCATCGACACGGACCTCATCCGGGTGCCCGAGCGCAAGACGACCACCCGCCCCGCAGCAGACTGAGGGCCGCCGGGCCGCCACGCCTACTCTGCCGCGCGAGTTGCAGGGCGTACACGGCCGATCACTCACCCGACCCCGCGTACGGCATCAGGCATACGACAGGGCGAGCCGACGGTGTTCGGGGTCGTCGGTGCGCTTGGCCAGTGCCCGCAGCTCCGCCGAGGCGGTGGCGGAGTTACGGCAGGCATGACCCGTTCAGATGATCATCGAGGCTCCGCACGCCTTCTGATCGTCCGAGGCGGGTCATGCCCGCACTGCCGTCATCGTTGATCTCGTATGGTCAGCCGACGCGCCGTCGGGGGCGGGTCAGGGCGAAACCGACCACACCCGCGACGGCGGCCAGGATGCCGCCCCCGATGGTCCAGTACCAGCGGGACGACAGGCTCGGCCACCGAACCCAGTCGAACCAGCCGTCCTCCTCCTCACCGGCCGCCGCCGGGTCCGGCGTACTGGCGGTCGGATCGTCGACGAGCACCTTGCCCGGGTTAACCGCCGGGACCAGGGGCTCCTTCAGCTCGCCGCCCTCCGGCTTGGTGTCGCCGTCGGACTCCACCCCGACCAGCAGGCTCACCTCGATCGGCAGGCCCAACTCCTGCTCCGGCAACTCGGTGCCGGACAGCCGGACGTAGTAGGTGCCCGGCAGCGGATCCCCCGACCACGGCTCGGCCCACGAACGCACCTGGCGTAGCTCGCAGTCGAGTTCGATGCTGGCGGCGCTCTTCGACGCCACCGGCGTCTGCGCCCCTGCGACACAGGCCTGCCGGCGGCGCAGCCCGTCGAAGACCTCGACCGTCCAGGTGGAGTCGCCGTGTCGGCTCGCCGCAGCAGGCAGCGACACGGTGGCCGCCACGTGATGCGTATCCCCCGCCGCAGCCGTGAACGACCAGTACAGGTAGTCGCCCACGGAGGCGCCGACGCGTACCGGCTGGCCGGGGCTGATGCCGGCGGCGGTGAGGAACGAGGTGCCGGCCTTGTTGATGGTGGCGGCCCCCGGCGACGGGGTGGGGGTGTCGGCGCTGGCGGCGGCCGGCAGCGCGACGGCGACACCGGTGGCGGCGAGCAGCACCGCCGCCCGGCGGGCCGAGATCAGGGCCGGAGCTTTCCGCATCGTCATCGGGTCCTCCAGACCGCTACCCACCAACGGGTCAGCCAACCAACGATCAACCCACTGAGCAGGCCCGCGAGGGTCAGTACGCCCAGCAGCACCCAGCCCCGGCCGAGGCCCGGGCTGTTCGGGGCGGGCGACGCGTCGACCAGGTCGATGGTCAGTTCGAGCGGCATGCCCGGTGCCTGAGCCGCACCCGCCTTGGCGGAGAAGGAGTTGCTGACGACCAGGCAGACGACCGTGGGCTCGGGGGCCTTCCCGGTCGAGCCGGAGAAGACGCCGCCCTTGTCGTCGTCCTCGGCCTCCTCGTCGTCGTCCTCCGCCGCCGACCAGCGCACGCCGGTGGACAGCACGTCGGTACGGCCGCTGCCGGCGTCGTTGCCCCGGACCAGTTCCCGCCCGTCGGTGGCGGTGGCCCGCAGCAGTACGCCGTAGTCCCGGTTCAACGGCCGGTCCAGGCCGATGCTCACCGAGGCCCGCAGCTCCTGCCCCGGCTGGACCGGGATCCGGTACCACCGGTGCTCCTCGAAGCGCTCCCGGTCGGTGTAGACGCCGGGGGTGAGCACGGGCGCCTTGGCGCACACGTCGGTGCCGGTCACCTTCGCCGGCGTCCTGGCGTGGGTGTCCTTGGCCCGTTCCACGAGCTGCTTGATCCGCCGGGTCAGGTCGTCCTTGCTCTGCGCGGAGGTGTAGGTGCCGCCGGTCGCCGAGGCGATGCAGACGAGCTGCTTGCGTACCTTCTCGTCGGGGATGAGGCCGAGCGTGTCGACCACCAGGTGGGTGCCCTGGGCGGCCAGCTCGCGGGCCACCTCGCAGGGGTCCGGCGGCGCGCAGGTGTCCTCGCCGTCGGTGATGAGCACGATGCGCCGGGTGGTCTCGCCGGTGCCGAGGTCCTTGGCGGCCTCGCGCAGGGCCAGGCCGACCGGGGTGAAGCCGGTCGGGCGCAGGGTGGCGATGGCGTTCTTGGCCTTCACCCGGTCGACGGGGCCGACCGGTACGAGCTGCTGGGTGTCCTGGCAGCCGACCTTCTTGTCGTCGCCGCCGTAGGTGGCGCCGAGGACGCGGATGCCGAGATCCGTCGTCTCGGGCAGCGCGTCCACGACGTCGTTGAACGCCTCCTGGGCGACGGAGATACGAGTACGACCGCCGATGTCCTTGGCGCGCATCGAGCCGCTCACGTCGAGCACCAGCTCCACTTTGGGCGGCTCGGCGGGTTCGGTCTCGTGCTCGTCGGCGTAGGCGGGGACGCCCAGTGTCGGGAAGGCCACCAACAGTCCTAAGAGGACCGCCGGGAGCCGTCGTTTGATCATCACGGCGCCGATCCTAGTGATCATCGCGCTCGCGGCAGACCGGGTGTCGACGCACCGTCCACTGCGGAGGATCAGGCCCGCCGGGCGCGCGAGCGCTCCTCGGCGTGCCGGGTCTGCCAGGTGCGCAACGCCTCCTTGATGCGGTGGTTCTCGGCGCGGGTGAGGTCGAGCTGGCGGGTGCGGTCGCGCAGCTCGTGGGCGAGACGGTGCAGCAGGGCGTCGACCTCGTCGACCCGGTAGCCGCGCCGGCCGAGCGGCGCGCGCGGCAGCGTCACGCCGAGGACCCGGTCGGGGGTGAGCGGGTCGGGCGGGGCGTGCCGGCTGCGGTAGACGGCCATCAGGGCACCATCGCGTACGGCAGGTGGACGCGGTCGGCGGGCACCCCGGCGGCGAGCAGCCGCAGCCGCGCGCCGGCCAGCATCGACGGCGGGCCGCAGACGTGGACGTCATGATCGGGGCGGTGACGGTCGAGGGCGATGGTGAGGGCGTCGCCCTGCTCGGCCGGCTCGGCGGCGGGATCGTGGCTGAAGGCGGGCACGACGGTCAGCCAGTCGTGGGCACACTGGAGCTTGTCGAGGGCGGTCGCGTCGTAGAGCTCCGCGAATCCGCGCGCCCCGACGACCAGGGTCACCCGCCGGCCGTCGGGCGCGGCGGCGACCTGCTCCACCAGGGCGCGCAGCGGCGCCAGGCCCGTGCCGCCGGCGACGAGCATCAGGTCCCGGCGCGGGAGCGGGTCCAGGCTGAGGCCGGCGTCGCGCGGTGGGCCGAGCCAGAGCGGGTCGCCGGGGCGTACGTCGTGGACGAGACTGTGCGAGACGGTGCCGGCGGCGACGGCGCGGACGTGCAGCTCGACGGTGCCGTCGGGGCGCGGCGCGTTGGCCGGGGAGAGCCACCGCCAGCGGCCGGGGCGGCGTGGCGTGCAGACGGGGACGGCCTGGCCGGGCCGGTGGGGCAGGCGACGCCAGGGGCGTACGGTCAGGATCGCGATGGTGTCGCACGGCCGGTCGTGGCCGATGACCTCGGCGGGCCACCAGGCCGGGCCGTCGCCGGCCCGCTCGGCGGCGCGGCGCACGGCCTCGGCGGCGCGGCGTCCGGCGCGCTCCCAGGCGTCCGCGACCGGCGGCGTCCACAGTGGTCGGGCCCGCCGGGCCACGGCGGCCCGCAGCGCCTCGCCGACGGCGGCCTGGTGGGGCAGCAGGCCGTGCCGGCGGTACGCGCGGCCGAGCACCGCCAGCAGCGCCGCCCGCCCGGCGGGGTCGTCGCCGCCGACCGTGAGGCGGCCGAGCGCGGCGAAGAGCAGCGGGCGTCCCGCTCGGGGAGCAGGCCGGGGCGGCCGTCCTCCAGCGTGCACCAGAAGTCGTCGGCGGCCTCGTCGACGCCCCTGTCGACGGCCGCCTCCCAGGCGGCGACGACGCTCACGCGCACGCCTCGCCGGCGAGGGCCCGGCGGGCGCGGGCGATTCGGTCGTCCGGCAGGCCGAGCGCCCACAGGACGCCCACCCTGTAGTCCACGACCCGCCGGTGCTGCGCCTCCGACAGGCCGATCCCACGCCACGGATCCGCGGCCGGGTGGCCATCGACGGCCGCGGCGAAGGTCGCCGTCAGGTGCGCGCCAAGCCGCTCCAGGTCGACCCCGACGAGGTACGGCGACAGCTCCGCATCCGCCACGACGAGGCGCAGCCTCTGCCCAACCGCCTCTTGTTCGATCATGCCCAGCCGCCGTGCTCCGCCCCGGCCCCAGCCTCGGCCTCGGTGAGGCCGGCGGCTGCCAGGGTGGCGCGGCCCCAGCGGGCGAGGCGGCAGGGGTATGGGACGCGCTCGCTGCGGCACAGCTCGCCCTCCGGCCAGTCCTCGGGCACATGCGTTCGCACCGCCCGTACGGCGATGGCGAGGTCCTCGTCGGTGACGGGGGTGAGGACCGGGAAGTCATCGAGCAGAGTGGGCATGCGGGCTCCGGGAGATGTGTAAGGCAGGTGCCCTTGCTAACGGATCCGGTAGAGGAAGGGCCCCTGCTAACGGGTGGAGTGGCGCCGGGGCGGGCGGGAGCGGAGCTGTGTCGTTCGGGTCGACGCAGCTCCGGAGCCAGCACCCGCCCCGGGCCATGCGCTTCAGCCTCTTTGCCGGGCCGACCAGGGACTACAGCGTTCGAGGGGCCGAAGTGACGCACAAGTGAGGCATGCACGTACCTGCTCTATCGACGGACTGTTACTACAGTGGCGGCATACGGAGGGAGAACCGGTCGTGGCCCTTAAGCGACACCGGCTGTGCCAGCGGCGGAAGGCGCTGGGCTTCAGTCAGGAGCGACTCGCCGAAGCGCTCGGTGTGGAGAGGTCGACCGTCGTCCGCTGGGAGACCGCCGAGACAGACCCACAGCCATGGCATCGGAGCCGGATCGCTTCGGCGCTGCGAATTACCCTCGAACAGCTCGACGAGATGCTCGTTGACGTGTCAGTGGCGAAGTGCCGAGGAAAAACGATGGATAAGGAAATCCACAGTCCCGCATCGGCAGCGGCCCGTTTAGAACTCCTCACCAGCGTGCGTGCCTTCCTCATCAGCTACATACCTGGCCGGTCCGTTGAGCCGCCAAGTTCCCCCGTAGAGGTACGCCGGAACGTGGGTCGGGTCCACAACCTCTACCAGCGGGCAAGCTACAGCTCCACGGCTCGACTCCTGCCGGACGTGCTCAGCCAGGCCACCGACCTGGCGGGGCAGGCGTCTGAAGTCCACCGCCCCAGCGCGTTCCGGGTGCTCGCCGCTGCCTATATTGCGGCCTCGAAGCTCGCGGTCAAGGTGGGAGATGGCGACATCGCCTTGGTTACGGCCGACCGGGCATCGACGTCCGCAGGGCTCGCTGGCGATCGCGCCTTGGCGGCAGTTGCCGCTTACCAGGCCGCTTGCGGGCTCTTGCGACTGCCAGGAAGAAGAGACGAAGCCGAGGAGGTCGTGCAGACCAGCATCGCGCAACTCGCTCGCGACATGCGATCGGCCGATCGTGACCTCCTCTCCGCGCACGGAGCACTGCTGCTCCTGGCTGCCGTGATTGCCGCAGGCCGAGGTAAGCCGAAGGAGGCGGCACGGAGCCTCGCCGGTGCCGATGAGCTGGCCGAGAAGCTGGGGTCGGACCGCAACTGCTTGTGGACCGGTTTCGGTCCCACCAATGTCGCCATCCACACCGTCTCGGCGGCGGTTCGTGCTGGCAACGCAGGCCATGCTGTCGAAGTCGGAGTTCGGCTCGACACCTCACAACTGCCAACGGTGCTCGTCAGCCGGCGGGCGCAGGTGCATGTCGACCTGGCCGCAGCAGCGATGATGGGTTCACCGGACAAATCCGCCGCTGTGCTCCACCTGCTGGAAGCCGAGCGGGTAGCCGCAGAGGTGGTACACACCAACATCCAGGCCCGCGAGCTTCTGCTCGACCTGCTGTCCAAGGAGCGGCGGAGTGCTACGCCAGGGCTCCGACCGCTGGCTGAGCGAGCAGGGCTATTGGTATGAGCACGTATCCGGTGTTGGCCCTTGTTGTCTGCGCAGCGCCGCCGGCGCTGCGGATCGGTGAACTCATCGAGTTGTTCAAGGATGATGGCTGGACTGTCTGCGTGACCGCTACGCCGACTGCAGCAACCTGGATCGATCGGGACGCCGTAGCTCAGCAAACTGGATACCCGGTTCGGGTCGAGTGGCGACTACCCAGCGAACCGGAGCCTCACCCGGCAGCTGACGTGGCTGTCGTCGCGCCGGCCACCTTCAATGTCATAAATAAGTGGGCACTCGGCATCAACGACAATCGTGCTCTCGGCACTCTCAACCAAGCACTCGGCGCCCGATTGCCCGTCTACGCCTTTCCAAACGTCAAGGCAGAACTCGCCGCGCATCCGGCCTATGAAGCAAACCTGCGGCAGCTTGATGCCGCTGGTGTCTCCATCACCGACTTGGCTCCCGACTTGGACTGGCGTCTAGTCACGAGCAGGACCAGCGAAGCGCGCGGTCCTCGATGATCCCCAAGCATGCGAACCGTGATGGCGACGCTTGACGCCGACCTCGACCGACGTCGTAACGGCAGCCGTCCAACTAACTTCCTAAGACGCCGCTCTATGACCTCCGCAGGCCGGCTGCCTGCGGTTACTCTGTTCCTGCCTGTCGCCGACCGTTCGCCACAGGCAATAGCTCGACGGCTGAAGATCGTCGATCTGCCTGTGTGCGCCAGCACGGCGCGCCCTGGTTTCGGTCAAGCCGCCCAGGCGCCTCGCTCTTGGTGATCGTCGTCAGACGGCAAGCGCTTCAGCCGGGCAGGCATAATTGATGCTATCCGAGTCTGTGGACTTTTAATCCACAGAATTTCCGCTGGCGCTAAGACGATTAATCGCTTGAGCTGGGCATATGCACCGCTCCGAAATCCACTGTGGAATTACGATGCTCGGGGATTGCTCGTCTGTTCATGTGTGAGCTGTCTGCTACCCCGGGGCCAGACGGGGGCGGTACGGATTGCCCCAGAGACCGGCCGCGTCCCGCACCAGCGCCTTGTTCGGCGTTGGCACCGATGTCGCCGCCCAACTGCTTACCACCGCGGCGATAGCTCGGATCGGCTCCGCTTCGAAAGTAGCACTGGCACACCTCTGCGCCGCCGTACCAATCCCCGCCAGCTCCGGACGGGTACGCCGCCACCGACACCACCGAGGAGGCAACCACGGCGCCAGCCACGACCTACACACCATCGCCCTGTGCCGCCTGCGCTTCAAACCCCGCACGGGGCGTAGCCTGCAACCGCAACCCGACCCCGGTAATCGGGCCCTGCCACTGCGTCGTCGGCGCCAGGGGGCAGCCGGTCGGGTTTCGGCGGCGCCTGGACCGCAAGCGCCGCCCGCTGAGTTGAAGGCCTGGGCGCTCTGCTGCCCACCGAACCCTGATCGACCTTACCCAATTCATGTCAGAGGTCGCCCGAAGAGCGTGTCTCTACCGCAGTCTTGGTGCCCCCACCATGCTTGGTAATACGCTGCCGAGTCCGAATCTTGATTGCTTTAGTGGTGAACGCATGGTTTGTAGCTCGACTAGACCAAACATACCCTTCGCCTGGTGAGAGATCAGCCATCTTGCCAGGGGTGAGGTCTGACAAGGCGGCGTTCGCCTTCTGTAAATGCTTGAGCCAAGCTGGTGAAGTGAATTTGTGTAAAATAATATGATTCGACAGTTCGATCAACGAGATGGGCACGGACGGCGGGTCCTGGCTCGCGACTAGCACGCTCATGCCTTTGTGTCGCATCTCTCGGACGCTTTCCACGAGCCCAGCGACCAGGTCAGGGCTGTCAATATACTTGTGCGCCTCGTCAAAAACCACAAGTTTGTTGAATCGCCGCTCCCCACTTCGGGCCTCGGCGAAAAGCTGCATGAGCACCACGAAGAGACCGAGCGCCTCGTCCTTCTCGATAAACTCATCGCGCAGGTCCACGATGATCATCCGGCCGGGACGGACCAGGTCCTTAATGCGAGCTTCGTCATCGACGTATTGGGTGGCGAGATCAAGGCGCTGTTGTGCCAGCTGCTTGAGGTGATCCGGCAGGCCTGAGGTTTCAATCCCCTGACGAATGACGTCGATTCGTAGATCGTTTCGATGCGCTCTCATGATCCGCTGTAGCTGCCGGATGTAAGTCGACTGGTTGCCCACTGCCCCCATGAGGAAGCGCCAATGCTCGGCGCGAAGCTCGGCGGAACCAAACTTCAGGGGCAGTACCGTGAGGTGTGGGTACTCGAATCGGCGCTGCGTAAGCTGGTCCTCGGGTACGAGCATGACGACGTCGGAAAGCCCCTGCGGGGTGATGCCGTACTGGTTCTGGAGATCTCGCGCTTGATCGGGATCGTCATTCGGCTCCACCATGCTCGTGAACTCCGGAGCATATTCCTGGGTCTGGCTGTAATGGAAGACGATGGTCGCCAGCGGATGTGGCACCACATTGACCGGCGGAGCCGGAAGCAGGGCCATCTCCATGATTGTGCCAAGGGTATAGCTTTTTCCACCGCCCTGGACGCCGAAGAGACTGATGGTGTGCGTTTCGTTCAGATCGAGTGCCACCTTGAGCCCGGCGCTTTCGCCCAACAGCCCGAACTGAGGCGACTCGCGGGTCGCGCCCAATACTACGTCCGGGCGAGCCACCACCTTGGGTGTGTTCGTGTCCGCCGAGCCGGCGTCAGTGCTCGGATACTCATCGACGGGGGCGGTGGCCTGACTGGGGACCCGGCGGACAGGCTGCTTGTCGTCGCCGGGAGTAGTTCCGTCCTGGCTGACCGGTCCGGCCGGCGGTCCTGGCTCGTCCATAGTAGAACCTGATTGACCTTCGCTACCGCTGGCGGGCGCCGACGTTGCCGCAGCACCAATAGTGCCTTTCGTTGTCGTACCGTCATCGTCGGCAGTAGCGCTGGCGGGAACATCATGATTGCGCGAGGGCGCACGGAACGCGGCCGCCCAGAGCCGGGGTACGGAGAGCTCTTCCCCGGCCAGCGTCACGCCGTCGGGTCGTTCCCCCGTCAGGCTGGCGGGGTCGGTGGGAATCGCTGTGATCAGTTCCTGGATCAGTTCCCGGCCAACCCGGTGGAACTCGGTACCCGCCTCCTGCTCGGTGTCGCAGCCGTGACCATTGAGGTCGAAGATCAGACCGGTACGAGTAAACTCGAGGTGGTAGCCCTCGTCGAGCCGATCGATGAGCCAGCGTGCCTCTGCTGCCGCCGTCGAGTGGATGATCCGATGACGGACAGCCCGATCGAGGTAGAAGCGAAGGATCGTGGCCAGCCGGTGGTTGTGCAGGACTCGGTCCACCCGGTCCGGGTGGTGGTGTTCGGGGTCGAAGTGCTCGGCGATAACACGCTGGCTACCGTCGAGCTGCGCCTGCATCCGATCCTTCAGCTGCTGGTATGCGCCCGGGTCAGCCAGCGTCGAATAGCTCTTCACCTCCACCAGCCGGCAGGTGATCGTCCGACGGCGGGCATTCAGGCTGAACAGGGCGAGATCGCTCCGGTGCAGCCGGGTGCGTTCGCCGACGGCGTCGGCACGGCGGCGCGTCTCCTGGTAGAGATCCAGATGAGAGTCCAACGGAAGCAGCACCTGATCCGACAGGACTCCCTGATAGTCCAGGTACAGTCGCGCCAGAGCAAGACCGAACACCTCGGTCCGTTGGTTCGGCGTGGTCGAGGCGAGCTTGAGCGCGAGCCGCCCGGAGAGAAGCCGGAGCTGGTCGAAGAAGGAGGCGACGTGCCGTTCGTCGACCGGAAAGCCGTGCTGCCGGATGACGGGGTCCAGCAGCGCGCGCAACTCCTCGACGGACCGCGAGCTGATCACCACGTGGTGGCCGAGCGGATTACCGAGCTCCGAGTCGTAGTCGATGACGTAGTGCGGCCGCTCGCCACTGCCCGGCTCGTCGAAGTAGTCGAGGCCCAGGGTGCGGTCGATGGTGAGCACCCAGTCGCTGACGGTATGCGCTTTGTGGAGCAGCGCACGGTCCTGCGCAGTGAGGGAGAGAGTGATTCGTGGCACCGCTCGGGTACCGGGCTCGCCGGTGGAGACGGTGGCGGTGCTAGCGGAGATCAGTGCTGGAAGGGAAGACAGTAGATCGGAGAGCTCCTCAGCCCCAGGTACCGGATGGGCCGGGCCGTGCCGGGGCCGTTTCCGCCACGAGGTCAGCTCGGCGTCCTGCCCGTACTCCAGGGTCAGGTCCTGGCGGAGCCCGTGGACGGGCGCGGGGACGGGGGGCAGCGGGGGTGCTGCATCGATTTGCTCGCCACCGAAGGCGTCGAAGAACACGGTCAGATGCGCCGAGGTGTCTCCGGCCGCAGAGCGGAACTCGGTGAGCGGCCGCAGCGCGACCGAAATTTTCGGCACGATGCTCGGGAGCGGCACGTGGAACGTTTCCGCCTCGGCCGCCGTGCTCCAGGTGCCGTTCAGGAGACTGGCGAGAGCGGATCCAGCGTCGGGGTGACTTGGGTCGGGCAGGAAGAGGCGGATATCGTAGCAGAGGTCTGCGCACTCGACTCGACCCTGCAACTCGACGAGGGCGTCCGCGAGGTGTTCGGCCCGGCCAGCGTTGACCGCGTTTAGAGCCAGCGTCGTGACGTAGGGATGGAGCCGCAGATAACGCTCGATGCGATCGGCAAGTCGTCGACCGGTCAGGCCGGCATCCGGACGTCCGGCTGGGTCCGGCAGCCGTAGGGTGGTGGCGACTCCCGCCAGGACATCTTGCGGGTCAGCGGTGTCCGACGGCAGATACACCCCCCAGTAGGTGAACGGGCCTTCCGCCGCTACCGCCAGACGACCGCCCGAACGCGGGACGGTGAGTGGAAATCCGGTGGGAGTGAGCTGGAATAACGCCTGCTGCGCGCTCTCCGCCGCGTCCGGTTCTCGGTCCCGGATGTCGTTGAGCCACCGCAGGCCCAACTCGGCCCAGGTGACCAGCCAGAGAAGGCGGAGCGGATGGGTGGGAGCGACCAGCAGGACTTCGGATCGGACACCATACGCATCCGTGTGGTCGACGGCGACGGTGTCCACCCGGAGAATTTCGGAGAGCTCGCGCAGGCGCGCGGGGAGTTCGTCGGGGGAGGCACGTTCGGCCCGCTGGAGCTGCCAGGCGATTAGTTCGGCGTAGCGCTCGGCGTACTCTCGGCTGGCTTCCCGGATGTCGCGCAGGTCGCAGCCTTCGACCACGTACTCCTGATCACCTCGGACAGCCGTCGAGACGGTGTGCCGCGCGGCGTGGAATCGGTCAACCACATCGACGAGATGGTCCGGCCAAGCCAGCGGCTGCGCTTCCGCCGCACCCGGATCGGCGCCGTTGCCGGACAGCACCCGCCAGTGGGCGAGACGACGGGGCTCGGCGAGGATGGCGCGTTGAATCCGGGTCAGTGCCGGGGAGAGCGGGATGGTGACCCGCCCGGCCGCCCCGAAGCTAACCTCGACCAGATCACCGTTGTGCTGCCAGGCCCGGTGGTGCACCTCGACGGCGTCACCGGGCGCGTCGAAGGCGCAGCGTAGGAGGGCGTGGGTGAGTCCGATGTCGCGCCGGTTCTGCCGCGGCTCCGGCTCGTCGATGTCTCCGTCCGGCACGACGAAGAAACGATCGCTCTCGTTGCCGGGCTGGTCGGGCCGCGTGGTCTCGACGGGAAGTGGGATGCCCTCCGAGTCGACCGGCAGCACCCGCACGTAGTGCCAGCCCGCGGCCAGCCCGGCCGCGCGAAGGTTCCTGAGATTCGCTCGGTACGTCGACTTGGCGACGGTGCTGACCTTGACCTTGGTGGCCACACCCGTCGGCCCGCCGTCCTCGGGAACGAGCTCCACGGCGAACTTGGCGAGGCCGGCGATCTGTCGCGGGTCCGGTTCGACCTGAAAGCTGACCGGAAGCACGTTCTGACCGTGCGTCCCGGCCGGGAGGTAGAGCTGGCCGCTGATGTTCTGGAGTACAGGATCGTCGACGTGCTGCGGGTCGGTGCCCGCACGTGGCAGATCCAGCTCGGCGACTGTGATCCGGAGCGCGACGGTGGCCTGCACCTCGCGCAGCGGCCACTGTTGGAAGGAGAATCGCCAGTTCGCCCGATCGATGACGATTCGGCGGGCCCAGCGGCGGGGATCGGTCAGACCGGCGGCTTCGGTCGACGCGCTGGACGTGGCGAGAAAGTCGGCCAGCCGCGCCCGGAATGCCGGGTCGGTCAGTTCCAGTTCGACGACCCGCTGCCGCGCCGGCCGGGCCGAATCGACGATGGTGAGAGTGCTCTCCAGGTTGCGGGCGGTCCAGGTGCGGACGCTACGCAGGTCGGTGAAGAGCGCGAAGTCGGGGACCAGGCCGAGTTCGAAGATCGCCGCTCCCGCGGCCTGCGGGTCGCTGTCGTTCTGAATGACGGTGAGCAGGTAGCGGGCGCGGGCGATCGCGGAGGCGTACACCCACCGGCGCTCCCGAAGTACCCCGAAGACCTCGATCACACCGTCGCGCAGCGCCGGGGGAAGCTCCGCCAGTAGATGGGCGGCCAGATCGGCGTACACGTCGCCGAGTTCGATCTGCTCGAAGGTGGCGATGCCGAAGGAGTCCTCCGCGCTGGCTCGGGTGCCCGGAGGAACGAAGACCAGTAGCGGCGGCCGGGGGTGGCCGTGCGCGTCGGGATTCCGTAGCTCGATCAGCTTGGTGCTGGTGACGGAGTTGCCACCGGCTGCGGAGTCCGCGCCGGCCAGGACGTACACCTGCCCGTTCGGACCCAATGCGCGGCGGACGCTGTCGCAGAGCCGGCCCGCGAGCGCCACGTCGAGATCGGTGTTCCGCATGCAGTGGCCGGGCTCGCGGTGCCGGAGCAAGTCGGCCAGCCGGGGAGCGAGCAGCCGCTCCAGCGCGTTGTCGACGTCGTCCTCGGTCAGTTCTCGTAGCCCGGTGCTCACCGCGTCGTCCCGTCCGTGCTAACCACGTACCGTGGGGTTATGGTCTGGCTCAGATAGGCATCCGAGAGGTCAGAGTAGAAGCCGATCTCCCGCAGCCTGCTTACGAAGGCGTTCAGGTTGGCGCGTAGAGCGGTGTGGTCGGTGATCGCCGCCCGGTCGAAGCCGTCTCCGGGTGGTAGCCGGTCCACATACAACCCGTAGCGGTCCCGGAGGATCGCGAGGAACTCGTCGACCCGGAGTTCGGCGGTGTGCAGTCCGCCGCCCGGCGCCGGTGTGAGCAGGGCGATCTGCAACAGCACCTCGAGTAGTCGACCGTCCAGGACGAAGCGCCGTCGCCCCCGGCGAGGCTGGGCGATCATCGCGCCGGAGCGGTTCTTCAGTAACAGCGCGTCGAGGCATTCGGTGAGGTACTTGCGGTGAAAGTTGACCTTGTAGGCGGTGACGATCTCGACGTACGTGGTGAAGTCGTCGAGCCCGAGATCGATGATTTCCCTGATCTCCCGCTCACGGTCGTCCGCCGCCGTGCTCTCCAACAGCGCGGTCAACTTGAAGGTGCCGAAGGCATCCCGGTCCTTGGTCCAACTCGGCCCGAGCAGGCGGAGCAGGTCGGTCACCGGCACCGGTCCCTCCGCGCCGCTGACCCGCTTGCCGCGCCGGTGGAGATGCCGGGCGAAGTCGTCGAGCTTCTTGACCAAGTAGGTGGACCGGACGAAGTCCGGGATTCGTGCGTACCATGTCTGGGCGCTGCGCTCGGCGAGCTTCGCCGACGGACTGTTCGGCGTTCCGCCCACGTCGAGAAAGAAGCCGTGCTGGGTTTCGGGGATCTGACCGGCGGTGAGTGCGGGTAGGGTCTTGAGCAGCCTCAGGTGGTAGAGCCCCATATGGAAGGCGAAGAGGATCTTCAGGTAGTCGATCATGACGCTTCGGGGGATGTACCGCCGGTGATAGAGCAGCCGAACCACGTCGTCGGCGAGGAGTTTCGCCGCGTCTGGCAGTAACGGCGGGTACGACATCCGTGCCCGGTTGTCCCGGGTGTCGGTGACCTGGTTCTTGACCGCCTCCACCAGGCTGATCAGCGCCTGAGTCTCCACGTCGACGTCGGCCGTCGCGGTAAGCGGGCCGAGCGCACCATTCAGGTCGGGGAAGAAGAACTCGCGCAGCAACCGCAGGGTGTCGCCGTCGCGGCCCGCCGACGCGTGCCGGAGCAGCTCGTAGAGGTGTTCGTCGGCTCCGTAGGAACGGGAGTGCCGGGCGTTGCGCAGCCGGTAGGTGTAGCCGTACAGCGGCCGGAGGCCGGCGATCTTCTGGGTCGGCTTGCCGCGGTTCACCATGTCGATCAGGTGGCTCTCCACCCACCGCCGGGTGGTCTCCTCGTCGAAGCCTTCGAAGAGGTGCCGGTTCTCCTCCTTCTTGCTCATCTCCTCGGCATAGTGGTCGACGGTGAGGTCGGCGCTGCGGGAGACCCGGCTGGGCGCGCCACCGTGGTTGAGCCGCATCAGGAAGGCGGTCAGCACCCGATCCATGTCGAGCAGCTTGTAGTCGATGTAGCTAATCCCGGGGTAGCGGAAATCGGTGTCCTGTTGCTTCAGCCCCATTACCGGCCCCCCGTCGCTTCGCCGCGATGCATCACGAGCAGCCCGCCTGGCTCCCGTCGGACCCGGCTCAGCTCACCCAGGGCGGAGGCGAGCAGAATCTCCTGGTACGGCGCGGCGGACAACTCGTTCTTGAAGATCGTCAATCCCAGGTAGAGCCCCTGCTGGTCGGCCTCTCCCGGCAGGTAGCCCACCCCCAGCCGATGCAGCAGCTCGAAGAGGTCGAGCCGGATTCGCAACTGTGCCCGATGACCGACCTCACCGTGGTAGCGGAGCACGACGGCGTCGGGTTGGCCCTCCAGGTACGGATTGCTCGGCTCGTCGCTGACGGAGAGGGCGAGTCGCTCCTTCGGAAAGAGCCGGTAACTGCGGATCGTCTCCCCGGGCACCTGACGCAGCCGCAATGCCAGTACGTCCCCGAGTTGTCGCGGATCGGTGAGCCCTTCGCTGCGATTGATCGCGTCCACCAGCTCGTCTAGCCGTTCCCCGACGCTTTCGGGGTTCTTGAGCAGGGTCAGCAGTCGGTCCGCGCCCCGATACGGCAGGAGGTTGCGGGACCGACGCTGGTCGAGGCTCTCGAAGTAAAATCTCCGGCGGGCCGCCGCGACGTACCGGCGATGTGCTGCCCGCTCGTCCTGATCGGGTGCCGAACTTCGGGTGAGGTGCTCGGCGAGCCGGGCCAGGAGCCGCTGATCCTGGTCGCCACGTCCGTCGACGGTCACCAGCGCCCGGCCCGCCGCCGGACCAAGGTAGTCCAACTGTCGGTCGAGCGCGGGAGCCGGGGCGCTGGCCAGGTCGACCTCCCGAAGCAGTCGCAGGAGGCGGTCCTGCCCGCCGGACGGGCCGGCGTAGCTGGTGAAGTAGTACGAGTCGAGGATCGTCTCGGTTTCGTTGGCCGCGTACAACTGGTGGATCGAGGCGCAGTCCCGCCCGGAGGTCAACATGTACGCGAAGGCCGACCGGAGGTCCCGCATGGTCATGTGCAGCCGGCCACGCAGGTCGGCGAGCCGGTATAGGTCACGCAGCCGTTCCCGGATCTGCGGGCCGGCAGTGGGGTGCGCGAAGGTGAGCGCGTTGTGCCGTGCGTAGCAGGTCCGCTCCAGCGCGCAGCCGCCGCACGCCGACCAGTATCGCTCGTCGGTGAGCCGGATCAACAACCGATCGAAGATCGACTCCTGCAGTTCGGAGGTCGGGGCGAGCAGGCTGCGCCGGTTGAGGTTGACCACCACAGTCCGCGCTGGGGTCGGCTCGCCCCGCAGCCCGGCGCGGACCAGATCGGCCAGCTTCGGGTACGCCTTCTCCTCGGTGCTCAGGAAGTCGACCAGCCGGCCCTCGTTGATGGCGATGAGTCGTGTCTCGTCCTGTGGCCAGGCCGTGGCGTCCGCGCCTATGAAGGGCGCGAAGAACGCCTGGAGCACCTCGTCGTTGGTGGTGTCACCCTCGTCCTGACTGCCGTCGTAGTTGATCCGACACCAGCGACCGCCGGGAAGCTGGAAGTCGACGCCGTTGGAGCGCGGCGGACCGATCACCGCGCCCCGCTCGGCGGCCTGCTCGGCGAGTCGCTCCAGGAACGCCGTCTTGCCGTCACCCGCGTTCCCAGTGATGATCACCAGGTCGTGGTCGCCGCTGAGCACCGCCGGACGAAGGCGGTCGTCCAGCGCGGTCTCCACGTACAGCTTCTGGGTGTCCTTGCCTCGGGTGCCGGCGTTGCTGCGGACGCTCTGGCTGTAGAGCGTCTGAAGGTAGTCGACGAAGGGGTTCGCGCCGGTGGTCTCCGGGGCCGGCTCCGGAACGGGCGGCGGCGGCGACGCCGTCCGGACCTCCCGGATCTCGTGAAGGGCGGCGAGGAACCGCTCGGCGGTGCCGTAGCGATCGCTACGACGCGGTGCGATAGCTCGGCGGACCACCTCGGCGAGCGGATCGGCCAGATCACCGAGGCCGATGAAGCTGCGTGGATCACGCGGTGGCTCCCCAGGGACGGGTTGTGCAGCGTCCCAGGGGTAGCCGCCGCCGGTCAGCAACTCGTAGAGCGTCACGCCGAGCGCGTAGACGTCCCGGTCGGCGAGGTCGGCTTGGTCGAGGTGGCGGTGACCACGCAGGTCCGGGGCGACGTACCGGGGGGTACCGCCGGGGGGCGACAGGGTGGATTCGCTGTGCAGGGCGATGTTGAAGTCGATGATCTTCGCACCGCGTTCGCTCCAGTAGAGGTTGGCGGGCTTGATGTCGCAGTGGTAGACGCCGTGCTGGTGCAGGAAGAGCAGGCCGCGTGCCACGTCCGCGGCGAGCGCCACTGCGTCGGCCGGGCCCAACGACTTGTCGGCGAGCAACGTCTTGACGTCTTGCCCCTCGACGTACTCGAAGGCGAGGTAGGGGATCTGCCGGCCGTGCAGGTAGTCGGCGACCTCGACCTTGACCACGTTCGGGTGCGGCGGCAGTCCGATCAAGATCTTGTACTCGTGCCGGAGCCGTTCGATCACCGACTCCCTGTCCCGGAGCACCAGCTTCACCGCCCGGTCGGCCCCGGCCAGGTCGTCGTAGACCTGGTACGCCACGCTGGACTGGCCGCGCCCCAGCCGTCGGCGCACCGTGTACTTCGGGGTCAGCGGATACCCTTCCGGCAGGTGCCAAAAGTCCGGCTCGTCCGCTCCGCCTGAGCCTGCGGGGGCGGCTGGGGGCGGCGTCGGGGGCTTCCGGCGCCGCCCAAGTGCCGCCTGCATCTCATCGAGCGCCTCGTCGGCGCTGGGCCGGCCCGACGGGGCTCTCGCACACATCCGCTTTAGCAGCGCGCTGAGCCCCGTCGGCAACCCCGCCTCCGCCATCGGGGCGTCGGGGAGGATGCTGCCGCGTTCGAACTGGTCGGTGGAGGAGGTGAAGGGCAACTCCCCAGTGAGCACCCGATACGCGATCACACCCGCCGCATACACGTCGGAAGCGGTGGTCATCTTCTCCGGGTGCGCCTGGCACTCCGGGGCCACGTACTGTTCGTCGAGCGCGTCGGCGAGGAGCCGCAGCACGGTGGGGTCCCGGGGTGGGCCGGCCGGGCGGGCGTAGTCGAAGCCGGTCAGCAGCCCCCGCCCGCTCTCGGTGACCAGCACCGTGGTGGGGCTGAGCGCCCGGTGGACGACCCGGTTGCGGTGGGCGTGGGTGAGTCCGCGCAGCACGTCGACCACGACGCGAAGCTTCGCGTCCGCCGCGAGCGCGGCCCGGGGATTGTCCAGGTACGTGCGGAGCGGCTGCCCGGCCACGTCGTCGAGGACGAGGACGAACGCGCTGCCATCCTCGATCGGGAAGAAGTCCCGCCGCCCCACCACGCATGGGTGACCGCCCATTCGCGTGAGCGCGTCGTAGGCGTTGGAGATCTGGCGCTCCTCGGCCCGCCGCTCCTCTTCGGGCAGGAACGGGTCGGCCCGGTAGACCCGGAGCAGGGCGCTGTCCCCAGAGTGCCGGGTGGCCGAGTTGACCGCCCGATACTCGGTGATGACGTCGTCTCCGCCCAGCCGTTCCCGCACCTCCCAGTTGCCGAACCGCTGTGGGCCGGTGGGCAGGTCGACGATGCCGTGCAGGGCGGTAATGATCGCCGCATGATGGCCACGGACGTCCCGAGGGAAGCCGGTGCGCACGCGGGTCGGGTCCCCCAGGGCGTCGATCAGGTCGGGCAGGGTGACGGTGTCCTCGGCGTCGTTGCCGACCGGGTCAATCAGCTTCGCGTTGTCCGCGGTCAACACCACGAGCGCGCCGACGTAGACCCGATTTAGTGCGGAGTGCTGCCGGCGCAGCAGATCGGCGACCACCCGGGCGTGCTGCCGCAGCTTGGCGGCGGGGGAGCCGAAGGCGTCCCGACCGGACGGGTACCACCGCGCACCGGCTACCTCGATCCGCCCGGAGGTGCCCTTGACGTCCACCAGCCAAACCGCGTGCGGCGTGATCACCACCAGGTCGACTTCGAAGATGCCGGCGCGGCCGCGCACCTCGATGTTGTGCAGGACGGACCAATCGTCGGGGGCGTGATCCCGCAGCAGGGCGACGACCTTGCGTTCTGCGTCGTTGACCGGGGGACCGCCACCGACGATTTGTGCCATGAGCTAGCCAGCCGCCTCTCGGACCGCTTGATCGAGCAGAGTCAGAGCTTGATCCTCCCTTCTATCAGCCTCGTCCCGATCCCGGTAGGCCTGCCGCACAGTCTCCTCAATCCGCTCCCGGTCCTCCGGCGTACACAACGGCACGGGAATCTCCCGCCGCAAAATTGGATGGATATCTTGAGGTCCCGTTCCTTGCAGCATCGATCTAAGCATCCGGAAGGCCGGCTCTGATCGAAGGAATGCGAATAAGTAAGCGCCTGATATGCTTTCTTTTCCAGGTTCGACTCTTAGGAAATGTTGAGTATATGCAAACTTCAGCCAGCTGCCGGTTACCATCATTGCGCGACAGATTAAGCTCGACTCTCCGGGAAGCCCCTGCGACGCCACCATGATCGTCTCGTTGTTGGCGAAGATTCCGCTAGGCGATTGGTCGGCGCTGATCCAGCGCCCTTCAGGACGCGACCAGAATCCATCCTTTTGCCCGACCAGTAGGACGGCGCCAGCTTCAGGGAGGCTGTCTATTCTTTTAAACCTAACTCCCGACGCAAGCTTGCCTCCGGCGCATACATCTCCTAGTCGGATGCTTTCAACGGAACTGATTCTTTCAGTCAGGAACTTGGCGCGTGCGTCGTAGTTCGAGGCGCGAAGCGAAGTCGGTCTAACGGGAAGTGCGGCGAAGCCAGTAGCGCGAGGCTGCTTGTGCCAGGAGTAGTCGACCAGTTCGGGGAGGCCGGCGCTGGTGAAGAGGTCGCGGGTGGCTTCACGTACGCCGGCTTGGAAGCTTGCGCGCAGCTCAGCGGCTTGCTCGATGAGCTGGTGGATCTGATTCTCGATGTCCGCATCGAACCGCGGAACCGGAAGCCCGGCGATATGGTGCGGCTCGATGTGCTGAATGATCGCCCCGTAGGCGGCGCTGGTGATGATCGGCAAACCGTATCTGCTGCCTAAATAGGCAAATAGGTAGCCAGATGGAATCTTGGTCCTGTCTGGGACTACCCGTAGCACGTGCTCACTGCATGCGAAATCTCGTACGTCCGGGCGCGCATAGGCGATGCGCCCGACCGTGCCGGAGCGGGTGATCAAGATCCAGCCGGGCTGTATTCTGAGTCGAGGGTTCTCCTTGGCGGCGGACTTGGCGATCAGGGGCAGGTAGCTGAAGTCGGCTTCTAGGATGTCGGTGCTAGAAAAGAATGGGATACCGTGCTCCGGGTCGGTGACCCAGCGCCGGGAGAACCGCCCCGGGTGAAAGATGCCGTCCGGTTGGGTCACCTGGCTCAGCGGCTGAGTGCGCGGTAGGCGCTCGAGGAGTTTCTTGGCCTCATAGGCGCCGGAGAGGAAGGGTGACGGGTCGAGGCGGAAGCCCTGCTCAGCGAGCCAAGAGGAGCGGACCGGGTTGTCAGCATTGACGAGCTTCAAGAAGCTTCCTTAAAACCATTCGCGTAGAGTGTCGCGAAGTTGACAGAAGGCGCGATCCTCGCAGTGCCGTACGGAGATCTTCTGGGCCAGGCGGCCGAAGGCGGCGTTGGATCGGTCGGCCCGGTGGTACCGGCGGAGGAACTCCAGCGCGGCCTTGGGGTCAGGTGGCTTGCTGGCACCGTCCGGCCAGTGGCCGCTGCGCCGTAGCACGTCCCGGAAGTCGGTGCCGCACTTGAATGCCTCGGCGACGTGTGGATTCTCCTGCCACACCCAGGCTTCCAGCTCCGGCTCGATGACGATCACCGCGGAGTGGGGCCAGGCGGCTTTCAATTTCGCCCCGATGTGCTCCCGGATCTGCTCGGGAGTGGGGCTCCCTTCCCAGGCTAGATCGAGCATGGCGACCGCGTGCCGGTGCGACCGTTCGTATGGTTGGAGCAGCTCAGCCGCTCGACCGTAGACGTCGGGGTCACGGAACGGCGCGACGATGAGGTCTTCTCGCGCATCGAAGCGGAAGGGGTTGCAACCGATACTGCGGTGGCACTGTGGCCGCCCGAGAAAGCCGCGCAGCATCTGATCCATGGCGGCGTCGGCGACGAGGAAGACGACGTCCCGCTTCATGCCAGCACCCCGGCGGCGAAGAGGCTGCCCACGTCCAACGACCCGCGCCAGTCGACCAAACGTGGATGCCGGTTGCCGCGTATCACGCTGACCCCGTCATTAGGGTTGAGGCGGGCGACGAGGACATCGGCGAGGTCGGTGTGGGCCAGGGCGATCGGTGAGTGGGTGGAGACCCATACCTGTGACTCGTAAAGCGAACTCAGTGACTGCATCACGGTCTCGATCGCGCGCGGGTGGATGCCGTTCTCAGGTTCCTCGGTGACGATCAACGCCGGCACCGCGTCGGCGGGCAGGTACGGCAGCAGGGTCAACGCCAGGACGCGCAGCGTGCCGTCGGAGAGCCCGGACGACGTGACCTCGTAACCACCGCTGTAGCGGACGGCGAAGTAGGCGTACCGGTCCTCTTCCCGCTCGACCGGGCGGATGCTCTCGACCTGCGGGAGCGCGGTCCGCACGTGGTCGATCCAGGAGGCGAAGCGTTCCGGGTCCGCGCGTTGCAGGTACAGCGCGAGCCATGGGGTGTTGCGGCCGGATGGCATCAGGCGTAGCGGATCGCCGGGCGGAGCAGGCCGGCGCAGCAAATCCCACTCCGGGTCGAAGAAGACGACACCCTCCCCTATCAACTGGGCGAGCCAGAGTGCGGCCGGAAAGAGACCCGGGTCGGGCAACACGGTGGCCAGGGCGAGCTGGGCGGGCGGCACCCGGATCTGCGGGAGCTCGGTTTCGCTCGCGGTGGTCTCGGCGGTCAACCGCGTGGTGCCCCGGCCCTCCCGGGCGATGACCGACTGCCAGTCGGGGTGCCGTAATTCGCCGTCGTGATCCCGGCCGGGTCGCCCCTGCCCCATCTCTCCTGGCACTGGGCGGTTGCCGTCGGCGGCGAATAGGAAGAGGTGCTCCTCGGCGACTTCCATGCCGTACCGCGAGACCTCCAAGCCCAGCTCGTAGCGTAGATGAGTGGGGGTGGGCCGGTCCAACCGCGCAAGGCTGGAGCCGGCCAGCACGGCGGTGACCTCCGGCGGGAGCTGAGCTTCGACGGCGAACGCGATGCGATCACCGGTGCCGTGGTGCAGCAGCTCGGTGGGGGTGCTGGCGCGGACCGACCTCCGCGAGTCGAGCCGTTGTAGGAAGGCGGTGGTGATACGCCGCTCGTGCAGCATGTCGCCGAGGAGCGGCAACAGGTCGAGCAGGGTGGTCTTGCCGGCACCGTTGGCGCCGGCCAGGACGTGGTAGCGGTCGAGGTCGACGCTGAGCGTCGAGAAACACCGATAGTTGTACGCCTCAATTCGCGTGATCATCGCGGCTTGCCCGGCTCGGGATGGTGGCGACGGAAGGCATGGTATGCCTCAGCGATCTTCGGCAGGTCGTTGTCGATGACCTTCTGTCGTCGCTGGATCACCCGGGTCTCGGTGCGGCCGTCGGGATTCAGCACCTCCTCGGTCTCGACGTACGTCGTGTAGATGATGTCGCCGTTCGGCTTTCGCTCGTAGACCTCGTTGCCGCGACGGTCGACGCCCACCTTCTCGGCTACTGCCATGAAGACCGGGTAATCCTGCTGCACCCCGAGAGTCTGGTCCATCCTTTCCTCCGCCGTTTTCTTCTTGAGGAAGAGCAGGGTGGTCAGGATGTTGACGTTCGCCTCGACAATAAACGTCTCGACCGGCAGCTCGACGCTGGCCAGCACCCAGCAGTTCGCCAGGATCCACCGCCGGATCGCCTCGTCCGCCGGGCCGGGATTCGACAGGATGCCATTCGGGAGGACGATACCGATCCGCCCCCCGGGCTTGACCCACTCGACGGCGCGTTGAATGAAGAGCTGCTCGGGGGCCATCGGCGGAGCCGCATCCCGGTCTGCGGCGTTGAGCTGGCCCGTCTCCTTGTTGCGGGACCACGACTTCGCCACCCCGTCGCGGTAGTGGTTCAGGACGTCACCATCGACGATTTTGATATCGGTGCCGAAGGGCGGGTTGGTCATCAACACGTCGATGCTGTTGAGCGGGATGCGGCTGCGTGCCTCGGCGAGCCCATCCAGATGCCCGACCGGGAAGGCGAGCGAGTCCATGTGGTAGATGTTGCCCGGTCCGCCGGTGAGCAGCATGACATTGAGGTTGGTGGCGCGCACCAGGGACGGGTCGAAGTCCGCCCCGAAGAGGTGTTTCTCGGCGTAGCCGCGGAGCCGGCTGCGATAGGCGGCGAGCTGCTGAGGCGTCTTGGACCGGTTGGCGGTGTCCTCGGCCACCTGCCAACTGACCAGCCGGTGGCGAAGCGTCTCCCGGAGGAATCCGCCCGTCCCGCAGGCCGGGTCGAAGACCGTCTCGTCCGCCTGCGGATCGAGGATGTCGACCATCAACTGCACCGCTCCCCGGGGGGTGAAGTACTGCCCCCGATCACCACGCAGATTGGTGCCGACCAGCTCCTGATAAGCGAGCCCCTTGACGTCGATCTCGGTGTCGTCGAGGTCGTAGGCCCCGAGCTCACTGACGATGAAGGCGAGCGCCCGGTCGGAGAGAGTGATCTCGTCCCGTGCAGTGAAGTCGGGGTATTCCTGTTTTACCTCGGCGAACAGGTCGAGCACCCGCCGTCGGATCCTTCGCCGGCCCTCGTCGTCGTAAGGCTCCTCGGGCAGGGCGTAGAACCGGCGGGCGTTCGGATCACCCTTGCTCACCTGTTCGTCGTGGACCTTGGCGAAGAGAAGGTAGAGGAACTGCCAGAAGGCGGCGTCCTTTGACATGCCCTCGTTGCCGTGAATGTAGTTGTGGCAGCGACGGAAGGCAGTCTTGAGCATGCCCGCTTCGCCTCGACGCAACTTAGCAGCCGAGATCAGGCTATTGGGGCCGGCGAGACTTTCGTTGACCAGCGGCCAACTGGTCATAGGGTGGTAGGTGACCCCGAACCGTTCCTGCTTCTTGTGCAGAAAGAAGTAGTCGACTCCGTTGGCCCACATCCCATACTCGATCTGGAGTGCCAGATCGTAGCCCATCAGCACTTCCAGCTCTTCCAGGTCGCGCCGGGCCTGCTCATGAGTGCGGATCTTGGTGACCTTGCCGTTCTTCGGGCGCGGCTTGCAGATCACTACCCGCTGCACGTTGTCGGCGGTGTGCGCGGTGCCCGGCCGGAAGATCGCGATGTCCGCGCGGCGGATGCGCCGGCGGCCCTCCTCGGTCAGGGTCGGCACCGGAAAGTCACGGGCCATATCGGCCAGGGGGATCCGGTACTCCCGCCAGAGACCCCGGATGAGCTCCTGCCGGACCTTCTCCTTCTCGGTCTCCTTGACCGCGTCGCCGGTAATCAGGTCGATGATCACGTCCTCAGGCAGCTGGTCGTCGGCGATCGGGACCTGCTCGTCGCCGCTACCTACCGCTGCCTGACCCATGTATCGCTCCTCGCCGGTCGCATGCCACATCGGCCTCGCATCCTACGGCCAGCGACAGACATCCCCAGCAGTCGACGGCCCGCCGAGCGGCCGGAGCCGGGTCCGTCAGGAGGACATCACTCTCGCACCGTCAGCGCGGTAACGTGTCAACGAATCGGTCGCTGTCGAGTATCGCCAGGATCCGAGCGCGTTCGACGTTGCTGAGCCGGTTCGCCGGCACCAGCCGAGGCGTGGGTGCACACGTCACCGGCGGGCGAGAGCGTCGGCGGGTGGTGCTGCTAGCGAGCCCGGTCAGCTGGGCAGCCAGGGGCATCGACGTCTGTGCAGTCAGCAGTTGGGCGTGGGTGTCGGTCAGGGCTTCGGCGCTGGCTGCGCGGGCGCCTCCTGCCGGTCGGCCGGTTCCGGGTGCACAGCACCTCTCTGATCTCCGGGCTGCTGTTCATCGCGCTCGGCGCGCTGTTCCTTGCCTTCGACGGCACCGCCGGGCTCTCCGATGGCGTGGGCCTGACCGACGTCGAGGGCGCGGCACAGGAGTGGGTGACCGCTACCCTCGGCTCAGTGCCGGACGAGGCGGTGTTGCTGCTCGTCGCCGCTGCTGCGCCCACCGTCCTGCTCCGCCGTTGACGGCGGCGGGACCCGTCGAGGCACAGGACTGTGGAGCAAACTGTCGTGGATCTGACAGCAAATCCGCAGCAGCACTGCAGCGTGAGGGCAGCTACTTTGCCGGGGTGACGGATCTTGAGCGAGGCGTCTACGAGCACCTCATCACCCGTGAGCTGGCCGGCCGCCTCCGGCACGTCGACCCCGCCCTCGTCCAGCACCACAGGCTCGACCCCGCCGACGCCCCCGACGCTCTCGCCCGTCACATCGCCGCCCTGGCCCACCGCGCCCTGCACGCCCTCCCCGGCGGCGACGACAAGCTCCACCGCCAGATCGAGCTGGCCAACCGCATCGCCGCCGCCATCGCCGCCGAGAGCCCGCAGGCATCCACGGCGCAGGACCAGGTCACCGACGCCAGGCACCTCCTGCACGCCATCGCCGCCCCGCCCACCCCGCCCACGCAACCGGCCTTCCCGCAGCGCCCCACCACCCCACTCTCCACCGGCGCGCTGCTGGTCAACGGCCGCCACCAGCCGCGCATCGGCCACGAGGTCACGCACGAGATGGCCTCCGCCAACTCCGTCGACCTGCTCTGCGCGTTCATCAAGTGGTACGGCCTGCGCATTGTCGAGCCCGCCATCCGCGACCTGATCGCGCGGGGCGGCAAGCTGCGGGTCATCACCACGACCTACCTGGGCGCGACCGATCAGCGTGCGCTCGACCGGCTGGCCGAGCTGGGTGCCGAGATCAAGGTGTCCTACGAGACCAGGACCACCCGGCTGCACGCCAAGGCGTGGCTGTTCCGCCGGGGCAACGGCATGACGACCGCGTATGTCGGTTCGTCCAACCTGTCGAAGGCCGCGCTGGTCGACGGCGTGGAGTGGAACGTCCGGATATCCAACGTCGAGCAGCCGCACGTCATCGACACGTTCACCGCCACGTTCGAGGACTACTGGAACGATCCCGCGTTCGAGGACTACGACGCCAGCAGGGACGCCGACCGGCTCCGGCAGGCGCTCAGCGGCGAGCGCCCCGGCGAGGCACCGCTCCAGATCGCCAACCTGGACGTGCGGCCGTACCCCTACCAGGCGGAGATCCTGGCCGACCTGGACGCCGAGCGACACGTGCACGGGCGCTGGCGCAACCTCGTCGTCATGGCGACCGGCACCGGCAAGACGGTGGTCGCCGCCCTCGACTACCGCCGGCTACACCGGGCCGGCAAGGCGGATTCGCTGCTCTTCGTCGCTCACCAGGAGCAGATCCTGCGGCAGAGCCTGGCGACGTTCCGGCAGGTGATGGGCGACGGCAGCTTTGGCGAAATGCTCGTCGGGGGCAGGGAGCCGACCCACTGGCGGCACGTCTTCGCCTCCATCCAGTCGCTGCACCGGCGGGAGATCAACCCCGAGGCGTACGACATGGTCATCGTCGACGAGTTCCACCACGCGGAGGCACCGACGTACGCCCGACTGTTGGAGCGGCTTCGGCCGCGCGTACTGCTGGGGCTGACGGCGACCCCCGACCGGGCCGACGGCGGCGACGTGCGGCGGTGGTTCGACGGCCGCGCCGCCGTGGAGCTGCACCTGTGGGATGCCCTGGAGCGGCAGTTGCTGGCGCCGTTCCAGTATTTCGGGCTGCACGACGACGTCGACCTGTCGCAGCTTCGCTGGAAGCGCGGGCAGGGGTACGACCCGGCGGAGTTGGACGGCGTCTACACCGGCAACCACGCGCGGGCGCGGGCGGTGCTGCGGGCGGTACGCGACAAGGTCGACGTGGGCCGGATGCGGGCGCTCGGGTTCTGCGTGAGCATCGGGCACGCCCGGTTCATGGCGGATTGGTTCACGAAGCACGGCGTGCCGTCGGCGGCGGTGACCTCGCAGGTCGACACGCCCAGCCGGCACGCGCTGCTCGCCGAGTTTCGCAAGGGCGCGCTGCGGGTGCTCTTCACCGTGGACCTGTTCAACGAGGGCGTCGACCTGCCGATGGTCGACACGATCCTGATGCTGCGGCCCACCGAGAGCGCGACGATCTTCCTTCAGCAGCTCGGCCGTGGGCTGCGCCTGGACGACGACAAGCCCTGCCTGACGGTGCTCGACTTCATCGGCGGGCAGCACGCCAACTTCCGCTTCGACCTGCGCTGGCGGGCGCTGACCGGGGTGAGCCGGAAGTCCGTCTACGACGCGGTCGACCAGGACTTCCCGAGTTTGCCGAGCGGCTGCCACATCGAGCTGGACCGGGTGGCCAAGGAAATCGTGCTCGGCAACCTGCGCTCGGCGTTGCCGACCTCGAAGCGGGGCCTGGTGGCGGAGCTGCGGCTGCTGGGGGACGTCAGCCTGGGCGAGTTCCTGCGTGAGACCGGCGTGGAGATCGAGGACGTGTATCGCTCGGCGAGCGTCGGCGGGTGGACCGGCCTGCGTCGGCTCGTCGGGCTGGAAGCCTCGACGCCCGGGCCGGACGACCGCGAACTCGGCCGGGCCATCGGGCGGATGCTGCACATCGACGACCCGGACCGGCTGGACCTGCTGGCTCGGGTGGCGGCGGGCGAGCAGCCGGGCGATGGGCGGCTGTGGGACATGCTGCACTTCGACCTGTGGGGGCCGAACGCCCCGCTGACCTCTCGGGATGAGCGGCTGGCGCGGCTCCGGGCGGAGCCGGCCCGCTGCGCCGAACTGCGCCAGGTGGCCGAGGTGCTGCGCGACCGGATCCACCGGGTCACACCGGAGCCGCTGTCGGCGGCGGTGCCGCTGCGGGTGCACGCCCGGTACAGCCGCAACGAGGCATGCGCCGCCTTCGGCATGCCGAACCCGGGGTCGCTGCGGGAGGGCGTGAAGTGGCTGCCGGGCGCCCAGGCCGACCTCTTCTTCGTCACGTTGGTCAAGTCGGAGGCGCACTACTCCCCCACCACGATGTACGCCGACCGCGCCATCACCGACAGCCTGTTCCAGTGGGAGTCGCAGAGCACCACGTCGTCGGCCTCGGCGATCGGCCAGCGCTACATCCACCACGCCTCGCGCGGATCGACGGTGCACCTCTTCGTGCGGGAGACCCGGGTCGCCGATCGGGACCTGGGCGCGCCGGCCTACCTCTACGCCGGCCCGATGACCTACCAGGAGCACACCGGCGACCGTCCCATGCGGATCATCTGGCGGCTGCACCACCCGCTCCCCGCCGACATGTACGCCGCCGCGCGGGCGATCGCCGCATGAGCACCCGTCAGGAGGTGTTGGACCGGCTGACCTCGCTTCGGCTGCACCAGCAGCGCGGCCGGAGGGCACCGCACAAGCCGCTGTTGGTGCTGCTGGCGCTCGGGCAGCTCACGCACAGCGGGTCGAGCGAATTGCCGTGGTCAGCGGCGCAGGAACGGCTGAGTGACCTGATCGCCGAGTTCGGGCCGGCGTCGAAGACCGGGCGGGCGCAGAGTGCCGCGTACCCGTTCACCCGGCTCCGCAGCGACGGCGTGTGGACGCTGAACCGGGACGTACCGATGGATCTGGTCGGGCCGTTGGCGACGCACGACGTGGCGGGGCGTCTCGACGCTGCCACCGAGTCGGCGCTGCGCCGGGATCCCGAGCTGGTGCGGCGGGTCGCCCGCGCCCTGGTGGAGCAGCACTTTCCGCCCACCATCGCGCCCGACGTGTTGACTGCGGCGGGCCTGGACCCGGACGACGTCCTCCAGGCGCCGGGCGTCACGCCGATCCCCGGGCGGCGGCGGGACGCGGCGTGGCGGGTGGCGGTGCTCCAGGCGTGGGACCGGCAGTGCGCGTTCTGCGGGTACGACGGCCAGCTCGGCCACGCCTCGGTCGGCGTGGAGGCGGCGCACGTGCGCTGGTGGGCCTTCGACGGCCCGGACCGCCCCGACAACGGGCTGGCGCTCTGCGTGCTGCACCACAAGCTGTTCGACTTCGGCGCGCTGGGGCTCGACGCCGACCTGCGCATCGCGGTGTCGGCCGCCTTCACGGCTCGTACGCCGGCCGGCCGGTCGACCTATGACCTGCACGGCAGGATGCTGCGGCCGCGCCCCGGGACCCAGGTCCCCGCCGTCGAACACATCTCCTGGCACCGTCGTGAGGTGTTCAAGGGCGAGTCTCTCGCTGCCTAGTGACGTCCACTTACGGGCGCGTCGAGCGGCTACCGTGTACCGGATGATCACTCCCGCGCAGACGACGAGCCGGCTGAACAAGGACATCGGCGCCGTTGTGCGGCCGCTGGGCTTCCAGGGCACTCGCGGGACCTGGTCGGTCGTCACGACCGACGGCGTCGCGCAGGTCAATGTCGGACGGAGTGTGATGCGCAGCGTCGGCGGCGGCACGATCTTCGTCAGCGTGGGCATCGATGTGGTGCCGGTTGCCTGGTGGGAGTACGTGAACTGGCGCGCCGCCCGCTGGGGCCAGCCGCCGATCCCGTTGGACAAGGACGCCACGTCCTACCGGATCGGGTTCGTCGAGACCCGCCAACGCCCGGAGGGCAGCTACTACCACCTGCGCATGGACCCCGCCAGGTACCCGGCGACCGTGACGACGACCGAGGAGCTCGACCACGCCGCGGCGCTGCTGGTCGGTGCGGCCGACAAGCTCGCCCACACCGCGCTCGACCTGCTCCGGCCGGGCCGCTACCTCGAGGCGCTGCGCGGCATACGCGATCTCGGCGGCGCGATGTGGGAGCCGCTGGTGGTGCTGCTCGCCCAGGGCGGCCCGTCGGCCGAACTCGATGCCGCGATCGAGGACATGCGTGCCGACTACGCCAACTACGGCTTCGGCCCACCCGACATGGAGGTCGAGTACGCCCGCATGCGGGCCGCGGCGGCGGTGTGAACGGCAAGGTGCCCCTGGCTCCGCCATCGGCGGTCGCTTGAATCGCCCTGCAATGCTCTCCACGGCGGCCTGACGAGATCGAGGTATGGGCATGGAGCTGCGCAAGAGCCGGCGCTTGCTGGTGGCTGGCATTGTGTTCCTGGCGTTCGGCGTACTCGTGCTGCTGTGCGCAGCGGGCAGTTCGTCCCCTTCCATCGGCTCGTGGCTCTTCGGTGGGATCGTGGCGCTGATGGGTGGCGCGTTCGCCGTCAGCGAGCTCAAGCCGTTCAGGTTCCACATCGGGGCCGACGGGCTGACCCTGCGGCTGGCCGGGCTCGACCGGCTCGTGCCGTGGGCGGAGATCGACTCCATCATCCTCGACGAGCCGGTACCGACGCCCGGTGGCAAGAAGTCGACTTCCCCGTCGCTGTTGCTGGTGCCGGCCACCGGATCGACCATCGATCGCCCGCACACCAGCCGGAGCCCGCTCGATGGCCGAACTGCCCTCGTCCTCCTCGACCTCGATGACGTTCGGCAGTCGGCAGACGAGGTGGCAGCCGCCTTGGCCCGCTTCGGAGGTAGCCGTTTCACGGATGTCCGGAAACTACGCCGGGAGCGGTTCGACTCGCCCGACTTCACCATCGGCCTGCGCGGTTACGACCCGGCGCGGGTGGACGAGCTGATCCGGCGGGGGCAGGACGCGCTGATCTCGGGTCAGACGTCGCAGCGTTACGCGGCCAAGGCCGAGCTCGACAAGGCGCGCATCGCCCTGCCTTTTGCCACCCGCGGATACAGCTGCGCACAGGTCGACGCGCTGCTGGAGGAGCTTTCGGACACGCTGGCACGTTGGGGTGACGAGGGCGCCAAGCCTGACTGAGTGGTTGGGGCGTCCGACCGGACAGGCGCGTCACGCCGGAGCGGCCGCGCCCCCGAGCGCCTGCTTCAGGCAGGCGTCGACGTCCGTGGCGTGGTACACCCGCTCGCTGGCCTCGATCCCGTCGAGGAACATCGCGTACACGGCGGCCATCCGCAGCGCCGCGACCGGACGCAGCAGCTCGGCGGCCCGCTCCGGCTCGCACCCCGGCACGTCGGCCCGCCACCGCGCGCACCACTCCGCAACGACCGCCTGAGACGCAGCGGCGTCGAGCCCCTCCGCCAGCCGCAACACGTCGAACGCCGGGTGCCCCACGAACGCGTCGCCCCAGTCGATGACGACATGCCTGCCAGCACAGGCGCGCACGTTGCCGGGATGCAGGTCCCCGTGCACCAGCGTCTCCGGCAGCCCACACCGGGCCACCTCGTCCAGCCGCGCCTCCAGCCCGGCCAGCAGGGAATCCACCGACGAGATGTCGTGACCGGAAAGCCGGTCGCGGATCCAGCCAGCGAGCTGAGGGGCACGCAGGTCCGGCACGCCCGCCGCCACCAGCTCCGCCACGTCCAGAATTGACCGTACCTGCACCGGGTGGAAGTCAGCGGCCATCGCCAGCCGCTCCTCGATGGGCGCCCCGTAGCGGTCCTCGCCCGGCACGTGGTCGAGCAGCATCCGGCCGTCGCCGTCGTCGGCGAGCAGCGTCGACGTCCTCCCCGGCACGGCCCGACCGAGCCAACGCAGCACGGCGGCCTCGTGCCGGAAGAACACCGGCACCTGCTTCAGCCAGGCCGTCCCGCCCGGCCCGTCGAGCCGCCACACCGCCGACAGGTTCCAGGTGCGCTGCTGGGCGACGGCCTCCGCCGGCCGGCCGAGCAGCTCCAGCTCGGCCGTCGCCCAGGCGACGCTGCGGGCCGGGCCGCCGGGCTCGGCGTAGGGGGCGCGCAGCGGGTCCGCCGACAGGTCCACCTCCGCCGGGACGAGCGGCGTGGCGGGCGGGTCGCTCACCTGCCCGAGGTACGCCACCGCGCCGCCTGCCGCCCTCGGTCCGTCGCCGGTCAGCAGGCGCAGGACGGCCACCTCGACGCCGTACCGCCGGCGGGCCTCGGCCACGACGGGGGCGACGTCCTGCCACCAGGGCGACGGCACGTCGAACGGCGGCAGGGTGCCCAGCGGCGCGCCGGCCGCGTCGAGCAGGGCGAGGGTCACGGTGCGGGACACGTCGGCACGCTACCGCCGGCCGCCGAACCTCCGCGACCGCTTAAGCCGGCACCGTGGGGGCAGCCGACAAGCCCAGACGCCCGGTTGGGAGCACGCCGTCTCAGCGCGACAGGATGGCGACGATCTCGGCGTACCCGTGCTGGCGGGCGTGTTCCCGCGCGTCGACGCCGTCCCGGTCGGGCACGTCCACGCGTGCCCCGGCGCCCACCAGGATCTCCGCGATCTGCTGGTACGGCCGGCTGCCGTCGCCGAGGATCACGCACTCCAGCAGCGCGGTCCAGCCGAGGTTGTTGACGTGGTTGACGTCGATGCCGGTGCGGACCACCCGCCGGACGTAGTCGACGTGGCCGCGTTCGCTGGCCGGGATGACGGAGATGCCGCCGTAGCGGTTCACGATCGTCAGGTCGGGGTCGGCGGGCAGCAGCACCTCCAGCATCGCCACGCTGCCGGTCACCCCGGTCACCAGCCACGGGGTGTCGTGCTGGTCGTCGAGCGCGTCCGGGTCCGCTCCCGCCTCGACGAGGATCCGGGCGACCTCGACGTGGTCGTTCGCGGCGGCCAGCAGCAGCGGCGTACGCCGTCGGGCGTCGCGGGTCTCGATGTCGGCGCCGGCGGCCAGCGCGGCGCGTACCACCGTGGGGTCCCCGGCGTCGGCGGCGGTGAGCAGGTCCTGGTCGGCGGGGCGGGACATGGGTTCCTCCGGGGGTGGTGTCGGGGCGGGCCGGGCGCAGCCGGCGGCCGTGGCGAGGGTGAGGGCGAGCAGGGCGCGGCGCTTCACCGGCGGATCAGCTTCCGCTCGACGGCGGCGTGCACGGCCGCGGTCCGCGAGTCGACGCCGAGCTTGGCGTAGATGCGGACCAGGTGGGTCTTGACGGTGGCCTCGCTGATGAAGAGTTGACGGCTGATCTCCTTGTTGGCGAGGCCCCGGGCGAGCAGCGTGAGGATCTCCACCTCGCGGGCGCTGAGCGTGGGCTGCGGGCCGCGCATCCGGCCCATCAACCGGGCGGCGACCGGCGGCGACAGCACGGTCTGCCCGGCTGCGGCGGCGTGCACGGCGCGGAAGAGTTCGTCGGGCGGGCAGTCCTTGAGCAGGTAGCCGGTCGCGCCGGCCTCGACGGCGCGCATGATGTCCTCGTCGCTGTCGTACGTGGTCAGGATCAGCACGCGCGGCGGCTCCGGCAGGGCGAGCAGGTTGGCGGTGGCCGCCGCGCCGTCGACGCCGTCGCCGAGTTGCAGGTCCATCAGCACCACGTCGGGGCGCAGCGCGGCGGCCTGCCGGAGCGCCTCCCCGGCGGTGGCCGCCTCGGCGACCACGGTCATGTCGGGCCGGCCGCCGAGCAGCGCCCGCAGTCCGGCGCGGACCACCGGGTGGTCGTCGACCAGGATCAGCCGCAGCGGCGTGCTCATCGGGCCTCCCGCAGCGGCAGGCTGACCGCGATCGCGGTGCCCTCGCCGGGTGCGCTCTCGACGGCGACGGTGCCGCCGAGCTGCGTGATCCGCTCCCGGATACCGGTCAGCCCGAACCCGGTGACGGCGGCGGGGTCGAAGCCGGTTCCGTCGTCGTACACGTCGAGCGTCACCTCCTGGTCGCCGAAGGTCAGTGTCACGGCGGTCCGCCGCGCGCGGGCGTGCTGGCGCACGTTGGCCAGGGCGCCCTGGGCGACTCGCAGCAGGGCCACCTCGTCGTCGACGCCGAGCGGCGCGACGGTCCCCACGACGGCGAACCGGACCGGGATGCCGGTGTCGCGCTCGGTCGCCGCGCACAGCCGCCGCAGGGCGTCGGTCAGTGTGGCGCCGTCGAGCGCCGGGGAGGCCAGGCCGCGGACGAAGCGGCGGGCCTCGGCCAGGTTCTCCCGGGCGGTCGCCGCGGCCTGCCGCACGTGCGCGCGGGCCTGCGCGGGCCCGGTGTCCCACTCCTGGTCGGCCGCCTGGAGCAGCAGGTTCATGCTGGACAGGCCCTGGGCGAGGGTGTCGTGGATCTCCCGGGACAGCCGGGCCCGTTCCGCCAGCGCCCCGGCCTCGCGCTGGCTGCGGTCCAGCTCGTCCCGCGCGGCCAGGAGGTCGTCGAGCGCGCGCTGCCGGGCCCGGTTCTGCCGGTCGAGTTCGAGGAAGACGACGGTGGTGATGGCGGCGACGCCCACCGGGCCGAGCACCAGGCTGGGGTCGAGCCGGTCGGCCAGCCGGATCTGCGCGACGACGACCGCGCCGGTCAGCAGCCCGACCAGCGGCCAGACCGCGCGGCGCGGGAGCTGGCGCAGGCCGACGAAGAACAGCGGGATCGCCACCAGGGCGAAGCTCGGCGCGGCGAGCACCAGCGCGAGGAAGGCGACGAGCACCGCCGCGAAGCGCGCGCCGGGCGCGCGCCGCCCCAGCTCGTTGATCGCGTACGCGGCCAGCAGCACCCCGGCCAGCGCCAGCACCGCGCCGGTGTCGGCGCCCCAGCCGTGGCGTACGCCGTAGCGGGAGGCGGCGGCGGCGAGCAGGAGCAGGAACCCCCACCGCATCGCCGGGCGCAGCCGGTCCTGCCGTCCCACCGCCCACCTCCGATCAATTGATCTTGACAACTGTCCAGCGTACGGCAGGAACGGGGTGGCCGGTTCAACCATTCGAGGTATCCCGGTTGCATCCGGCGTGCCATGACCGCGCCGCGCGCGGCGGCCAGGCTGGGGCTGTCACCTCGATCCGAAGACCTCAGGGAGCATCGTGATGATCCACAACTTCCGCCGCCGGATGGCGCTCGGCCTGGGCGCCGGCGCCGTGGCCGTGGCCGCCGTCACCGGCGTCGCCGTCACCGCCTCCGCCGCCGAGCCGGTGGCGAAGCCACAGGCCGCGACCGTCGCGAAGAGCAACGTCGTGGCGAACCCGTCGCTCGACCTCGACGCGGCGCTGCGCGCGGCCGAGGCGACCGTGAAGGCCGCCGAGAAGGGCGGCCACCGGGTCACCGTGGTCGTCCTCGACCGGTCGGGCACCGTGCAGGTGCAGCTCAAGGGCGACGGCGCCGGCCCGCAGACGGCCGAGTCCGCGCACCGCAAGGCGTTCACCGCCGTCTCCTTCGGCCAGCCCACCTCCGCGCTGGCCGGCCGGGTGACCGGGGCGGGCGCCACCCTCCGCGACATCCCGGGGACCCTGTTCCTCGGCGGCGGCGTGCCGGTAAGCGTCGACGGGCAGGTCGTCGGAGCCATCGGCGTCGGCGGCGCGCCCTCCGGCGACCTCGACGAGCAGTACGCCGACGCCGGCGCGGCCACCCTGCGCTGAGCCCGGCCACCCTGCGCCGAGCGCGGCCACCCCGCGCTGAGTGCCATGACCCGCCAGGGGCGGGCCTCCGGGACTGTTGACCGGAGACCCGCCCCTGCGGCGTCGGATCCACGGTGCCTGGTCGGACGCCGGCTGCGGCGGCACCATCCGTTCGCGTGCCGCCACCCCGGCCTGTCGTGAACCCACGTTACGGTGGCGGCGATGCCGGTCGTCCCCTGGAGGTTCCCGCGATGATCGATGACGTCCACGACCCGGGCGACGACCCTCGGGGCCGGGCGATGGAGCAGCGGATCAGCCTGGTCACCCTCGGCGTCGCCGACGTGGCCCGCGCCCGCGCCTTCTACGAGCGGCTCGGCTGGCGCGGCCAGGAGGTCGAGGAGACCGTCTTCTTCCAGGCCGGCGGCCTGGCGCTGGTGCTGTGGAGCCGCGACAAGCTGGCCGCCGACGCCGGCGTGGCCGACGGGCGCGGGTTCGGCGGGATGACGCTGGCGCAGAACGTCCGGTCCCGGGGCGAGGTCGACGAGCTGCTGGCGGTGGCGGCCGACGCCGGGGCGGAGGTGACCCGGCCGGCGCGGGAAACCTTCTACGGCGGCTACGCCGGCTGCTTCGCCGACCCCGACGGGCACGTCTGGGAGATCGCCTGCAACCCGGGCTTCCCCCTCGCCGACGACGGCTCGCTGACCGTCCCCGACTTCGGCCGGGGCGCCGACGACGTGGAAGCCGGCAGCGGCCCGGAGTGACTCAGGTGCCACGGGCTGCTTCGTGGCCCCAGCCTCCCGGACCTTGACCGCCTTCGATCGGGGGCACCGGCCACATGTCGCACACCGAGAAGCTCAACGCGGAACTGAGGGAGTGACTGCGAGGATGGCTGTTGAGTTCCGGTTGACGCTGGCAGGCGAGATCCCCCTCGACGAGGTGGCTGAACTCGCCGCACCGAACGCCGTCGAGACGTGCACCTTCTCCGGCAACCGCATGCTCACCTCCGCACTCAACGAGGAATGCGGCTTCGTCGTCGACATCACGTCGGGCAGGCACGGCTACTACGACGCCGAAGACGACGACGGCTCGCTGTGGGTGTGGGAGCCGGAAACGTACGTCGACATCGACTTCTACATGCGCAAGGACGTGCTGGCCGACAAGGGGATCCCCAACGTGCTGGCGACCACTGCGCGGGTCCTGAACGAACGAAGCGAGGACGCGGCCCTCGTGTTCAACCACAACCTGCTGTTGCTGACCCGCGTCGCGGGGAGGTTGAGCAAACACCGGCCGACGTGGTGGAGCCACCATGAGGCGGACGATGATCGTCCGGCCGTAGCCGCCGCAACCGGGCGGAGGGAGGGGCCCACACCACCGCCGGCAGCACGGCGCACGGTCGCGGCCGGGTCGGCGGCAGTCAGCAGGCGACCCGGCGGGGGTACGCCTCGACTTCCCGCGCCCACTGCTCCGCCGCCACCGCGAGGGCCCCGGCGGAGACCGTGAGCGTCAGCGGGTAGACCGCGCTGAGCGGCCGCCGCGGCATCCACGGGGGCAGCGACTCGTACGAGAACTCGACCGTCAGCGCCAGCCGGCGACGGCGCAGCACCCGGGCGCGGAAGGCCAGGTTCGGCTCGATGAAGCGCACCACCGCCAAGGGTTCCGCCGGGTCTCCGGTCGTCTCGGCCTGCTGCCGCAGCCAGCCCGCCAGCGCGTACGCCTCGGACACCGTCAGGCAGGGCGTGTAGTGCGACCACGACTGCCCGTCGGCGGTGCGGGCGTCGGTCTCGACGAGCAGCCAGTCGTCCCAGTCCGCCGCCTCGTCCGGGTCGTCCGGCGGCTCGACCCCCGGCTGGTAGCCCACCGGCCGGATCCTCACCCGGGCGCCGTCGTCGGAGCGGATCTCCATGGCCCCATCATGGCCGAACCGGGAGCGCGGGCGGGCGGGATATTCCGCAGGTCAGGGGCATCCCCGGGTCAGCGCACCGGGTCGTGGGTGCCGCGCGGCACGTCGGGACGGCAGCGGCGCACCCGGTCGGCGGCCATCCGCCCGCCGACGGCCAGCCCGTACCGCTCCACGGCGGCCAGCCCGTACGCGCTGCACGTGGGGGTGTAGCGGCACTGCCCCGGCCAGCGGTGCGACAGCCAGCGCCGGTAGCCGAGGATCGCGGCCCGGCCGGCCCGATCCACCAGCGGCGCCCGCCTGGCCGGAGCGGCCGTGGGTGCCGACGCCCGACCGGGCGCGACGAGCCGGGCGAGCAGCGCGCCGAGGGTGAGCAGCGTGGAGAAGAGCCCGAAGTTGCAGTTGGGCACGTCGCAGTTGGGCACGTCGCAACTGCACCCGCCGCAGTAGTCGCGCTTCTTCTTCTTGCGGTGCTGGTCGTGCTTGTCGTTGATCACGGGGAACATCATGCGAAGGGCGCGCCACCCTCGCATCCCCGGGCGGTGCTCGGGGTGGTCGGTCGGGGGCCGATGCGGGAAGTCCCGGATGGAGCGCGGCCGGTCGGGCGTCGACGCTGGGTGGATGACTGACACCGATGCGCGGACGTCGACGAGGCTCGTGCGGGCGGCCGCCGTCGGCGGCCCGGCGCTCCTGCTGCTCTACGGCCTGCTCCGCCTGGTCGACGGCCTCGACGGCGACCGGGGCGACGGCTTGGCCTGGGACGTCGGCCACACCTTCTTCCTCGTCGGGATCCTGCTGTTCGGCGCGCTGGTCGTCGGGCTGCGCCGGCTGTTGCTGGCCGTCGCGCCCCGGCGACGGGTCCTCACCGAGGCGGCGACCGTGCTGGGGCTGGTCGGGGTGGCCGCCTTCGTGTGGGTGATCCTCGGCGACCTGTTCCCCGGGCTGGCCGATGCCGCCGCGCTGCCCGATCCGGCCATGATGCTGGGGCCGCTGCTGTTCCAGGTCGGCATCCTCACCCTGCTGGTGCAGGCGGGGACCACGCGACCCCGGCTGCTGCCGGCGTGGGTGCCGGTGCCGGTACTGCTCGGGTTCGTGGGGATCGCCGCGGACCTGGACCTGCTGCCCCTCGCCGCCGCGGCGATCCTCGCCGGCCTGCTCCCCCTGCAACGGCTGCGCTGAGGCGGTCGTCGCGGACCCGCCCGACGCGGAGCGCGCTGAGCAGCGAGGCCGCACCGCGCGCCCGGGACACACCCGCCGAGGGTCAGCTCCAGACGGTGCGGCGCATCCCGTCGTGCTCGGCGCAGGCGTCGCGCCGCCCGCCGGTGAGGCTGACCGAGCCGTCGCGGCACTGCACCAGGTAGCCCCGCCCGGCCCAGAACTCGGGGACGCAGTCGAACCAGTCGCAGATCTCCGCCGCCGGCTTGCGGATGCGGTTGCCGCCGCAGAAGTCGTACCCCATCGGGTTGGCGGGGGCGCCGCACCGCCGCTCCCGGGCGGGCGTCGGCGAGGGCGACGTGGTGTCGCGGCGCGGCGCGGACGCGGTCGCCGCCTTCGGCGGGACGACGGGCGTCGCGGCCTTCGGGGCGGGGGTGCCGCTGGGCGCGGGGGTGCCGCTGGGCGCGGGGGTGGCGGCGACGGCGACCTCGGAGCCGGTCGGGTCGGAGGGGTCGGTGTCGAGCAGCGCGGCGGGCACCAGCAGGGCGATGCCGGCGGCGACGGCCACGGTGCGCCGGCCGCCGGGCACGAACGCGAAGGGCCGGGCCTGCCCGGGGGTCGCGATCTGTGGCCGGAACGGCTTGAGCTGTGCGTGCTCGGCGATCGCCTCGTCGAGCTGGTCGAGCACCGCGCCGCGCTGCTCGATGGCGTCGGCGAAGGCCAGCGCCAGCTTGAACCGGAAGTCGGCGGCGACGTCGGCGGGGAGCATCAGCCCGGAGGTGCGCCGCCGGTCCAGCACCTGTATCAGCGTGACCGGCGCGTGCGGGTCGTGGGACAGGCCGGTCATCTTCCCGTACGCCCAGTCGCGCCGGCCGCGCCCGCCGAGCAGCACGAGCCGGCGGTTGGTGATCACCGCCATCCCGGCGTCGGCGACGCGGACGCCGTCGGGCCTGCGGGCGCGCAGTGGGGCGGCCTCCGGGGCGATTGTCAGGTCCGGCGCGGGCAGCACGGCGGTGTGCCGGACCTCCACCAGTTGCGCGGCCGGCAGCACCCAGAAGACCACCTCGTCGGGGGCCAGTTCCAGGGGCAGTCCCGCGCCCGCGGCGGTCGAGCCGTGGAACGCCTCGGCGAGGGTACGCAGGCGGCGCAGTTCGTCGTCGCGTCGTCGCCATTCCTGCTCGGCGCTGCGGAACTCGCGCCGCCGTCGTTCGTTCTGCCGGTGCGCCCACCGGTACCGCCACGTGGAACCCGTCGAATCAGTCTTTGCCACGCCGACTCCTTCGCCGCGCAGGCCACCAATCGGGGTGTCACCGGTGTCAACGGTGTCAACGGCCGGCAGGGACACGACGCAGCCGGGCAAAATAGCCGAACGGCGGACCAAATCGGACGATAAGGGGGTTCTGCCGCCTCGACTCACATTGTGGCGACGCAAGGGTTGCCACGGGGACCAGCACGTCACACGCTGCCCGCCTACCGGGAGCCACCCTCCTGTCGTCTGGTCGGCGTCACGGCGCCACGGTACGTTCTGACATGCGAACATCCTCACCATCGCCGATCGGGGAGGGTCAGCCGTGTCGCACATCGAGAGGATTGTCGGCCAACTCCGTGTGCTGATGAACGGCGTCGACAGAGCTCAGGGGCTGGCAGCCAGCTGGACATCGGCGGGCGCCGTCCCCTGGAACTTGAGAACGAGTGCGCCGACCAGGTCGCCGACAGAGGCTACCGGGTGCACCAGAACCCGACCAGGCAGGAGATCGCCGAGGCGCGGCTCAGCACCGGCGACTCCGGCAACCCGGACAAGGACCCGGATTACCTCATCGAGGGCCACGTCTTCGATTGCTACTCTCCCACTCCCGACAAACCAGTACGGGGTGTGTGGAGCGAGGTCCACGCGAAGATCGACAAGGAACAGACCCAACGCGTGGTGCTGAACCTCCAGGACTGGCGTGGTGATCTCTCGGCCCTGCGGAATCAGTTCGACACCTGGCCTGTCGACAAGCTGAGGGAACTGGTGGCGGTGACACGAGGAGGCGCGATCGTGCAAATCGTGTGGCGAGATTGACGAGAGGCTGGAGAGATGGCTGTCGAGTTCCGATTGACGCTGGCGGGCAGTGCCCCGTTGGAGGAGGTGGCCGAACTGGCGGCCGCGGATGTCACCGAGATGCCGACTCCGACGGACAACCCCCGGCTGTTCAGCGCCCGGCTCTACGAGGAACGCGGGTACGCCTTGACCATCTACGCGGGCCGTCACGGTTACTACGACGCCGAGGACGACGACGGAACCCGCTGGGAGTGGGAGCCTGAAACGTACGTTGACCTCGACTTTTCCATGCACGCGGACGACCTGGTCGACAAGGGGATTCCGAACATGGCGGCGGCGGTCGCACGAGTGCTGGCCGGGCGGTCGGAGGACGCGGCACTGGTGCAGAACGGCAACTGGCTGCTGTTGACCCGCGTCGCAGGGCGCGTCCGCAAGCACCGACAGTCCTGGTGGGACCACTACGGTGTGGATCGCCTCGTCGCTCCGTGAGCTTTCGAGCCGACCGTCAGCGGGGTGGATGATCTGGCTGGGTCGGTCGCGGCGAGACATGGCGCGCCGGCCGGGCCGAGTGACCCGACCGGCGCGGCGAACGGAGCGGGTCAGTGGCGGTGGCCCTCCCCCACCCGGTAGGTGCGCAGGTTGGGGTCGGCCTTGATCTGCGCCTCCGTGTACTTGATGGTGTCCCAACCCTTGCCCGAGTAGAGCCGCGTCTGGTCGCCGTACCAGGGGGAGTTCGGGTTGCTCGACTGCGAGTAGGTGAGGATCTGCCGTCCCGACGGGCCGTTCCGGCCCAGCTCGACGGCCATCACGAACGACGAGCCGTGCACCACCTTTGGGTAGCCGACGCCGGGTGCCAGCGGGCTGATGATCATGTTGAAGACGCCGGCCTCGGCGCGCCCGCCGTGGATCGGGATGCGCCGGTCGCCGCGCGGCTCGGTCTGGACGTCGCCGAGGCGCGCGTCGAGCGGGATGCCGGCGAGCCTGCGGACCGCGTCGGCGAGCGCGGTGAGCACACGCGGGTCGGCGGCGTTCAGCCGGCTCGGGGTGCGTACCGGGTCGGCGGCGTCGAACGCGTCGGCGAAGCGGATGCCGCCGGACAGGGCGAACTCGGTGAACAGGTGCGCACCCCGGCTGTCCAGGTCGACGCGCAGGTCCCAGCCCTTCAGCGCCGCGCAGGCGTCGCGCAGGTCGACCGTGCTCCCGTTCGAGGCGGTCGCGGTGGGGTGCGCGGTGCACAGCGCCACCAGGTCGTCGCGGACGAGTTCGCCGCCGTACGCGCGGTTGCCGAAGACGGTCTGCCAGAGCCGGGACGTGGTGTAGCCCCGCCCCGGCAGCCCGTCGGTGCCGGCGAGCCGCCCCCGCACCTGCTCCACGCCGAGCCGGGTACGCAGGCTGCGCTCGGTGCGCTCGTTGCCGATGATGCGCGGGTAGCCCTCCAGCGGCGCCTCCGGGTTGGCCAGCCAGTGGCTGTCGTTGGAGTTGGTCACGTAGTCGGCGCGGATGCGGACCGGCAGGTTGGCCGGGCCGAGGATGCCGGGCACGGCCGCGTCGGGGTCCCGGCCGAGCGCGCAGGCCGACCGGGAGCCGTCGAGGACGGCCTGGCCGCTGGCGGCGTAGAGCGGCTGGAACGGCGCGGGGATGCAGGCGGCGGCCAGCTCGTGGGTGACCCGGGGCACCACCGAGTGGTCGGCGTAGAGCGCCTCGCCGCGGGCGTCGGCGGCGATCACGTTCACCCAGGGCAGGAACTGGTGCCGGTCGAGCACCTGCTTCAGCTCCCGCACCGTCTTCGCCCGGCCCATCTGGAGCCAGCCGTCGAACGCGCGGTTGTTGGTCGCGTTGGCGTCGGTGATCGCGTACGCGCTGGTGGCGGTCCAGTCGAACGTGCCGGGGACCACGACCACCGGGCCGAGGTGGGTGTCGTGGAAGGTGCGGCTGACCGGCACCGTCCCGCCGCCCGGGCCGGGCACCTGCACGGTGACGGTGCGGGTGGTCATCTTCCGGGGCCGACCGTCCACGTAGTACGAGGTGGGGTCGCCGGGGACCAGCGCGAGCCGGTGCCAGACGAAGCGGCGGGCGGTGGAGACGGTGTGGCTCCAGGCGAGGGTGCGGTTGTGCCCTATCTCGACGATCGGGTCGCCGACCAGCGCCGCGCCCTCCACGTCGTAGCGGCCGGGGACCTTCAGGTGCATCCGGTAGAAGCGCTCGGCACCTTCCCACGGGAAGTGCGGGTTGGCCAGCACCATCCCGCCGCCGTGCGTGGTGGCCTGCGCGCCCAGCCCGTACGCGTTGCTGCCCACCCCGGCGGGCGCGCCGTCGGCGGAGGCGACCACCGCCGCCGCGCCCGGCGCGTCCAGCGCGGCGGCCGGGCCGGTCGCCGTCGGCGGGGCGGCGGCGACGATCCCGTCGAGCACCGCCCGCGAGCTGGCCCGGACCATGCTGGCCCAGCTCGCGCGCCAGACGTCCAGCTCGGTCAGCGGGCGCACCCACGGCTTCGCCCGGCACGCCGGGTCGGTGAGGTTCGCCGCGCCGGTGCGGCGCAGATAGTGGTTGTAGCCGGCGACGAAGCCGCGGATCTGGTCGCGGACCTCGTCCGACGGGGAGTGCACGCCGTCGCGCGGCCCCTGGAGCAGCCGCTCGGCCGTGCGCTCGTCGATGGCCTTACGGAAGAACAGGTCGCTGCGCACGTTCGCGTCCGTCGGGCCGGTCGCCCCGAAGAAGCGGGACCGCTCGGCGTTGACCGTGACCATCTTCTCGGCGATGACGCAGACGTTGTCCTCGGCCTGCACGTAACCGACGCCGAAGCCGAGGGAGGCGAAGTCGCGGGCGGTGATGTGCGGGACGCCGTACGACGCCCGGCGGATCTCCGCCGAGTAGCCGCTGTCGCGGTGCTGCGCGGCGGCCGGCGGGACGCCGGTGACCACCGTGGTGAGGACCGTGGCGAGTGCGGTGAGCACCGCGCCGGCCGGCTTCAGCCTCATCCTGTTTCCTGCTTCCTACTCGTTGCTCATAGCCGAGCAGTTCGGATAGTTCGCTCTCCGCCCTGCGGTGGCCGCGGGCTGGAGTCCTGGACCGGCAGTCTGGTCCGGTGGCGATCGGTCCGGTCCTGCAGGATCTGCTTCACCCGCTGGTGTGGGGTGTGCAGGGCGATGTCGGGGTCGCCGGCTCGGTGCAGGATGTTGATCGCGGCGTTCACGTCGGCCTGCCACACCACCCCGCAGCGGGTGCAGTGAAACCGGTCCCCACTACGGCGGCCGAAGGCGCCGCATTGGTGACAGGTTTGTGAGGTGTAGGCGGCGTTGACGGGAACGAGCGCAGAACCTCTACGCTCCGACACGCTTTTCAGGGCCTCGGCGGTGACTCCTTTGGTCCACGCGGCGAGACGCCGGTTCATGTTCTTAAGAAGCTTTCTGCGGCTGGTGAAGCGTTTGGTGAGGTCTTCGGAGACCACCGTGGCGGCCTTGTCCACGACCTCGTGCACGGCGGTGAAAATCTCCGTGCGCACCCGCGCCCGATGCCGGGCGGCCTGCCGGTCCCGCTTCACGGTGCCGAGATTGTTGACCTTGACCCGGTGCGCTTTCGCGTGGTCCCCACGCCGGGCGGCGGTGTTCGCGATCGAGCGCAGCTTCGCCCGCCGCCGGTTCCGTTCCTTCAACCGGTCCGACTCACTGGACAGCAGCACACCAAGCTGTTCACCGTGGGGCTGGCCGTCGGAGTCGGTCAGGGCTTCGGTGTAGCCCTTGTCCACACCGACCGTCGCCTCGCCGCACGGCCGCTGCGACGACCGCATCTGCGCCGCGTCGATCTGGTAGTGCACCTCGACCCGGCCGCTGCGCAGGATCAGCCGCAAGGTACCCGTCGGCGTGACCGTCGTGGACAGCGGGATCCTGACCATCTTGCGGGGCTCCAGGCCCGGGACCGCCAGCCACAACCGGCCCCACCCATCGACGGCGGTGTGGTACTTGTCGGCGCGCACCACGATCTGATCATGCGTGCGGTTGCGGCCCCGCTTCCAATGCTTGCGCATCTGCCGGGCCAGGAACGGGTCACTGGCCCACTGGTCGGCCCGCAGCGCGGTGAACATCCGCTGACGCTCGCCCGGATCGTTGGTGCGTTGGCTGACCGCCCGCCGGACGTCGACCTTGGCCGCCTCCATGTTCGCTGCGATGTCGGCGACGGCGTCGCGGACCGTTTCCTTCCACGCGTTCGCCAACACACCAAACTGCACGTGGATGCCGTCGGCCAACCAGCGGTCCCGCACCTGCCGGTCTCTCAACCCGGACCCGACACCGTTGATCGCGCCGTAACGCTGCCACACCTCACTACGCACCCGACCCAACCGGCGGGCCTGCTCCACCAGAGCGGCGTACTTGCCAGGATTCAGACGGGCCGAGTAGGCGATCCGGGTGACCTTCACCGGTCACCCTCCACGGTCAAGTCCGCCCGTTTCAACTCCTCCTCAAAGCGGCGCAAACCGTACAGCCGACACGAGAAGGAGTTGATGATGGCCAGGAAATCCTCGACCAGCTCCTGCCGCGGGGACAGGGACTCCTGGTTGGCCACGACGATCTCGCAGCCGCCGCGCGCCGCCACATGCTCCAGCAAGTCGAACCCGAACCGGGCCAACCGGTCCTTGTGCGCCACCACCAGCGTGGCGACCTCACCCCGGTCGACGGCGTCCATCAACGCCAGGAATTCCTTACGGCGAAGGTCCATCCCACCGCCGACCTCACTGATCCACTCGTCCACGGCCAGACCGCGAGCGAGGCAGAACTGCTGCATCGCCGCCACCTGCGAAGCCAAATCGGACTTCTGACCCGGCGACGAGACCCGGCAATACACCACAACCCTCCGCCGGTCGACGGCGAAGCCCGGCTGCAAAACCCTGCGCACATCCGAATCGTCGAAATACCGCTGCCCCGACGGCAGACGACGAGCCGCGATCCGGCCCTCCGCCTCCCACCGGCGCACCGTGCTCACCGAACGGCCCACCCGCTTGGCAAACTCGCCGATCCGATAAACACTTCCCACGACAGTCAATTATGGACAGCTCTAGAAAGGAAAACAACCACTAGTAGCTGCTGCCCGTCTGGGTGAACATGCAGAACATTCACACTGATCGGCATTCTGGTGCCGCGAGGGCGGCCCGGGGAAGGGCTGATCGTGACTCCTTGTTCCCCCTGCGGGGCGTCGGGACGCTCGGTAACGTCAGCGGCGGCCGGTGTCACCGTGCGTACGGCGAGGGGGTGGAGTCGGTGAGCGAGCCGCTCCGCGCCGTCGTGGTCGGCGTCGACATCGGCACCACCAGCACCAAGGCGGTCGCGTACGACGTCGACGGCACGCAGCTCCTGCACCGCTCGGTCGGCTACCCGCTCGACGAGCCGCACCCCGGCTGGGCCGAGCAGGATCCGCGCCGCATCCACGCGGCGGTCCTCGAGTCGATCCGCGCGGTCGTGGCGGAGCTGGGCCGGCCGATCGCCGGGCTGGCGTTCAGCACCGCGATGCACAGCCTGATCGGGCTGGACGCCGACGGCAACCCGCTCACCCCGTCGCTCACCTGGGCCGACTCGCGGGCCAGCCGGCAGGCCGAACGGCTGCGGGCGGTCCCGTCCGGGCTGGCGCTGCACCGCCGCACCGGCACCCCGGTCCACCCGATGGCGCCGCTGCCCAAGCTGCTCTGGTACGCCGAGCAGGATCCGCAGCTGTTCGGGCGGGTCGCCTACTGGGTGGGCATCAAGGACTGGGTCCTGCTGCGGCTGTGCGACGCGCTGGTGACCGACCACTCGGTCGCCTCCGCGACCGGCCTGATGGACATCCACCAGCTCTCGTGGGACTCCGAGGCGCTCGGCATCGCCGGGATCACCGAGGAGCAACTGCCCGAGCTGGTGCCCACCACCGCCGTGCTGCCGGGGCTCACCGCCGAGGCGGCCGCCGCGACCGGGCTGCCGCCCGACACGAAGGTGGTCGTCGGCGCGGGCGACGGCCCGCTGGCCAACCTCGGGCTCGGCGCGGTGGCCCCGGGCGTGATGGCCTGCTCGATCGGCACCAGCGGCGCGATGCGGGTGATGGTGGAACGCCCCGGCGTGGACCCGCTCGGCGGGGTGTTCTGCTACGCGCTGACCGAGCAGCGCTGGGTGGTCGGTGGCGCGATCAACAACGGCGGTCTCGTGCTCGACTGGGCCGGCGACGCGCTCGCCCCGGAGCTGGGCGAGCACGCCGAGCGGGAGCTGCTGGCGGTGGCCGCCGAAGCCCCGGTCGGCTCCGGCGGGTTGATCATGCTGCCGTACCTGCTGAGCGAGCGGGCGCCGCACTGGAGCGCGCTGCCGCGCGGCGCGTACGTGGGGCTGACCCACGGGCACCGCCGCGCGCACCTGGTGCGGGCCGGGCTGGAGGGGGTCTGCCAGCAGTTGGCGCTGGTGCTGGCCTCGGTACGGGCCGCCGGCAACGAGGTGCGGGAGATCCGGGCCAGCGGCGGGTTCGCCCGCAGCCCGCTGTGGCGGCAGATGCTCGCCGACGTGCTCGGCATGCCGGTGCGCTTCCCCGTCGAGCGCGAGGGCTCCAGCTTCGGGGCGGCGCTGCTCGGCATGGAGGCGCTGGGGCTGGTCGCCTCCGTCGACGTCGCCGCCGACCTGGTGCACCTCGAGGAGACCGTCCGCCCCGACCCGGCCGCCGCCGCCACGTACGCCGCCCTGCTGCCGCTGTTCTCCCAGCTGTACGACGCGCTGGTCCCCACGTTCGCCTCGCTGCGCCGGCTCGCCCCGGGCCTGCCGCCGGAGCGGTCGCCGCGATAGCCGCCGCCCGCGCCCCGGACGGGTGACACCGCTGGGGCGCGATGCCGGGCGACCCGCCGGCCTTCATATCGTACAAACGTGAGGAAAACGGACAAGAAGCGCTCATCTTCCTGGCGGGGCGCGGTGCGCGTACCGCTGGCGGTCGTCACCCTGCTGGCGCTGGCGGCAGGGCCGGCGGCGGCGGACGGCGGCGGGCCGGAGCCCGGGCCCGGGCGCCCGTCGGCCAGCACGGCGGCCTGGCTGCCCTTCCCCGGCGGGGTGTTCTCGGTGGACACCGGCACGCGCACCGTGCGCTACCGGGCCTGCGACGGCGACACCGGCCGCGCCGCCGACCCGGGCATGCGGGTCGTCGGCCGGTCCGCGCGCGGCACGCTGACCCTCGACGGTACGACCTACGCCTACGACGTCCCGCTCGTCGGCCGCCGGTGGGGCACCCTGGAGGTGGCCCGCCCCGGCGCCCGGCCGCAGCGGCTGGCCGGCCCGGTGGTCACCGACCCCCCGCCGCCCACCGACCCGGCCGCCGGCCGCCGGCTGCTGCCGCTGACCGACCGGCTCCGGCAGGTGGTCGACGCCACGGCCGGCACCAACCCGGCCGGCGTCACGGTCCGCGACCTCTCAGGTCGGTACGGCGACCAGCAGGTCGCGGTGAACGGCACGTTCCGGCCGAAGGCGGCCAGCGTGATCAAGCTGTGGATCCTCGTGGAGCTGCTGCGCCGGGTCGACTGCGGCCAGGTGTCGCTGGACGAGGGCGTGCTGGTCACCCCGGCCGACGTGGTCGACGGCACGGGCGAGCTCCAGCACGAGACGTTCCCGCAGGTGGTGAGCCTGCGTCGGCTCGCCGAGTACACGATCGTCTACAGCGACAACACCGCCGCGAACGTGCTGATCGGCTACCTGCGCGGGTTCGGGCCGGTCAACGCCCTGGCGGACTCGATGAACCAGTGGCAGACCATCCTGGCCGCAAGTTCCTCGACGAGGACGCCGCCCGGCGGGGCGAGGAGAACTACACCAGCCCGGACGACGTCGTCTCGCTGCTCGGCGCGGTCTGGGACGCGCAGATCCTCACGCCCGGCTCCCGGGACCTGCTGATCGACTTCATGCGGCGGCAGACCCTGAACACCAAGATCCCGGCCGCGCTGCCGCCCGGCGTCCCGGTCGCCCACAAGACCGGCGACCTGCCGGACGCCTCCCACGACGTGGGCTACTACCTCATCCCCGGCTCCGAGGTCGCGGTCGCGTTCCTCACCTCCGGCCCGATCGCCACCGGCGACGAGGTGGTCCGCCGCCTCGCCCGCACCGTCTACGACCACGTCGCCGATGGACGGTGAGCCCCGCTCCGGCCGGCCGCACGGCCAGCCGGGCTCGGCCGGCCGAGCCCGAGCTGATCCGGGGCCGGCCGGGCGCGGCAGCGTCCGGCCGGCCCCGGTCAGGGAGCCTCGACGCCGGAGATGCGGTACCTGTGCACCTCGGCGCCGCGGATCGCCACCGCCTGCTCCTCGGCCGGCCCCGCACCCCGGAAGGCCAGCAGTTGCGCGTCGGACTCCCAGCGCTCGTAGACGTTGATCCGGCCCGGCTCGACCAGGTCGGCGCTGATCGCGAAGTCGACGCAGCCCGGCGCGGACCGCGCCTGCCGGACGACCTCGACGCAGTCGGCGAGGTAGGCGTCCCGCTCGTCAGGGTCGACGTAGAGACTGCCGGCGACGATGAGCACTGGTGACCTCCAGGGTGCGGACGGACCGCACGATCAGGCGCGGCTGATCGCGTTGGCGTGGATGGCCTCGCTCAGGTACGCCGCCATCCCCGTCCTGATCCTCTCGAAGTACGCGGTGAACCGCTCGTCCGCCACGTACATGTCGGCCAGCCCCGTGTGGACCTCGTACGGGCACTCGTAGAACCAGCGGCTGATGAGCTGCCGGTGCTCCTCGGCCAACTCCATCGCCGCCGGGCTGTCCGCCGGCGCGCCGGAGGACATCACCTCGACGAACCGCCGCCCCCAGTCCTCGTTCTCGGCCTTGTTCCGCAGCCAGTCGTCCTTGGTGTAGCGGGACACGCGCCGGTTCGACTCCCGGTACGCCTCGGTGCCGCCCCACCGTTGCTCGGCCTCCTCGGCGTGCGCTTCCGGGTCGAAGTCGCCGAAGACCTCGAACCGCTCCTGCGGGGTCAGTGCAATGTTCAACTTGCTCGCCTCCATCGCGAACTCGATCGCCGTGACCATCTCCTGGAGCCTCTTGATCCGTACGGTCAGCAGCTCGTGCTGGCGGCGCAGGTGCGCCGCCGGGTCACTCGCCGGGTCGTCGAGGATCGCGGCGATCTCCTCCAGCGGGAACCCCAGCTCCCGGTAGTAGCGGATGTGCTGCAACCGCTCCAGGTCGGCGTCGTCGTAGCGCCGGTAGCCCGTGCTGCTGCGGCCACTGGGCGAGAGCAACCCGATCTCGTCGTAGTGGTGCAGCGTCCGCACGGTCACCCCGGCAAACTTCGCCACCTGTCCCACCGTGTACGCCATGGTTTCCCTCCCTTCCGCCAACGAGGCTCCCGCCTGCCGTTACGTGAGGGTCAAGCCCGATTCTGGACCGGCGGGCGGCGGCCCGTCGGCGGGACCGGTCAGGCCGGTGGCGGCGGGGTCTGCCGGTAGAGGCTGACCAGCACGCCGTAGCGGTCCTCGCCCTCGCCGGCGTCCTCGGCGGTGTCGAGCAGCTCGCTGAGCGCGGCGCCGAGCCGTTCGGCCTGGGCCGCGGTGAGGCGCAGGTGGCGCAGGTGCAGCAGCGGCTCGCCGGGCGCCGCGGAGACCTCCTCGGCGACCGCCCCGAGCATCGCGGCGGTCGCGGCGGCGTGGCCGGGCGCCACGCGCATCCGTCGGGCGCTGCGCTGGTAGTACTGCTCGGTGCCGCCGCGGACCTGACGGGTGTGGGCGACGCGGATCATGTCGGCGTCGCGCAGCACCTTGAGGTGGTGGGCCACGTTGCCCTTGGCCGCGCCGAGCGCCGCAGCGAGTTGGCTGATGGTGGCGGGGCGTTGCCCGAGCGCGAAGAGCAGCCGCTGCCGCAGTGGATGCCCGAGCGCCTTGAACTGCGCCGGGGTGGTGACCTCCAGCAGGTCGTCGAGCGGCTGCTCCGTGGGCGTCGGCGTCATACCTAAAGTGTCTACGTATCTTGACGCTTTGTCAAAGCGCTGATCTACTGCGGGCATGACAACCCTCGACACACGGGAACAACCGGCATCGCAGATCGAGATCGCCGAGGTCGTCGAGCGCACGGCCCGGCTGGTCGGCGAGCACTACGTCTTCGCCGACGTCGCGGCCCGGCTCGCCGGGCTGCTGCGGGCGGAGACGGACCAGCACCGGCAGGCAGCATCCTGGTCGGCGCTCGCCGACTCGCTCACCCGGACACTCCGGTCGGTCAACGGCGACCGCCACCTGCGGGTGAAGTTCCACGACCGGCCGCTGCCGGAGGACGGCGGGGATCCGCTCGCCGACGCGCTGCCCGGGATGGCCCGGGCCAGCCTGGGCGGCATCCACCGGGTGGAGCGGCTGCCCGACAACGTCGGCCTGGTGCGGATCGAGCCCGCACTGTTCTCCCCCACGCTGGCCGGGGAGGCGATGACCGCCGCGCTGCGCCTGGTCGCCGACGCCGACGCCCTGATCCTCGACCTGCGCGAGACGATCGGCGGCGACCCGGAGATGGAGGCGCTGGTCTGCGGGCACCTCTTCGACCGCCCGACGCACATCTACACCATGCGCCAGCGCCACCTGCCCGACCGCCAGTTCTGGAGCCCCGCACCGCTGGCCGGAGCCCGCTTCGGCGGCGACCGGCCGCTGGCCGTCCTGACCAGCGCGACGACCTTCTCCGGCGGCGAGTCGCTTGCCTACGCGCTCCAGCAGCACGGCCGGGCCACGGTCGTCGGCGAGCGGACCGGCGGCGGCGCCCACCCCCGGACGGGGTTCCCCGTCCACCCGCACCTGCACCTCTCGGTGCCGGTCGCCAGCCCGGTCAACCCGGTCTCCGGGACCAACTGGGAGGGCACGGGCGTCGTTCCGGACGTCGAGGTGCCGGCGGCCGAGGCGCTCGACGCCGCTCACCGGACCGTCCTGCGCACCACCCCGCCATCACTCATCGTGACCTAGCACTCCTCGTCACGCAGTGTCACGCCACGGCCGGAGGACCGCACCGCCCCGTCGCCCCTTTGCTCTGCACCCATGACCGCACCACGGGTCTTGGACCTGGACATATCCAATCAGCGGGCAGTTCGCGGAGTTCACGCAGCGTGCCTGGCGCGTCGGTGGGTGCAGAGCAAAGCGCGCGGAGGGGTAGGTCCCGGAAACGCACGAAGGTAACGGAGAGTGGCGGCGAGTTCCGGGCCAGATGGCGCTGGACCGGTGACGGGAATCCAGCCCAGGCCCGGGCGGGTGGGAGAGCTACGCGTCAGCCGGTCAGGCCCACTCCTCGTCGGGGTCGCCGTACACGTCGGACGAAGAGGCCGCCGCGACCGCGCGGTCGGTGGAGCCCGAGGCAGGGCCGTGCGACTCAGGCGCACGGGCCGGCCCGTGGCCAGGCGGCACAGCGGCCGGGCCGGGGTCCGGGGCGGGGTCGGACGGCACAGGCGCGGGGACCGGTGGGCCCCCGTGGGTCCACGGGGTCTCCTCGACGGCAGGGAAGGTCCCCGCCGGCATGAAGGAGTCCGACAGGGTGGTGTAGCAGAGCCGCTCCCCCACCTCGGGCACCGTGCCCGGCGGGGCCGTCAGCCCCCGGCCCATCCCGCCGGAGAGTTCCAGCACCACCTCGGTCTTGCCGTCCGCCGCCGGGGTCACGAAGACCACTTTGGCCTTCTGCGCCGGCCGGGCCGGCGAGTACAGCGTGGCGCCGACCGGCATCGGCACCGGCTCGGTGGTGACGACCTGGACGCGGGGGCGCAGCACCGGCCGCTTCCCGGTGTCGTCCACCCGCTTCGGGTCGGCCAGGGTCACCTCGCCCACGAACGCCTCGCCGGTCAGCCGGTGCTCCGCCATCACCAGCGGGTCGTCGTAGGCGCGCTGGACGGCGTACGAGGTCAGGGCCCGTTCCAGCCGGTGCAGCCGCTGGGCGGCGGCCACCGCCCCGTCGCGGCGGGGCTGCGGCGGGCCGCCCGCGTCGACGTGCTCGGCATACCCGGTGAACGCGTCCTTGTCGCCGTCCCACCGGCCGGCCACCCGAGCCCCCGGCGGCAGGCCGCGCAGCAACCCCACGCCGCGCCACATCAGTTCCCAGGTGGGCGCGAGCTGGTCGCGCAGCAGTCGCTCCAGCTCCGCGTACGCCCCGGCGCGCACCTCCGGATCGTCCTCGGCGGCGGCGTACGCGGCGATGGCCGGGGCGAGGCGGTGGTTGTCGAAGTCGGGGTCGGTGGCCGGCCCGGCGGGCGGGCAGAGCGCCGGGTCCTCGGCCCGGGCCGCCGCCTCGGGGCCGGTGAGCCCGGCCGGCGGGTCGATCCAGCCGAGCAGCGCCGGCAGGTGCAGGTCCTCCACCACGCTCTGCCCGGTGGCCCAGTGCAGGGCCAGCGCGTCGGTCATCGCCACCAGCGCCGACGAGCCGGGATGCTCGGCCCGCTCGGCGAAGAAGGTCAGCCAGCGCCCGAGCACCGGCACCGACGGGTGCACCGGATGCTCGCCGTCGGGGCGGCGGAAGCGGGTGGAGCGGCCGAGCAGCCGCAGGAAGGTCACCCCGGCCGGGTTCGGCACCAGCAGCTGCGGGGCGTCGACGTACCGGTAGCGCACGTCCCTGCCCCGGTCGATCGGCACCGCCTCGGCGACCCCCCGGAACCCGTCCAGGTACGGCAGCACGATCGCGGCCAGCTCGGCGGCGAACCGGTATCGCTGGTCGCGGTTGCGGGGCTGCGGCACGATCAGCAGCCGCGCCGCGTCGGGCGCGTCGCCGACCAGCGCCGCCAACGGGGCGTTCGCCTCGCCGGCCATCGCCAGCGGCGCCAGCACCAGCGGGCGCTCGGCCAGGTGCAGGTGCCGGACGGTCGCCACCGGCTGGGCCACCCCGGCGGCGAGCGCCTGCGCCCTGGCGAGCGCGCGGAGCGTACTCATGCCGGGGTCCCGGCGAGGGCGTCGGCGCGCAGCCGGGCGGCGGCCCGCAGCAGCGCGGCGGCCTCCTCCTGCCCCGGGTCCGGCGTGCGCTCGCCGGCGGCCAGCGCCAGCACCTCGTCGACGTCCGCGATCCCGCCCAGCGCCTCCCGGACCGGCCGGCCCAACGCCCCGCTGTGGCCGCGCGCCTCGTGCCGGCAGAAGTACGCCAGCTCGCAGGCCGCCAGGCACTCCGGCGCGTAGCGGGCCTCCACCCGGGACAGTGCGGCGAGCAGCGCCGCGGGCTCGGCGGCCAGGTCGGCGGTGAAGTCCTCGGGCACGGCGGCCAGCAGCGCGTCGAGCCGGGCCATCCGGTCGAGCTGCCGGCGCAGCACCAGCAACTGCTTGCGCACGTCGACCAGGCTGGCCACCGGCTGGTTGGCGAAGTCCCGCGGGCAGACCAGCACCACGTCGTGCGACACCAACTCGGGGTCGTGGCCGGCGGAAGCGAGCAGCTCGCGCAGGGCCAGCACGTAGACGGCGGCCTGGGTCGCGGCGGCGGACACCTTGGCCGCGTCGGCCTGGCCGTCGACCACCGGGAACGACTTGATCTCGACCACGTGGAACCGACCGGCGAGCCGGGCGGCGACCAGGTCCGGCTCCAGGTGCACCCGGCGGCCGGCGACGTCCAGGCCGAGCAGGGGATGGTCGAACAGCGCGGCGGCGTCGCCCGTCCCGTCGCCGGGCGTGGCCCCGGTCAGCAGCTCGGCGGAGCGCCGGTGCCGGGCTGCCGTGTCGTCCTCGACGCCGTCGCCGAGGTCCGTCCAGGTCGCCGCCGCCGGCACCGGTACGCCCAACCGCTCGGCGACCAGCCGCAGCAGCTCGGCCCCGCCGTCGGCCTTGACCTGCGCCTCGAAGGCGTTGCCGCGGGTGATGGCGAACCGGGACTGCCCGAACCGGGCGGGGAAACCGATCCGCTCGGCCAGCTTCGGCTTGTCCACCCCGGCGCCGTCCAGCACGGCCCGCCGGGTGCAGCCCGGGTTGCCGGTCAACGCGGCGATGGTGCGGGCGTTGTGCCGCCTGGGTGGCACGCCGCCGCGGATCGCCGCCAGTCGCTCCTCGCTGCTCGTCACGATCCGCCACGATAGGCGGTCCCCGCCGGTCGCGCCGGGCGACGCCCCGGCGCGAAGAGCGCGGGACGCCGCCCGGTGCGCGCGTGCCCGGCCAAACCGCGCCGGAGCCCGGTCAGGCCGAGCCGGAGAGACCGGCCAGGAGCGCGGAGCCGCCGCAGCAGACCACGCCGAGCACGAGGAAGGTGACCAGCAGGATGCTGTAGTTCGACCACATCCCGAACTTCGTCACGTCGGTGCCCTGCCCGTCGTGGACGCGGTTGCGCCACCCGCCGAAGCGGAACGACAGGTGGTGCACCGCGCCGGGATGGGCGACGAGCGCGGTGGTCATCACGGGAATGCCCATGAAGTCTGTGTAGCGGACGTCGTGCGGGCCCGCCGGGACGGCCACGTGCCAGGTGCCCTCGCCGGGAATCGGCACGACCTGGCGGTCGACCTTGAATTTGCTGGTCGAGGGGGCGGGGACGAGGTACGGCCCGCGGTTGACCGAGACGGCCAGCACGGCGTGGCCCGGGGGTGGCGGGATCGGGTGGGGGTAGGCGACCAGCGGGGTGACCGCGCCGGGCCCCGGCGGGTACGACGGATGAGGGGGATACGACATCGCCACATCCTGGCACGCCCCGGCACGCGGGCCGGGGCGCGCGCTGTCGGGCCGGCTGACACCGGCACCCACGGGTCACGCGGCGGTCAACGGCCGGAGGAGCGGTTCCAGGGCGAGCGGGGCAGGGCGGTGCCGGCCGTCGGGCGGCGGTCTCGGCGACGCCGGCGGCGCCCCGGGGTGCAGGGCGGCCGGGAGACGGTGTGCACGGGCGCCGGGGCGGGCGCGGCGGGCTGCCGGCCGATCAGCCAGCAGAGGAAGCGGGCCATCGGTGGGCTCAGCCGACCGCGAGGCGCTCGGCCTCGGACGTGGGGATGTCGTACTGGGCGCCGCAGAAGGTGCACTGCTGCACGTAGCGGGTGCGGATCGGGATGATCGGGACGAAGAACAGGCTGAACTTCGTCGACCGGCGGGTGATCACCTGTGCGGCGTGGTTGCCGCAGTTGCGGCAGACCTGCCGCACCACGCCCGACTGGCTGACCTTGGTGCGGAGCCCGAAGATGAAGAACATCGCCCGGCAGTACCCACTGCCGGGCCCGCAATCACCCCGCGACCGGGGTCAGGAGCGGGAATTCTTGGCGGACGGCACGGCCGACAGCCCGCGCAGGAAGGCCAACCCCTCGACGGCGAGCGCGTCGGGGCCGGTGGCGAGCGGTCGCCACACGGACATCGGCACGGCCAGGGCCGGCGCCGTGAACGACTCGATGCTCAACTGGCCGGCGTAGTCGATGTCCGCGAGGGCGGCCAGCATCGCCCGCCAGTCGAGGTGGTCCCCGCCGGGCACGCCGCGGTCGTTGCCGCACACCTGCACGTGGGCGAGCCGGTCACCGGCCGCCCGGATGGCCGCCGGCAGGTCGCGTTCCTCGATGTTCAGGTGGAAGGTGTCCAGCGCGAGCCCCAGGCCGTCGATCCCGTCGACCACCTCCAACGCCTGCTCGACGGTGTTGAGCAGGCTGGTCTCGAACCGGTTGAGCGGTTCGAGGGCGATCGTGACGCCCCGCTCGGCGGCCTCGGCGGCCAGCGGCCGGAGCCGGTCCACGAGGCGCGCCGTGGTGGCGCGCCGCGCGTCCGCGTCGAGCAGCCAGGTCCGACCGGCCGGCGCGTAGAGCGGGCCGGCCACGACGTCGGCCCCCACCTGGCTCGCGGCCCGCAGGCAGTGCCGGACGAAGTCCTCGGTGAGCCGCACGACCTGCTCGTCGTCGGCGAGCAGGTCGTGCTCGGGCAGCAGGCCGGCGCAGACGGCGGGGGCCAGGTCCAGCCCGGCGAGCAGCTCCGCGGCCACCGTGGGATCCCAGTCACCCGGGGCCTGGATGGGCAACTCGACGGCGTCGAAGCCCCACGCCTTGATCCGTGGGGCGAGTCGGGCGAGCTCCTCGTCGGTCAGCGGCGCGACCCACGCCCACGTGTTGATGCCGATCTTCATGCCCGCCCTCTCGCCCTCCACAGTCGACGGAATCCGTCGACTGTAGAGGATCGTGGGGGCGCCACGGCCGGCCGACACCGGGGCATCCGCTCGTGGCAAACGAGCGGATGCCCCTGCCGGGCCCGTGGCCCGCCCGCCGCGACGGCAGGCTCGCACAGGCACGACGGCCGACGATGAGTACGTCGCTGTCAGGCGTCGCTCATCTGCCGGTCCCAGTCGTCGCGCTTCTGCTCGCCGGAGTCGCCGCGCTTGTCCTGGCTCCGATCGTCACCCTTGTCCTGGCCCCACTCGCCGCCCTTGTCCGGGCCCCACTCGTCACCCTTGTCCTGACCCCACTCGTCGCGCTCCTCGTCGCGACCCGAGTCGTCACGCTCGTCCTGGCCCCACTCGTCACCCTTGCCCTGGCCCCACTCGTCGCGCTCCTCGCCACGGCCCGAGTCGTCACGCTTGTCGTGGTCCCGCTCGTCGCTCTTGATCTGGCCCCGGATCTCGCCCTTCGGGTACTTCTTGGTGTGCACGTTGGCGTACGTGACGCCGGCCTCGATCGCGTCGACCAGCTCGTCGAACTCCCCGGGCTCGATGCCCTGGTCGGCGGGGCCCACCACGTCAGCGGGCCTGATGGTCCCCTCGATCTTGGCAGGGGCGGGAGGGCAGGCCTGGGTGCCCTGTGGCGCGCCGCCCTTCGCGTCCTTGAGGTTCGAGCAGAGGAAGGCGGCGATGCCGCCGCTCTGGTGTCTTCCTCCGAAGTGGATGTGCGCCTGCTCGACGTCCTTCAGGTCGTCGTAGCTCAGTCGCCACTTGATCTCCTTGTTCCGTTCGTCGATGTGCGCCTCGAACCGGCCCGAACCGGGCGTGGAGATCGTGAGCGGGTCCTCCTGGTAGCCGCTGAGCTTCGCCCGCACGGTGTCCTCACCGCGCCGCGAGTCGTCCCAGTCCCACGAGTTCTGCGACTCTCGCGACTCGTGCTTGTCGCGCGAGTCGTCCCGTCCGTCGCCCATGGCGGCGTTTCCGACGGCGACCGCCGCCACCGCCGCGCCGGCCGCCACCGCAACTGCCCACAGTCGAGTACGTCCCACCATCACTGCTGCTCCTTCCTAGGCGAGGCCTGGCCCAAGCTCACGGACGGCCGTCGACCGATCCGTCGGAGGCGCAGGCGGAAGGCGCCGTTCAGCCGAGAACGGAGTCACGATGCCGACGGCTCAGGCTGAGCAGGCGCCCCTATGATGAAATTGTCCCATATTTCCCATATGCCGTCGCGGCTTCCCCGATCCGACCGTGAGAGACTTTCGCGACCTGTGGACCGCCTGCACCGGCTCTGCGGCGCTTGGACAGGCAAGAGCCCCCTGTACCCCGATGGGGTGACAGGGGGCTCCCGCTCCCGAGGTCAGCTCGTCGCCTGAGCGACCTCCGGCTCCAGGCCCGGCACCTCGGCCGGTAGCCAGATGGGCTGCCAGTCCTTCATCTCGTGGAAGCGGCGCAGCTCGAACAGCCCCGAGAGCGACCCGGCCCAGCCCGCGTACGGGGGGTTCTGCTCGTCGAAGCCGGACTGCACGAAGGTCAGCTTCGTCTTCCCCTGCGACTCGGCCAGCTCCCAGGTGCTGACGCCGATCGGGCCCCAGTCGACCGAGAGCTTCCGGCCGGGCTCCAGGTCGACGACCTTGGCGGCGTGACCGGATTCGAAGCCACCCATGGCGTAGCGGCCGCCGACCCAGGGCTCGATGCCGATCGGATAGCCGAACCAGGCGCTGGCCTGCGCGGAATCGGTCAGCGACTCGAACACCTTGGCCGCCGGCGCGTCGATCAGCACCTCGCCGCGCAGCTCGGCGGAGGTGAAGTCGACCTTCGGCAGCAGCGGGTCGCCCTCCAGGTGGGCGGCCAGGTTGGCGAGCGACAGGCTCCAGAAGGTCTGCAGCACGCCGCGGATGCTGCTGCCGCTCATCATCTCGGCGAAGTCGAAGTGGCTCTGGGTCAGCGTCAGGACCGTACTGTCGGGCCCCTCGGCGCGCAGGGCGAACTCGGTGGTCGTCTCGACCCCGTCGAGCAGCCAGGCGAAGCGCAGGGTGTCGTCGTCGACGTGCAGCAGCCGCTGGTGCGGCGCGTCGCCCTCGGGGGTGTGCCGGCCCCAGAACTCGTACCGGTGCGGCAGCTCGACCTCGGCGTGCTCGGCGAGCCAGACGCGCAGCTCGGCCGGGTCGGTCAGGGCGCGGCGGACGGTCGCGACCGGCGCGGCGAGGCGGACGGGCACCTTCATCGGTTCACTCACGGTCTTTCCCCTTCGGATAACAGGCCACGGCAAGCTTGAAGGCGTCGCCCTCGGCGCCCCCGTAACGCGTGAAAAGGTCCTGCAGGGTCGTCTGCAGGTCGTGCAGAAACTGCTGACGTTGCTCCGCCGGCACCCGGATCTCGCCGGCCACCCCCACCGAGGGGAGCTCGGGGGCGGCGCGGTCCAGCCCGGCGATGTCGGCCTGGACCTCCTCCATCAGGTCCAGCAGGTAACCGAGGCTCAGCTCGTCGCGGGCCCGGCGCAGGCCGATCCGGCCGACGAGCCGGGGCGACAGCCAGTAGGACCGGGCGGCGGCCTGGTAGATGCCCTCCGTGATGCCCCGGACCTTGCGCTCGCTGACCTGCTCGGCCAGCCCGGCGGCGACGAGCTGCTTGACGTGGTAGTAGACGCGCTGCGGCGTCTGCTCCAGCCGGGCGGCGACCTCGGTGCAGGTGCGCGGCTCGGCCAGTTGCCGCAGCACCTCGACGCGCTGCGGCTTGAGCAGGGCCTCGGCCTGCTCCATCTGCTCCAGGTACAGGACATCTCTCATGGCAAAAATCAGTTTGTACGTACAAAATTTGTTTGTCAATGGGTTCGACGAAAGCCGCGCCGGCCGGCGCGGCTTTCGTCCGGATCAGGGCAGCCAGTCGGGGCGCAGCGGAAAGCCGCTCGCCCCCTCCGGGCCGTTGCGGGTGGCCAGCACCTGGTGCAACTGGATGCCGTTGCGCTCGAACGCCATCCGGGAGCCGGCCATGTAGAGGCCCCACACCCGGGCCGTGCCCGGCCCCACCTCTGAGACGCAGAAGTCCCAGTGCTCCACGAGGTTGCGGCACCAGCCGGCCAGCGTCAGCGCGTAGTGCCGGCGCAGGTTCTCCTCGTGCTGCACCTCCAGCCCGACGTCGTGGATCTCGCTGACCACCCGCCCCGGGCCGGCCAACTCACCGTCGGGGAAGACGTACCGGTCGATGAACGCGCCCGAGCGGTGCGGCGCGTGGTTGTCGGCCCGCGTGATGCAGTGGTTGAGCAGCCGACCGTCCGGCCGCAGCCGGTCCCGCAGCGTGGCGAAGTAGGCCGGGTAGTTGCGCACCCCGATGTGCTCGGTCAGCCCGATCGAGGAGACCGCGTCGAACTGCTCGCGCGGCGCGTCCCGGTAGTCGAGGTGGCGCACCTCCGCCAGACCGGTCAGCCCCTCCCGCTCGATCGCCGCCCGGGCCCACTCGGCCTGCGCCCGGGACAGGGTCACCCCGAGCGCCCTGACGCCGTACTCGCGGGCCGCGTGCCGGACCATGCCGCCCCACCCGCAGCCCACGTCGAGCAGGCGCATCCCGGCCCTGAGCGCGAGTTTCTGCGCCACCAGGTCGTACTTGGCCGCCTGGGCCTGCTCCAGCGTGTCGTCGGGCGAGCGGAAGACCGCGCAGGTGTACGTCATCGACGGGCCGAGCACCTTCTCGTAGAAGGCGTTGGAGACGTCGTAGTGGTGGGAGATCGCCGTGCTGTCCCTGATCCGGGAGTGCCGCAGCCCGTTCACCAGCCGCTTCCAGCGCGGCTGCGCCTCCTGCGGCGGGGGCGGCGGCGGCATCAGCCGCTCCCAGCCCAGCCCGCGCACCAGGGCCAGCGCCTCGGCCAGCGGGGGCGTACGCAGCCGCAACTCGTCCTTGAGCACCCGCAGCGCCTCGTACGGGTCGCCCGGGTGCACGCCCTGCAACGCCAGGTCACCGCTGACGTACGCCCGGGCCATGCCCAGGTCGCCAGGGGCGGTGAGCAGATAGGTCAGGCCCCGCTCGGAACGGATCGACAGGGTGATCCCGGCGTCGGCCGGGCCCACCGCGCTGCCGTCGTACCCGGTGACCCGCACCGGAAGGCCCCCGGTGGTCAACGCGCGGACGACGTCCGCCACGCGCGGGCCCGGGCGCCGGCCCCCCGCCGGCGGGGAGGCGGGAGCGCTCGCCGCTCCCTGGTCTCGATCGGTCAGGCTCATTTTCGTGCTACCGCCTTCTCGTACAGTCCCGTGAGCCGGTGGTCCGGGTCGTAGCGGTCCTTCACCGCGCGCCACGTCGCGCCGCCGTAGAGCCGGTCGAAGGATTCCCGGTCGTAGTACGCGTCGGAGTAGAGCGACTTGTGCCCGCCCAGCTCCGACACCATTCGCTCGATCACCCGGTTGACGTCGCCGTCGGCGGCGCCGCCCTCGATCGGCACGCTCCCCCAGAAGCCGATGTTCACATAGTCCTGCCCCGGCCGGAGGGGATACAGCGGCCAGGCGCGGGCCGATTCCGGGCCGGCCGGCTCGCGCAGCCGCAGCGGGCACAGCCAGACCGGGGTCATCCCTACGGCCCGGGCGAACCAGCGCAGGAACTCCGCCGTCCGGTCCAGCGGGATCTCCACGTCCTGCACCACCCGCTCGCGCGCCGGCTGGCCCCGCAGCCGGTCGATCCGGGCGGCCACACCGTGCCGGTGCTCCAACCGGACCAGCCGGTGGTAGACGTCGCTGCGCCGCCACCGCGCCGGCCAGATCCGCCGGACCACGGGGTGCTGCACGCCGAACGCCGCCGAGCACCAGAACCAGTCGGTGTCCCAGCGCCAGAGATAGTCGTACGTGGTCAGGGCGTCGCTGGTGCGCCGGCGCAGCGACCGGTAGTAGATGTCCTGACCCGTGTAGTCGCTGGCGTGCGGGACGTCGTCGGTGAAGGTGCCGAGCACCAGGTACGCCTCGCCGGGGCTGAACATCACCCCGTCCATCGCGTCCACGGCCTCGCCCGCCCAGGAGCGGGTCGCGGTGACCTCGGCGACCGCGTCGGTGAGGGCCTCCAGCCGGGTGAACCGGACGTTGCGCAGGGCCACGAAGCGGCGTACCGGCTGCAACTCGATGCGTAGCCGGGTGGCGTAGCCGAGGCTGCCGAGCGAGTTGGGGAAGGCCGCGAAGAGGTCGGCGTGCTCGCCTTCCGGGCGGGCCGTGACGACGTCGCCGGCCCCGGTGAGCACGTCCAACTCCACCACCGACTCGTGCGGCAGCCCGTTGCGGAACGAGGTCGACTCGATGCCGAGCCCGGTGACCGCCCCGCCGAGGGTGATGGTGCGCAACTGCGGCACCACCAGCGGCATCAGCCCGTGCGGCAGGGTCGCGTCGACCAGGTCCTCGTAGGTGCACATGCCCTGCACGTCGGCGGTGCGGGCCGACGGGTCCACATCGAGCACGCCGGTGAGCCCGCTGACGTCCAGCCCCGGCACGCGGGGGGCGGACCGGGGGCGGAACAGGTTGGAGGTGCGTTTGGCGAGCCGGACCGGTTCGCCCGCGGGCACCGCCGCGTACGACCGTCGCAGCTGGGCCACCGCGCCGTCGTGGTCGACCGGGTGATGATCCACACGCACCGCGCACATGAGATCACTGTACGCTCCCGCCGCTCTTCCCCGTGGGATGTCCACGGTGGCCGTTTCGCGCCGCGACCGCCGCCCGTCGCCCGTCGCCCGGTGGGGCGGTGGATCCGGCGGTTCCGGATCGACGACCGCGTGGCCGCGCGGGTCCCGTCGGCATAGCGTGGGAGCCATGCCGAAAGCTGTGTGGAACGACGTGGTCGTGGCCGAGAGCGACGACACCGTGCTGGTGGAGGGGAACCACTACTTCCCGCGGACCGCCCTGCGCGACGACCTGATCCGGGAGTCCGACACGCACACCGTCTGCCCGTGGAAGGGCACCGCCTCCTACTACACGCTCGTCCACGACGGGCGGACCAGCCCCGACGCCGTCTGGTACTACCCCGACCCGAAGGCGGAGGCGGAGATGGTCCGCGACCGGGTCGCGTTCTGGAAGGACGTCCGGGTCGTCGAGTGAGCCACCCGCGCGCACCGGCGGTCGGAGCGGCAGTGGACGGTCGGCCGACCGTCAGCCCCGGTAGCTCCACGCCCGCCGGCCCCCGGCGGCGACCGCCGGGGCCGGCGCGGGCGGCGCCTCGCGGCGACGGCGCAGCAGCAGCGACAGCACGGCCGCGCCGATCGACAGCGCCCCCGCCGCGTACCAGGCCGGCGCGTAGTCGCCGAGCCGGTCCCGGACCAGCCCCGCCCCGGTGGCGGCGACCGCTGCGCCGACCTGGTGCGCGGCGAAGACCCAGCCGAAGACCACCGCGCCGGACGCGCCGAAGTACTCCCGGCACAGCGCCACCGTGGGCGGCACCGTGGCGACCCAGTCCAGCCCGTAGAAGACGATGAAGACCAGCATGCTCGGCTCGGCCGTGGCCGCGAAGAGCCCCGGCAGCACCAGCAGCGAACCGCCGCGCAGCGCGTAGTAGGCGCCCAGCAGCAGCCGGCTGTCCACCCGGTCGGTCAGCCAACCCGAGGCGACCGTGCCGACGATGTCGAAGAGCCCGACCAGCGCCAGCAGCCCGGCGGCGGTGGTCTGCGGCATCCCGTGGTCGTGCGCGGCCGGCACGAAGTGCGTGCCGACCAGTCCGTTGGTGGTCGCGCCGCAGATCGCGAAGCCGCCGGCCAGCAGCCAGAACGGCCGCGTCCGGGCCGCCTGCGCCAGCGCGCCGACGGCCCGCGACGCCGCCCCGCCCGCCGGCGGCGTCGGGGGCACGACCTCGGCCGCGCCGTAGGCGGGCAGGCCGAGATCCGCCGGGTACTCGCGCAGCAGCCACACCACCAGCGGTACGACCGCCAGCGCCGCCCCGGCGACCACGAGCGCCGCCGCCCGCCAGCCGTGCGCGTCGACGAGCATGGCGACCAGCGGGAGGAAGACGAGCTGGCCGGTCGCGCCGCCGGCGGTGAGCACGCCGGTGACCAGGCCACGGCGGTGCACGAACCAGCGCCCGGTGACGGTCGCCACGAAGGCCAGCGCCATCGACCCGGTGCCGAGCCCGACGAGCACGCCCCAGCACAGGACGAGTTGCCAGCTCGCGGTCATGAAGACGGTCAGCCCGCTGCCCGCCGCGACCATCAGGAGCGCGCCGGTGACCACCCGCCGGATGCCGAACCGGTCCATCAGCGCGGCGGCGAACGGCGCGGTGAGCCCGAAGAGCAGCAGGTTGACCGAGACCGCGGCGGAGATGGTGGCCAGCGGCCAGCGGAACTCGGCGTGCAGCGGATGCAGCAGCACCGAGGGGGTGGCGCGGAAACCCGCCGCGCCGACCAGCGCGACGAACGCGACGGCGGCGACGGTCCAGGCCGGGTGCAGGCGACGAGGTCGGTTCACGGCTCGAGTCTGCGGATCGGGCCGGCCGACGACGAGTGGCCGGAAAGCCATCATGCGCAATAATCGGGCCATGACCGTCCGCCCGCACCGGATCGCCGTGCTCGCCACCGACCAGGTCGTCGGCCTCGACCTCGGCACCCCCGCCCAGGTCTTCGGCACCGCGCGCGACGCCGACGACGTACCGCTCTACCTGGTCGACACCTGCACCGCGGGCGCCCTCCCGGTGCGCAGCACCGCCGGCTACCAGGTGCTCCCCGACCACGGGCTGGAACTGCTGGAGGCCGCCGACACGGTGGTCGTCCCCGGCATCCACGGCGGGCCACCGATGCGCGACGGGACGCTCGACCCGGCGGTGGCGGACGCGCTGCGCGGGGCGTACGCACGGGGCGCCCGGATCATGTCCATCTGCACCGGGGCGTTCGTGCTGGCCGCCGCCGGGCTGCTCGACGACCGGCGGGCCACCACCCACTGGGCGTACGCCGACCGCTTCCGGCGGCTCCACCCGACTGTGGACCTCGACCCGGACGTGCTCTTCATCGCCGACGACCGGGTGCTCACCTCGGCCGGGGTGGCCGCCGGGATCGACCTCTGCCTGCACGTCATCCGCACCGACCACGGCAGCGAGGTGGCCAACCGGGCGGCCCGGCGTTGCGTGGTCCCGCCGTGGCGCGACGGCGGCCAGGCCCAGTACATCGAGCGGCCGGTGCCGAAGACGGCGGACGCGGGCACCGCCGGGGCGCGGGAGTGGGCCCGCCATCGGCTGCACGAGCCGGTCAGCCTGCGCGACCTGGCCGGGCAGGCCCGGATGAGCGTGCGGACCTTCACCCGGCGCTTCCGCTCCGAGACCGGGATGAGCCCGGCGCAGTGGCTGCTCCAGCAGCGCACCGACCACGCCCGGCTACTGCTGGAGACGACCGACCTCACCGTCGACCAGGTCGCCCGCCGCTCGGGCTTCGGCACCGCCGCGGCGCTCCGGCAACAGTTGCACCAGCGCATCGGCGTGACCCCGTCGACCTACCGCCGCACCTTCCACCACCCCTGACCCCTCCCCCTCCCCGCCCGCCATCCTCCGCGCCCAGCCCGCCCGCCATCCCCCGCGATCTTGCACTTTCGGCCCGTGATTCGTCCGCTTTCATCACATTTTGTCGGGGCGGCAAGTGCAAGATCGCGGAGTAGGGACGGGTCGGGTCAGGTCAGGGGGTGCGGAGCATGCGGAGTTGGGCCAGGTGTTTCGGGAGGTGGACGCGGGTGTGCAGGTCGAGGGTGCGACCCCAGGGCAGGGTGTCGTCGACGACCAGGTCGAAGCCCTCGCGCAGGTGCGTCTCGACCGGGGTCTCCGCCGCCGGGCCGAGCCGCTCGGTCAACACGCAGAGCTTCTGGCTGGTGGCCCGCAGCAGGGTGGCCAGCCCGTCCAGCCCGCCGCATTCGACGACCAGCGCGTCCACCTGCGGACGGTGGATGGTCTCCAGGTCGTAGTACGCGAACGGCGAACCGGCGATGACCGCCTCCGTCGCCTCGGTCATCAGCTCGTCGTTGGCGGCGAGGTGGGCGACGATCTGTTCGGCGCTGAGCTGCCCGGCCGGCGGCGGCCCGAACCCGCCCGCGTCGACCTCGGCGAGCACCTCCTCGTACGCCCCTCGCAACGCCCCGCTGTCCATGCCCTCAGTGAATCCCGCCCAGCGCCGTCCGCCCCAGCGTTCCCGCACGTGGTTCACCCGGACGGGGCCCACCGGGAACGCGGCCCGGACCTGAACCTGGAGCCAGCGGACGGCGAACGCGGCCAGCGGACGGCGAACTCGGCCGGGCGCTGAGTGAACGGCCGCCAGCCACCCTCGCCGCCTGCCTGTGGTCTGCGGGCGCTGTCGAGCTGCCCCACGAATGAGACCAGGAGCCGCCATCCTGCCGAGCCGTCCCACGCACTGACGCCGCACTCCGGCTGGCGGCAGCAACCGCCGGAACGATCCACGAGCGGCGAGATTGTCCGTACAGCCCCGCCGCCGGTGCGGCCGGCCGTCCGAGCAACCAGCCGTCGCGGCGGCCCAGCGGGCCAGCCCGTCCAGGAGCCGAGCCGTCCGAGGGATCCAGCCGTCGCTGCGGCCCGGTGGTCTCATGGACGGGGCAGCTCGACAGCGACGGTGTCCCCTGACGACGGCGGTGCCGCACAGGTGGGAGGCGGGCGCCGGGGGCCGGGGCCGGGGCGCTGCTGGTCGAGCCCGCGCAGCCTGAGCCGCAGGACAGAATCAGGCCGGCCGGTCCGATTTCGCTGCGCCCGCGCCAGCCCGGCCAACGGACCAGCCGACCAGTCGACCAGCGGGGTCAGCGGACCAAGGGGCAGTGGGGTCAGCGGGCCAGCCGGGGTCAGCGGGCCGCCAGGGGAGCGGGCCAAAAGGGGCAGCGGGGTCAGCGGCGACGGGGCTGGCGGGCGCGGAGGTAGTCGGAGACGACGTACTCGCCGAGGTCTTCGAGGTCGGGGGTGAACATGCGGCCCTTCGAACGGCGGGCGACGGCGTCGACGAAGCGGCGCAGGCCGGGGTCGTCGCCGAGCATGAACAGGTTGAGCGTGGCGCCGTAGCGGGTCAGCCGGTCCACCTCGCGGACGGTCGCCTCGATCGTCTCCCGCAGGGGCGGCCAGTGGAACAGCGCCTCCCCGTCGTCCGGGTCCAGGTGGGCGGTCGGCTCCCCGTCGGTGACCACCAGCACCACGGGCTCGGCGCCCGGGTGCCGGCGCAGGTGCCGGCCGGCCAGCCGCAGCGCGTGCTGGAGGTTCGTACCCTGCTGCGTGTCCGGCTCGACGGCGGCCAACTCCTGTTGCGTCAGTGGCAGCGCCTCCCGGCCGAACCCGACGATCTGCAGCGCGTCCTGCGGGAACCGGGTGGCCATCAGGTGCGCCAGCGCCAGCGCGGTCTGCTTCATCGGGCCCCACCGGCCCTGCGAGATCATCGAGTAGGAAAGGTCGACGCAGAGGGCCACCGCCGCCGACGCCCGCCGCTCGGTCTCCACCACCTCGAAGTCCTCGACGGCCAGCTGCACCGGCACGCCCGTCCCGGCGCGACGGACGGCCCGGGTCAGCGTCCGCACCACGTCCAGGGGCTGCTCGTCGCCGTACTCCCACGGGCGGGAGCCCCCGCTGACCTCACCGGCGGCGCCCGCCGAGCGCAGGTCGTGCTGGCCGCGCGGCCCGGCCGTCAGGTCGGCGAAGACCCGCCGCAGCGCGGTGCCGCCGAGCCGGCGCAGCGCCTTCGGGCTCAGGGTCAACCCGTCGGCGTCCCGGCTCACCCATCCCTGCCGGCGCAGTTCCTGCTCCAGCTCCCGCAGCCGGCGTACGTCCTCGGCGGCGTCCCGGCCCAGCGTCCGGGCCACCGCGTCGACGTCGACGTCGTCCAGGGTGGCGCCCGGGTGCTCCTGGTCGAGCTGGTCGAGCAGCTCGTCCAGTTCGGCGATCTCGCCGAGCGCGCCGGCGGCCTCGCCGTAGCCGAGCGGCCGGTCGCCGCGCACCCGCTCGCCCCGGCCCCCGTGCAGGTCGGGCCGGAGCGCACGGAGGTTGGCGTCCAACGCGGCCAGCTCCCCGGCGAGCCGGTCGCCGAGCGACTGCCGCATCAGGCCCGCCAGCTCCTCCCGCTGCCGGTCGGACAGCGAACGCAGCAGCCGCTCCCCGGCGGCCGACCGGCGGGCCAGCACGTCAACCAGCTCGTCGACGTCGGCCGGCTGCTCCGGGAAGAACTCGCCGTGCCGGCGCATGAACTCGGCGAACGCGTCGGTGGTGTCCTCGGACCGGGCGTGCCGGGCCAGCAGGTCGTTCAGGTCGCGCATCATCTCGGCCAGCCGCCGCTGGGCGGCCGGGTCCGCCGAGGCGCGTACGGCGTCCCGCAGCCCGGCGAAGCGCTGGCCCAGCACGTCGTCGCGGAGCCCGTCCAGGATCCGCTGGTACGTCCGGCGCGCCTCGTCGCTGGCCCACCCGTAGCCCGCCAGTTCCGCCACCGCCCGGGCGGTCGAGCGGGGCAGGTTGTCCAGCACCGCCTCGGCGAACCGCGCGGCGTCGCCGTCGCGCCCGCGCAGCTCGTCCCGTTCGGCGGCGAGCGCCTGGTCGAGCAGGGCCCGGGCCCGGGTGACCGCACCGTCCAGGTCGCCCCGACGCAGCGCCTCCCGGCGCAGCCGCCCCGCCCGGGCGGCCAGGTCGTCGAGGCCGCCGCGCCCGTGCGGGCCCCGACGCAGCAGGTCGCGCAGCGCCTCCCGGAGACTGCCGCCGGCCAGCACCTCCGCGCCGACGGCGTCCACCGCGCCCCGCACGTCGTACGGGGGCGCGAGCGGGTCGGGGCCGCCGCGCCACTGCCCGTACCGGAACCGGTTGCCGGCCATGCTCAGGCCCGGCCGCCGTATCGGGTCCGGCCGGAGTCCGTGACGTCCTTGCCGAGCCGGCGGGTCAGGTGCAGCCCCTCCAGGACGAACTCGACGCCGGCGGCGGCCTGCTCGGGGGTGGGCGCGTCGCCCAGCCCGAGCCGGTCCAGCGCCTTGGCGAGCCCGGGGACGGTGCCCACCTGGCGCAGCAGCTCCGCCGAGCTGACCAGCTCACCGGTCTCGATCACCGCGTCCTCGTCGACCAGGGCGGTGAAGCCGGACAGGTCCAGCCCGGCCAGCCGGGCCCGGAACGTCTCGGCCGTCGCGGTCCGCAGCAGGTGGCCGAGGATCTCGACCTCCCGCCCCTCCTCGCCGCTCTCGAACTCCACCTTCCCGCGCAGGGTGCTCGTCACCGACACCGCGTCGCCCACCCGCGCAACCGGCACCTCCGGTGAAAGGAAGGGCACCTTGCTATCGCCTTCGGTTGTATAGGGGGCCCTTCCTAACACCTCGGGCGGGTGGGGGGCGGCGGCGAGCAGGCCGGCGCGGCGCAGCGCGGCGGCGGCGACCGTCTCGGCGGCGGCGATCGCGAACCGGGCGGAGACGCCGGAGCGCGGGTCCACCGACGGCGACTCGCGTACCGCGCGGGCGAACCGCGCGAGGACCTCCAGCACGTGCTCCGGCACCTCGGCGACCGGGTCGGCCTCCTGCCGGATCAGGGCCAGCTCCAGGTCGAGGTCGGCCGGATAGTGGGTGCGTACCTCCGCGCCGAAGCGGTCCTTCAGCGGGGTGATGATCCGGCCCCGGTTGGTGTAGTCCTCCGGGTTGGCGCTGGCCACCAGGAACAGGTCCAGCGGCAGCCGCAGCTGGTAGCCGCGGACCTGGATGTCCCGCTCCTCCAGCACGTTGAGCAGCGCCACCTGGATTCGCTCGGCCAGGTCGGGCAGCTCGTTGACCGCGAAGATGCCCCGGTTGGTGCGCGGCACGAGACCGAAGTGGATGGTCTCCGGGTCGCCGAGGGTGCGCCCCTGGGCGACCCGGATCGGGTCGACGTCGCCGATCAGGTCGCCGACGCTGGTGTCCGGGGTGGCCAGCTTCTCGCCGTAGCGCATCGAGCGGTGCAGCCAGGCGACCGGCAGGTCGTCGCCGGCCTCGGCGACCAGCGCCCGGGAGGCCGGGGTGAGCGGGTGCAGCGGGTGCTCGTTGAGCACCGAGCCGGCGATCACCGGGGTCCACTCGTCGAGCAGCCCGACCAGCGAGCGGATGAGACGGGTCTTGCCCTGGCCCCGTTCGCCGAGCAGCACCATGTCGTGGCCGGCGAGCAGCGCCCGCTCGACCTCGGGCAGCACGGTGTCGTCGTAGCCGACGATGCCGGGGAAGCGGTCGGCGCCGGAGCGCATCCGGGCCAGGAGGTTGTCGCGGAGTTCCTGCTTGACCGTGCGGTACGCGTGGCCGGCCGCCCGCAGCGCGCCGAGCGTGCAGGGTAGGTCGGCCGGTGGGACCGGGGTAACCGGGGAAGGCGCAGTCACCCGACCCACGCTAGCTCACGGAGGCGGGGGCGCCCGGTCCGTCGACCGGGCGCCCCCGCCGTCGGTACGGCTCAGCCTCGGCCGCAGTCCCCGCAGGCGCCCCGGCGGCGCAGGTGGTACGCGTACGTGGCCGCGCCGAGGGCGACGCCCCAGAACGGCCACAGCAGCATCGGCGCGGTGGCCAGGCTGACCTCGCCGAAGTCCCAGAAGTCGGGGGTGGCGAGCAGGCCGAGGGTCGCCGCGGTGACCGCCACCGCGACGAGGGTGGCCGGGACCACGGCGAGTTTCACCGGCACCGGCCGCCCGGCCAGGCCGACCATCCAGCGCGGGAACCGCTCGCCCCAACGCTGCACCAGGCCCACTGTGAGGATCGCGCCCACCAGCGCGAACCCGCCCAGCCCGGCGCCCGCCCACACCAGCCCGCTCGCCCGCATCTCGTCGAGGAACGACTGCTCGATGCCGAGCGGGATGCCGGCCGCCCAGGCGAGCCGGGTGACGGCGTACAGGGCCGGGATGGTGGCCGCGACCCAGGCCGCCCAGCGCCCCCAGCGGGTGGCCGAGGCGGGCGAGGTCCAGCCGTGGTCGGTGCCGTCGCGCCCGCACTCCGGGCAGGCGCCGGCGGTGCGCCGCTGCCAACCCAGCACGGCCCCGGCGAGCAGCACCCCGCTGACGACGGCCGCGAACCGGGCGAACAGCGCCCAGGTGAAGACGTCGGCGTAGTCCACCGGCGGCCAGCCGAACGGCGCACCGATGACCAGGATAGGGGCGTATCCGAGGATGGTCAGCACTCCCACGTCCGGCACGACGACGGCCAGCAGGAACGCGACCGTCCAGGCGTACGCCGACAGCAGCGCCCGCAGCGACCGGCCCGGACGCTGCGGGCCGGTCATGGCGAGCGCGGCGACGGCGGCACCGAGCAGCAGCGCGGCGAACAGCGGTGGCCCGACGGTGGTCGGGACCAGCCGCAGCAGGTTCGTGTCCCCGCCGGGGTCGTTCGCGCCGAACGGGTAGCCGGCGCCGGTGACGGTGGAGACGAGGGCGAGCACGCCCCACAGGCCGAACCAGGCGGCGGCGAGCGGGGCGAGCCGGGCCGACCGGTGCACGGCCGGCCGGCGGGTGGGCGGAAGGGTCGTCGTCATGCCTTCAGCCTCGGCCGGCGGGCCCCGCGTTCCCTCCCGTGCGGCGGTGAACCCACTCCCCCTCCGGAGGGAACCACCTGCTGAACCAGGAAGGGCCCTCAGCCCGACGGGGTGACGAACCCCGACTCGTACGCCGCGATCACCGCCTGGGTGCGGTCGCGCACGCCGAGCTTGGCCAGCACGTTGCCGACGTGGGTCTTCACCGTCTCCACGCCCACCACGAGGTGCGCGGCGATCTCGGGGTTGGACAGGCCGGTGGTCATCAGCCGCAGCACCTCGGCCTCCCGGTCGGTGAGCCGGGCGGCCTCCAGCCGGTCGGCGCCCCGCCCCCCGTACGCCCCGGCGAGGCGGCGGATGGCGGCGGGGAAGAGCAGGGACTCGCCCCGCGCGACCACCCGGACCGCCTCCACCACCTCCGCCGGCCGGGCCCGCTTGAGCAGGAACCCGCTGGCCCCGGCGCGGAGCGCGTCGTAGACGTACTCGTCGTTGGCGAACGTGGTCACCACCAGCACCCGGGGCGGGTCGGCCGAGGTGGCGAGCAGCCGCCGGGTGGCCTGGATGCCGTCGATGCCGGGCATCCGCACGTCCATCAGCACCACCTGGGGGCGCAGCCGGGCGACCAGCGGCGGCACCTCCGCGCCGTCGGTGGCCTCGCCGAGCACCCGCAGGTCGGGCTGGGCGTCGAGGATGGCCCGCAGCCCGACCCGGATCAGCTCGTCGTCGTCGACGATCAGCACGCCGGTGGTGGTCGTCGCGGTGTCGGTCATCGGGTCCCCTCGAACGGCAGCCGTACCTGGATCCGCCAGCGGTCGCCGTCGGGCCCGACGGTCAGCCGGCCGCCGAGCAGCAGCACCCGCTCCCGCATCCCGTCCAGGCCCCGGCCGCCCCGGCCCGGGTCGGCGCGGCGCCGGCGGCCCACCGCGTTGTCCAGCTCCAGCTCCAGCGCGTCGGCGTGGACGCCCAGGCGCAGCGTGACCGGCCCCCGACCGTACCGGGCGGCGTTGGTCAACCCTTCCTGGACTATCCGGTAGCCCTCCCGGGAGACGGCCGCGGGCAGGTCGGCGAGGTCGCCGGCGCACCGCGTGTCGACGGGCAGGCCGGCCGTGCGGGTGTCGGCCACCAGCCGGTCCAGGTCGGCGAGCGTACGCTGCGGGGCGGGCGCGGCCCGCCCGCCCGCGGGCTCGCGCAGCAGCCCGAGCACGTGGTCCAGGTCGTCCATGGCGGTGCGCCCGGCCTCCTCGATCGCGGTCAGCGCGCGCCGGGCGAACTCCGGGTCCCGGTCGAGCAGCTCGCGGGCCGCCCCCGCCTGGAGGGTGGCGACGGTCAGGGCGTGCCCCACCGAGTCGTGCAGCTCCCGGGCCAGCCGGTTGCGTTCGGCGAGCCGGGCGGCGCGGGCCTCCAGGGCCGCGATCCGTTCCGCCTGGGCCGGGCCGAGCAGCACCGGGGCCATCGACACGGCCAGCGCGCCCAGCCCGGCGACGGTGTAGCCGAGCGCCACCAGCACCACGATGCCCGTGAGGGTCAGCCAGCCGGTGTCCCGCCCGTCGAACGGCCCGAACCGGTCTCCGCCGGTCATCCCGGTGTCGAGGCCGAACTGCTGGCCGATGAAGGCCAGCGCCATCGGCACCGCGCTGAACAGGGCGGCCACCACCAGCCCGCCGCTGACCAGGTGCAGCCCGATCCAGAGCGCCGAACGCAGCCGGGTCTCGCGGTCGGCGGCGTGCCCGGGCGCCGGGTCGGGCAGGTCGACGCCGAGCAGGGCCCGCGCGGCTGCGATCTCCAGCGCCCGGGGGCCGTCGAGGAAGACCGGGACCGCCGCGATGGTCGCCGCGACGACGAGCAGCCCCAGCACCAGCGGCCGGGGCACGTCGGGCTGCGTCAGCAGCTGCGCGAAGGCCACCGCCAGCAGCACGTACGGCAGCACGAGCACCCCGCCGAGCAGCAGGAACACTCCGCGCCGCCAGGTGCTGCCGGCCACCAGCGGGGCGAGGACGGTGCGGGGCTTCACCCGCCCATTCTGTCCCGGGGCCGCCCCGCGCCGACTCCCCCGCGTCGGGGAGATCGGTGGCCCGGCCGCCGGTCGGACGAGGGGCGCGTCAGCGGTGCTCGTCGACGTAGCGCTGCGGGTCCTTGTCGGTGAAGGGCAGGTCGCGGCCGTTCTTGTGCTCGCCGTAGAAGGTCAGCCAGCGGCGGCCCAGCTCGGCGCGCAGCTCGTCGCTCGCGTTCCGGCGGAAGTCGGGCAGCGCCTCGTCCTCCTCCTCGGCGAGGTGCTCGCTGTTCTCCCGGCGGGCGGTACCCACTGCCGCCCACCACTGGTCGGAGCCCACCGGGTGCAGCTTGGACTCGGCGACCGCGTCGCGGATCTTGTTGTGGTCGCCGATGGCGTCGACGGTTTCGGCCTCGCCGTCGTCGCCGTGGCGCACCAGGTGCGGGTAGAGGATCGTCTCCTCCGCCTCGGCGTGGATGTCGAGGTGCAGGGCGAGTGCGTCCCAGATCGCCAGCAGCTCGTGCTCGTCGCGGGCGTCGTCGAGGCGGGCGAAGCCCCGCCGGAAGGCGGCGTGGTCGTCGAGGATCAGCGCGGTGATGTCGTCCATCGGGCTCACTTTCCGGTTCGGTGCAGCAGGCGGGGCATCGCCCGGGACCCGAACTGCCAGGTGTTGAGGCCGATCTTGGACAGGGGCTTCGGGGTGTCGAGCTGGACGAAGCGCATGGCACCGAACCTACCCGGACAAGAGGGACGGTACGCCCGTTCGGGCTCGCGCAGAGAGCGGCAGCGCCAGGTGCCGCTCGCCGCACCTCCGGCACAATGGTCGGGTGCGATTCCTCATCCGGCCCGCCCGGCCCGACGAGGCGACCGAGTTGACCGAGCTGGCGCTGCGCTCCAAGGGCCACTGGGGATACGACACCGAGTTCCTGGCCCGCTGCCGGACGGAGCTGACGCTGACGCCGGCGGATGTGACTGCCCGACACGTGGCGGTGGCCGAGCGGGACGGCCGGGTGGTGGGCCTGGTGGTGCTCGCCGGCGCGCCGCCCGACCTGGAGCTGGACATGCTCTTCGTGGACCCGCCGGCGATCGGCACCGGCGCCGGCCGGGTGCTGTTCGACCACGCCGTGGCCACCTCCCGCACCGCTGGCGCCCGTACGCTGTGGATCGAGGCGGACCCGGGCGCCGAGGCCTTCTACCGGCACGTCGGCGCGGTACCCGCCGGCACCCGCGTCTCCCCCTCCACCGGCCGCACCCTGCCCCGCCTCCGCTACGACCTCTGACCTCCGCGTCGGATCGGGCGGGGGTCTAGGGTCGGGGCGTGACGTACCTGGCAGCGGACGACCGCTACGAGACGATGGCCTACCGGCGCAGCGGGCGCAGCGGGTTGCGGCTGCCCGCGATCTCGCTCGGGCTGTGGCACAACTTCGGCCCGGACCGCCCGTACGAGCGGCAGCGGGACATCGTCCGCCGTGCCTTCGACCTCGGCGTGACCCACTTCGACCTGGCCAACAACTACGGCCCGCCGCCGGGCGCCGCCGAGGAGAACTTCGGCCGGATGCTCGCCACGGACCTCAGGGCGTACCGGGACGAGCTGGTGGTCTCCAGCAAGGCCGGCTACCTGATGTGGCCGGGCCCGTACGGCGAATGGGGTTCCCGCAAGTACCTGGTCTCCTCGTTGGACCAGTCGCTGCGCCGCCTCGGGCTGGACTACGTCGACATCTTCTACTCGCACCGCTTCGACCCGGACACGCCGCTGGAGGAGACGATGGGCGCGCTCGACGCCGTCGTCCGCTCCGGCAAGGCGCTCTATGTCGGCATCTCCAACTACGACTCGGAGCAGACCGAGCGGGCCGCCACGATCCTGCGCGAGCTGGGCACGCCGTTGCTGATCAACCAGCCGTCCTACTCGATGCTCAACCGCTGGACGGAGGACGACGGCCTGCTCGACACGCTGGAGCGGGTCGGCGCGGGCTGCATCGCCTACAGCCCGCTCGCCCAGGGCCTGCTCACCGACCGCTACCTCGGCGGGATCCCCGCGGGCTCCCGGGTGCGCACCAGCGTCTTCCTCAGCGAGAGCGACCTCGGCGAGGAGAAGATGGCCACCGTCCGGGCGCTCGGCGCGATCGCCGAGCGGCGCGGCCAGTCCCTGGCGCAGCTCGCGCTCGCCTGGGCGTTGCGCGATCCGCGGATGACGAGCCTGATCATCGGGGCGAGCAGCGTGCCCCAGCTGGAGGCGAACATCGCCGCGCTGGACAACCTCGACTTCACCGCCGAGGAGCTGACCGAGATCGACCGTCACCTCGGCTGAGCCGCGCCGGTTCCCGGGAGGTCCGGAAATGGTGTCGACGTGATTGCCGGACGGGCCGGTGGAATCGCACCACCGGCCCGTCCACACACTTGGCAGTTCATTTACTGCGGGTGCGAGACGTCCCCGCAGGTGACGATTCCACCGATGGCCGGGTTGGCCCGAGCGTGGTACCAGACGGTGCCGGACGAGTCCGCCATCGAGCCGCCCCACAGAACGCAGCCACCGAGGCCCACGTACGTCTTGGCCGGGCCGGCGTAGTAGAACTTCAGCCCCTCGTCCTGGACCGGCGACGCGTAGTCCGTGTCGGCGTAGACCCCGGTGCGGGTCGCCACCCCGACGTACGCCGACTTGAGCGTCACCACGCACGCGTAGCCGGTCAGGTTGTTGCGCAGCAGGTGGAGCGTACCCAGCAGCTCGCCGGTGTCCTTGCGGATCGGGTCCTGGTCGATCCGCGTGTAGCCGACACCGCACACCGCCTCCGGCGTGTACGGGTTGACTGCCGCCTGCGCCGGGGCACCCGCCACGCCGACCAGCGCCGCCACCGCCGTCACCGCGACCGCAATTCTCCGCATCATTCGGAACACCCGTTCTCCCCCTTCACCGAGCGATCTGGTTGCCGGGACAGCGTGGCAATTCCGGCACGCAACGATGTATGTCCGGGCCCGACACCACGACGGAACCGATGTGTGCCCGAGGGCCACCCCGACCATTTCACCAGCGACGGCACGGCGCCTCCATTGACGTTCTTAGATTATGACCAATCCCACGATCAATTTCCGCCGCCGTCACGAGATCACTCGTGCGGGGGAGGCGGCGGTCCGAGCGGGCTTGTGATGCTGCGAGTCGAGAACACAATCCGCTCACCCGAGGAGAAGGCATGACCAGAGCAGGCTTGCGTACGTTGGTGGCCCTCAGCGTGGCGACGGTGACCGCGTCCGCCATCCCGGCCGCCACGCCGGGGGTGGCCTCCATCCGGACGCAGTCGACCGCGAGCGTGACCGGGTCCGCACGGGTCTTCTACCCCCAGGCGCCCGACGACGACGTCCGTTTCAATTTCGACGCCCGCGCCGTCTCCCCCGCCGCGGGCCAGGTCCCTTACCCGGCCGATGCCGAGGGAACGGTCCGCGTCTACCACCGGGTGGCCGCCCTGGATCTCACCCTCTGGGCCGAAGGGGAGGTGAACTGCGTGATGACCAGCGGCCGGGCCTCGACACTGACCGCGATCGTCACGAAGACCTCGCCCGAGCTGAATCAGAGCTGGCTGGGCAAGCACCTCGGCTTCACCGTCTTCGACGGTGGTGACGACGACTCCGGGCGCAGCCTCGACCAGATGGGGTCGACAGGACCACTGGAGAACCTGGCAAAGTGCATGGCCGGGAGCCCGAACGCACCCGTCATGGCGCCCGCGCCGTTCTTCACGGTGCGAAGCGGCGGCTACCAGGTCACATCCGCCTGAAGCGCCACACCACTGCCAGCCGACACCTGCCGGCGCCAACCGGCTGGGGCACGTAGCGGGCCAAGCGCAGCAGGAACGCGAAACGCCCTGGTGGAGGATGTCCCTCACCAGGGCGTTTCTCAAGGGTGGAGCCGAGGGGACTCGAACCCCTGACCCCCACACTGCCAGTGTGGTGCGCTACCAGCTGCGCCACGGCCCCTTGCGGTTGTCCCGGTCGCCCGGGCACGAGAGAACTATACACACGCCCCGCCGCATGGTCATCTCGCGGGGTCCCCACCCGCCGGCGGCTCAGTTGAGCGCCACGTCCGGCGGGAAGTGGGCCACCGCCGCCATCATGCCGCCCTGCCGGCGCAGCACCATCGGCCACAGGTCGTCGGGCCGGTCGACGAAGGCGTCGCCGGGAAGCGCGTCCAGCACGAACCAGGAGCCGTCCTCGATCTCCTGCTCCAACTGGCCCGAGCCCCAGCCCGAGTAGCCGGCGAAGACACGGATGCCGCCGATGCCCTCCCGCAGCCGCTCCGGGTCGACCGACAGGTCGAGCGTGCCGACCGCGCCGGAGATCTGGTGGAAGCCCTTGAGCCGCTGCACCGGGTGGCGCATCCGGGCCAGGCAGATCGCCGAGTCGGGCTGCACGGGGCCGCCCTCGAAGAGCACCGCCGGATCGCGGGCCAGGTCGCTCCAGTCGCCCAGCACGTCGGCGACCGGCACCTCGGTCGCCCGGTTGAGCACCACGCCGAGGGCGCCGCCGGGCTCGTGGGCGACCAGCAGCACGACGGTACGGTCGAAGTTCGGGTCCTTCAGCGCCGGCGTCGCGACCAGCAGCCGCCCGGCCATCGACCCCGTAGCCCGCCCGCCGATCGCCTGCCCCTCTCCCTGCATGCCGGACCCCCGTCAGACCGACCGCACCGGGACGCCCGGGGGCACCGGTGCCGTCCGCGCCGTCAACGCCATGCCTGGCACCATAGCCTGCCCCCGGGGCGGTGGTTAAGGTCTGACGGTCGGGTGATCGACAGACCTGAGGGAGGACCGATGGGCGTCACGGCGGAACTCGCGGTGATCGGGGGCTCTGGGCTCTACGCGCTGCTCGACGGCGCGACCGAGCACAAGGTGGACACGCCGTACGGGCCGCCGTCCGACGCCGTCACCATCGCCGACGTGGGCGGCCGGCGGGTGGCCTTCCTGCCCCGCCACGGCCGGGACCACCGCCACCCGCCGCACCTGATCCCGTACCGGGCCAACCTCTGGGCGCTGCGCTCCCTCGGGGTACGCCAGGTGCTCGCCCCGTGCGCGGTGGGCGGGCTGCGGCCGGAACTGGGGCCGGGCACGTTCGTGGTGCCGGACCAGCTCATCGACCGCACCAGCGGGCGCGCGCAGAGCTACTACGACCAGAGCGCGGTGCACGTCTCCTTCGCCGACCCGTACTGCCCGGCCGGCCGTCGCACGCTGCTCGCCGCGGCGGCACGGCGGGACGTCCCGGCGGTGGACGGCGGCACGGTGGTGGTGGTCGAGGGCCCCCGCTTCTCCACCCGCGCCGAGTCGCGCTGGTTCGCCTCGATGGGCGGCGCGGTGGTCAACATGACCGGGCACCCGGAGGCGGTCCTCGCCCGCGAGCTGGCCCTCTGCTACTCCTCGATCGCCCTGGTCACCGACCACGACGCGGGCGTGGAGGGTGGCGGCGCGGTGACCCAGGAGGAGGTGTTCCGGGTCTTCGGCGAGAACACCGACCGGCTGCGGGGCCTCCTGCTGGACGCGGTCGCCGCGCTGCCCGCCGAACGGGACTGCGACTGCGGGCGGGCGCTGGACGGCATCACCCTTCCCATCACGCTCCCCTGACGGGCGGGGGAGGCGGCGAAAAGCCCGAGCTGCCCGGGGAGCCCCGATAGATTGGGGGGCGATGGCAACGGTCCGCGACACCACGTACGACCTGCTCCGTGCCCTCGGCCTGACCACCGTCTTCGGCAACCCGGGATCCACCGAGGAACCGTTCCTGCGGGACTTCCCGGACGACTTCCACTACGTGCTCGCCCTGCACGAGGCGTCGGCGGTCGGTATGGCGGACGGCTACGCGCAGGCCACCGGCCGGCCGGCGCACGTCAACCTGCACACCGCGCCCGGCACGGGCAACGGCATGGGCAACCTCGTCACGGCCTGGCACAACCGGACCCCGCTGATCGTCACCGCCGGCCAGCAGACCCGGGAGATGCTGCTGCTCGAGCCCCGGCTGACCAGCAGGCGGGCCACCGAGCTGCCCCAGCCGTACGTGAAGTGGAGCCACGAGCCGGTCCGTGCGCAGGACGTTCCGGCGGCGCTGATGCGGGCGTACGCGACCGCGGTGCAGCCGCCCGCCGGGCCGGTCTTCCTCTCCCTGCCCCTCGACGACTGGGCGCAGCCCGCCGACCCGCCCCCGCAGGTGCGGACGGTGGCCACCCGGTTCGCGCCCGACCCGCAGCGGCTGCGGGAGTTCGCCGCCGTGCTGGCCGGCAGCCGCGCGCCCGCGCTGGTGCTCGGCGCGGCCGTGGACCGGGCCGGCGGGTGGCCGGCCGCGGTGGCGCTGGCGGAGCGGCTCGCCGCGCCCGTCTGGTCGGCCCCCGCGCCGGAGCGGGCCGCGTTCCCGGAGGACCACCCGCACTTCCGCGGGGTGCTGCCCTTCGCGACGGGGCCGCTGGCGGAGGCGCTGGACGGGCGCGACACCGTGCTGGTCGTCGGCGCGCCGGTGTTCCGCTACTACCCGCACGTGCCGGGCGACCATCTGCCCGACGGCGCCCGCCTGCTGCACGTCACCGACGACCCCGAGGAGGCGGCCCGCGCCCCGGTGGGCGACAGCCTGCTCGGCGACGCGGGGCTGGCCCTGGCCGCCCTCGTCGACCTGCTGCCGGCGGCCGACCGGCCGGCGCCGCCGCCGCGCCCCGATCCGCCCCCGCCGCCGGACGGGCTGCCGCCGGCACCGGACGCGCTCTTCGCGGCCCTGGCCCGGCACTGGCCCGCCGACGGGATCCTGGTGCAGGAGTCGCCGTCCAACCTGCCGGCGCTGCGCCGCCGGTTGCGCAGCACCCGGCCCGGGTCGTATTTCACCATGGCCAGCGGCGGTCTCGGGTACGGCCTGCCGGCGGCCGTCGGCATCGCGCTGGCGCAGCGCGACACCGGCCGGGGCCGGCCGGTGGTCGCGGTCATCGGGGACGGCTCGTTCCACTACTCCGTGCAGGCCCTCTGGACCGCGGCGCGGCTGCGCCTGCCGCTGGTCGTCGTCGTGCCGGTCAACCAGCAGTACGCCATCCTGAAGTCGTTCGCCGACTTCAAGGACACCCCGGGGGTGCCCGGGCTGGACCTGCCGGGGCTGGACATCACCGCCATCGCCCGCGGCTACGGCTGCACGGCCACCGTGGTGACACACCCGGACCAGCTCGGCGACGCCCTGGCCGCCGGACTGCGGGCGGACGGCCCGACGGTGCTGCCGGTGCCGGTCAGCACCGAGGTGCCCCGGCTCCTGTGACCCGCCACCCGGGCACAGCGACGACCTGGGCCGTGCGTCGCCACCCTGGCAGCACCGGCCCGCCTCCCGCGAGCCGGCGCCCCGTCAGCTCGTGGTGAGTCGCAGCGGCGCGCCGGTGAGCACGTCGAGCACCGGCCGGTCGCCGAGCGGCGCCTTCAGCGTGGCGGTGACCGGCTCGAGCTTCAGCATCATGGTGCACTGGCCGGTGGCGGTGGTGACGCCGCCGCCGACCACCACCACGTCGTCGCGCTCCTGCACCAGCGGGGTGATCCCGGTGTCGCAGCTGCCCACGCCGAGCCGCCAGGTCAGCGTGGCACCGTCGACGGACCGCAGGTCCTGGGCGCCGACCACGCCCTGCGGGGCCGGGCTCGCCGGCGCGACCGGCTCGGGCAGGGCGGTGACGGCCGAAGGCGCCACGGCGACCCGGGCCACCGGCACGGAGAGCTCCTCCACGGTGAACAGCCACGCCGGCACCTGCGCCTCGCCGCGGCTGGTGCGCACGGGCGCCGTGCCCAGCTTCACGGCGGTGACCGTCAGCGGGACGCAGGCGGTGTGCGGGGTGCTGCTGACCGGCCCGTCGGGGCCCGGCTCGATGGTAGGGCCACCGGGGCCGGGCCGGCCGGGGCCGTTCGGCCCGGCGGGGCCCTTCGGCCGGCCCCCGCACGGCGGCGGGTCGCCCTGGTCGAGCTGCCCGTAGGCGGTGGCCGCGCTGATCAGCGGCACGGTGAGCGTGCCGTCCGGGAACCGGATGGTGCCGTCGGCGGGCCGGTCGGCGGGCAGGTCGATCTGGTCGCGGTACCAGCCGCTCTGGAAGGCCGTCCTGGTCGCCTCGGTGAAGCCCGGATCGCCGAGCAGCACCGTCGGGTCCTGCACCGGCACGTATCCGGTCGTCCACGCCGGGGCCGGTCGCCACGCCTCGGCCACCTCGGTGGCCCGTTGGGTGAACGCGTCCCGGCGGGAGTCGGAGTCGGCGGGAGCGACCGGCTCGGAGCCGGCCGGGGCGCACCCGGCGACGATCATCAACAGTGGCAGGCCCAGCAGGGCGGCGGTACGGCGCATGTCGGTTGGACGCCGGGGCACCGCCGCCGGTTCCCGCGCTCAGGTCTCCCCACCGAGATCCGTCTCGTACGCCTGCCAGATGAGGTCCGCGCCGCGCTGCCGGTGCCGGGCGAGGGCGCGCGCCAGGTGCCCGGCCCGGCCGAGGAGGTCGTCGGCCGATGCGTCCGGCAGTTCCGCCGCCCGGTGCAGGGCGGCCAGCGCGGCGGCGATGGCGGCGTGCTCCCGGGCCAGCAGCCGCACCCCGTGTTCCAGCCGGGGCGCCTGGCCGAGCAGCTCGGCGTAGAGTCCGGCGGGCCCCTCGGTGACCCGGACGTGCTCCGCGAAGCCCTGCCGCACGGGCCCCAGCCGGAGCAGGACCCGCTCCCGCCAGCGCGGCTCGGCCGGCGGGGCCGCCAGGGCCCGGGTGAGCGCGTGCAGGTCCCCGAGCAGGGTGGCGGGGGGCCGGCGGGCGGCGGGCGGCCGGAGCGCCCCGGAAACGGTGGACGGCTGCTGGATCGGACCGGTGACCATGGGCACCTCCCGCGTCGCGTCTGACCGCGTACTGCGATGGTGGACCCGGCGCGTTTGCCCTGTCCAGAGGCGGGGGCACCTCATCCGCCCCGTCGGCCGCAGCAGCCCCTCGCGCCCCACCGGTCCCACGTCCGGGCCCTCCCGTCCCCGCGTCCGGGGCCGGAGACGACGATGCGCCCCGGTCCGGTGGACCGGGGCGCATCGACTGGTGGTGGAGGTGCCGGGAATCGAACCCGGGTCCTTCGCCGGTTTGTCAGGGCTTCTCCGAGCGCAGCTCGCTGTGCCTCTACTCGGCCCCACCGCTCACGCGAGCAAGTTGGTGTGACGGGCCCAGTCGCTGATTGATCTCGCCGCACGGACCCCGCGACCGGGTCCGGTTGGCCAGCCTTCTAGCTGATGCCGGCTAACTGGGTCGAAGGCGCTCCCAGGCCGACAGACTTGCTACTCGCCTCAGGCGGCGAGAGCGAAGTCAGCGCGATTGTTCTTGGCGCTTATTGGTTTCCGACGACCGATTCTCGAGACGACGTCGGCTTCCTCGGCTCGCTTCCCCTGTCGCTGCGTACGAAGTCGAAACCAGTCACCCCCTCGACAGGCCGCCGGTTGTGGCGGCACTGACAAGCGTAACGCCTGCCGCAACGGGTTTCATCCCGAGCCCCGGCTCGGCGCGCCGACCCGGACAGAGGCGGACAGATCAGTCATCCATTCCCTTGCCGCGCCGGCCGGCGACCCGGGCGATCTCCCGGTCCGCGTCCCGCTTGGCGAGGTCCTGCCGCTTGTCGTACGACTTCTTGCCCTTGGCCAGGGCGATCTCGACCTTGGCCCAGCCGTCGGAGAAGTAGACCTGCAACGGCACCATGGTCAGGCCGCCCTCGCGGGTCTTGCCGATCAGCCGGTCGATCTCCAGCCGCTTGAGCAGCAGCTTGCGGGTCCGCCTCGGCTCGTGGTTGGTCCAGGTGCCCTGCGTGTACTCCGGGATGTGCATCCCGTGCAGGTAGAGCTCGCCGTTGCGCTCCTGGGCGAACGCGTCGACCAGCGACGCGCGCCCGGCCCGCAGCGACTTGACCTCGGTGCCGGTCAGCGCCATGCCCGCCTCGTACGTGTCGAGGATCGAGTAGTCGTGCCGGGCCTTCTTGTTGGAGGCGACGACCTTGCGCCCCTTTTCCCGTGGCATCGGCGCCACCCCCTTTCCGTGTGACCGCGCCCGGAGTGACCGGCCGCGGGGCGGAGATCATGCTACCCGAACGACAAGGACCCTCCCGCGCCGTTTATTCCTGGCGCGGAAGGGCCCGTCGAGCCGTGCGGAGGCTAGACCCGCAGGTAGAAGCGGAGGGTGACCCAGGCGGTGACCGCGCTGACCAGGCCGCCGACGCCGGCCATCAGCGGGAACATCACCAGGATGTCGCCCCAGCCCACCGGGGAGAGCAGGCCCTGTAGCGCCTGCAGCGATCCGTCGAAGAGGAGGTACTTCGCCGCGATCAGCGCCACCAGGCCGAGCAGCGAGCCGATCAGGCCCGCGACCACGGCCTCCAGCACGAACGGCGCCTGGATGAACCAGTTCGACGCGCCGACCAGCTTCATGACCGCGACCTCACGCCGCTTGCTGTACGCCGCGACCTGGATCGTGTTGGCGACCAGGAGCAGCGCGGCGATGGCCATCACGATCGCGGCGGCCAGGGCGATGTTCTGGATCGAGGTGAGGATGTCGAAGATCTTGTCCAGCAACCGGCTCTGGTCGACGATCTCGTCGACGCCCTCGGCGTCCTTGTACTGGTCGTAGATGCTCTTGTACTGCTCCGGGTTGTTCAGCGTGAGCCGGAACGACTCGGGCAGGCTGTCCGCCTTGACGGCGCTGAGCAGGTCCGGAGCGTCCTGGAACATCTCCTGGAAGCGCTTGTACGCCTCGTCCTTGTTGACGTAGATGACCTCCTTGACCAGCGGGTCACCCTTCAGCTGGCCGTCCAGGGCGTCACGCTGCTCGGGGGTCACCTCCTGGTCCAGGAAGATCGAGACCTGGATGTTCTTGTAGTAGAGGTCCTTCATGTCGTCGACCTGGCGGTACATGAGACCGCTGGCGCCGAGCATGGTCAGCGAGACAGCCATCGTGATGATCATCGCGATGGTCATGGTCACGTTGCGCCACAGTCCGACCAGTACCTCGGACAGGACGTATTTCACGCGCATCGGGATTTCCTCCGGGTCTCCGGCATGAGGTGTTCGTCGTCAGGCTGCGCAGGGGTGGCGTCGGCTCAGCCGTAGACGCCGCGGGCCTGGTCGCGCACGATGCGGCCGCTCTCGATCTCGATGACCCGGCGGCGCATCTGGTTCACGATGTTGGAGTCGTGCGTGACCATCACGACGGTCGTGCCGGTGCGGTTGATCCGGTCCAGCAGGCGCATGATCTCGATCGAGGTGTCCGGGTCGAGGTTTCCGGTCGGCTCGTCCGCGAGCAGGATCAGCGGGCGGTTCACGAACGCCCGGGCGACGGCCACCCGCTGCTGCTCGCCACCGGAGAGCTCGTGCGGGTAGCGGTGCTCCTTGCCACCGAGCCCGACCAGCTCCAGCACCTCCGGCACGACCCGGCGGGCGACCGCCTTGGTCTTGCCGATCACCTCGAGGGCGAACGCCACGTTCTCGTACGCGGTGCGGTTCGGCAGCAGCCGGAAGTCCTGGAAGACGCAGCCGATCGAGCGCCGGAAGTGGGGTCGCTTCCACGAACGCATCGAGGTGACGTCCTTGCTGTTGACGATGACCCGGCCCTTGTTGGGCGAGACCTCGTGCAGCAGCAGCTTGATGATGGTGGACTTGCCGGAGCCGGATGGACCGATGAAGAAGACGAACTCGCCCTTCTCGATCGAGACGGACACGTTGTCGAGCGAAGGCCGGGACGCCTTCGGGTACGTCTTCGTCACTTGCTCAAGCTGAATCACGGGTGGTGAGTCTACGCGGTGTAACCGTGGAGCCAAGCCCCACGCCCCGCCGTTGCGAGTCGCGTCATCTATTTGTGGGGTTACGCGGAGATCGAAGACGCGCTCCGCCTGCGGATGATCACGCAGCGTCGCCGGCCATCTCCTGCTGCTTGCGCCACCGGATCCCGGCCTCGATGAAGCTGTCCAGATCACCGTCGAAGACCGAGGACGGGTTGCCGGTTTCCTGCTCCGTCCGCAGATCCTTCACCATCTGATAGGGGTGCAGGACGTACGAGCGCATCTGGTCGCCCCACGCGCCGGTGGTCTCCTTCTTCAGGCCCTGGAGCTTGGCCTGCTCCTCCTGGCGCTTGACCTCCAGCAGCCGCGCCTGGAGCACCCGCAGCGCGGACGCCTTGTTCTGCAGCTGGGACTTCTCGTTCTGGCAGGTGACCACGATCCCGGTCGGGATGTGCGTGATCCGGACGGCGGAGTCGGTGGTGTTGACGCTCTGCCCGCCCGGGCCGGAGGAGCGGTAGACGTCGATCCGCATCTCGTTCTCGGGAATGTCGATGTGGTCGGTCTGCTCCACCACCGGCAGCACCTCGACCCCGGCGAAGCTCGTCTGCCGGCGGCCCTGGTTGTCGAACGGGCTGATCCGCACCAGCCGGTGGGTGCCCGACTCGACGCTGAGCGTGCCGTAGGCGTAGGGCACCTTCACGGTGAAGGTGGCCGACTTGAGGCCCGCCTCCTCGGCGTAGGAGGTCTCGTAGACCTCCGTCGGGTAGCCGTGCCGCTCGGCCCAGCGCAGGTACATCCGCAGCAGCATCTCGGCGAAGTCCGCCGCGTCCACGCCGCCGGCGCCGGCCCGGATGGCGACCAGCGCCTCCCGGGAGTCGTACTCGCCGGAGAGCAGGGTGCGAACCTCCATCTCCTGGATGGCCTTGGTCAGCCCGGCGATCTCCGACTCGACCTCGGTGAGCACCCCGGGGTCGGACTCGGCCTCGGCCAGCTCCAGCAGCACCCCGGCGTCGTCGAGGCGGGAACGGAGGCTGGAGAGCTTGTTGATCTCGCCGTTGACGTACGACAGCTGGGAGGTCACCTGCTGCGCCTTGGCCTGGTCGTCCCACAGGTCGGGCGCGGAGGCCTCCTGCTCCAGGCGCGCCTTGTCCTCCTGCAGGCGGTCGACGTCGAGCACCGACTCGATGTTGCGCAGGGTGGCGTCGAGGTCCTTGAGCTGTTCGGCGTAATCGGCAGCGGTCACGACAGACAAGGGTACTGCTCGTGCGAGGAGTGAGCTTGCGAGCCCCGCAGTCACGAGCAAAAAGATGACCCAGCTCGTGCGAGGAGTGAGCTTGCGAGCCCCGCAGTCACGAGCAAAAAGATGACCCAGCTCGTGCGAGGAGTGAGCTTGCGAGCCCGATCAGCCGACCGGGGCGCTTTTCAGCCAGGACAGGGCCGCCTTGTGGTAGGCGACGGCGAACTCCAGCGCGCTGGCGTCGTACGTCTCGCCTTCCTTCTTGGCGTTCTTGACCTGCTCGCGGACCTTGGCGAGCGCCTCGGTGTGGTATTCGTTGGCCGCGGCCTGGAGGTTCTTGAGCTGGCTGGCGGAGTGCAGGTCGCCGAAGGCGATCCGCAGGGCGATCGGGTTGCGGATCGTGTCCCGCCCCGGATCCTCCGTCAACCAGCGGGAAAATGTCCGTTTCCCGGCTGCGGTGATCGCGTACGGCTGGCTGGAGCGCGGCCCGGGCTTGCCCATCCGGACGAGACCCCGCTCGGCCAGCACCGGCAGCTCCCGGTAGACCTGACTACGGGTCATCGACCAGTACGGCGCCAGCCGGCGCTCGGCGGCGGCCATCAACTGGCCACCTGTCATGGGGCCCTCATGGAGCAGCCCGAGCAGGGCCGCCGCCGTGGGGTTGACTCCGGAATCCGCCATGCCCATCACGCTGCCACTTTGCTGACGTGGCGTCCAGGATTTCACGGTTTCGCCACCCGGTAGGGCTTCCTATGTGCACTGTCGGCGCGAGACAGTCCGCGCCGGAGCGTCGATGTCTCAGAGCCGGCTGCGCAGCTCCCACAGCTCGGGGTAGAACCGGCTCTCGACCCGGGAGCGCAGGTACGCCCCGCCGGCCGAGCCCCCGGTGCCCGGTTTGGTGCCGATCTGCCGCTCGGCCATGAGCACGTGCCGGGCCCGCCACAGCGAGAACGCCTGGTCGTGCGCGACCAGCGCCTCCGCGAGGTCCCACAGCGGCCCGAACCGCTCCCGGTCGGCGGCGATCGTCGCGTACGCCGCGAAGCGCGCCTCCGCCTCGGAGACGTCGAAGCCGGCCCGGCCGAGCACGGCCAGGAAGCCGTCCCAGAGGCTCGGCTCGGCCAGCCGCCGCTCCAGCCGTTCCCGCTCGACGGCGGGCAGCCCCCGGAACCGGCGCAGGTAGTCCGGGTCCTTCAGGCCGGAGAGGAACTCGATCTCCCGGAACTGGGCGGACTGGAAGCCCGACGCCGGGGCCAGCTTGGTGCGGAAGGCCAGGAAGTCCTGCGGGGTCATCGTGTCGATGACGTCGACCTGGCCGATCAGCACCCGCTCCACCGCGTGGCAGCGCTCCAGCCGCACCCGGGGCAGGTAGGTCTCGCCGGCCAGCATCCGGTCCCGGGCGTCGGTCAGCTCCGCGAGCAGCAGCTTGAACCACAGCTCGTAGACCTGGTGGATGGTGATGAAGAGCAGCTCGTCGTGGGAGGCCGGGTCGGACTCCGGCACCTGTGCCGCGAGCAGGTCGGCCAGCCGCAGGTAGTCGCTGTAGGTGAGCAGGCCACCCTGCTCGCCGAAGCGGGGGTCGTGCGCGGGGGTGGGGTGGGTCACAGCGGCCACGGTACCGCCGCCCGGCCGCCCCCGCCTCTCCCGCTACGGGTGTAAGGAAGGGGCCCTTCCTATCCAAAAAACGATAGGAAGGGCCCCTTCCTTACACCTCAGCCCATGTGCGGGTACGTGTGGTCGGTCGGCGCGACGAAGGTCTCCTTGATCGTCCGGGGCGACATCCACCGGACGAGGTTGTGCCAGGAGCCGGCCTTGTCGTTGGTGCCGCTGGCCCGGGCGCCGCCGAAGGGCTGCTGCCCGACCACCGCGCCGGTCGGCTTGTCGTTGATGTAGAAGTTGCCGGCGGCGTACCGCATCTTCTCGGCCACCGCGTCGACCACCCGGCGGTCGGTCGCGAAGATCGACCCGGTCAGCGCGTACGGCGCGATCGACTCGGCCTGGGCGACCACGTCGTCGAAGCGGGCGTCGTCGAAGACGTGCACGCCGAGGATCGGCCCGAAGTACTCGGTGGTGAACGTCTCGTGTGCCGCGTCGGTGCACTCGAACAGCGTCGGCCGGACGAAGTATCCGACGGAGTCGTCGGCGGTGCCGCCGGCGAGCACACGGCAGGCGTCGTCGTCGGAGATCAGCTCCAGCGCGGCGGTGTGCCGGTCGAACGCCTTGGCGTCGATCACCGCGCCGCCGAAGTTGCCGAAGTCGGTGACGTCGCCGTAGGTGAGGGACTCCGTGGTGGCGGCCAGCCGGTCGCGCAGCCCGCCCTCCCAGAGCGACCGCGGGACGTACGCCCGGGAGGCCGCCGAGCACTTCTGGCCCTGGTACTCGAAGGCGCCCCGAATCAGCGCGGTGTGCAGGGCGTCGACGTCCGCGCTGGTGTGCGCGACGACGAAGTCCTTGCCGCCGGTCTCGCCGACCAGGCGCGGGTAGCCCCGGTAGCGGGAGATGTTCTCCCCGACGGTCTTCCACAGGTGCTGGAAGACCTTGGTGGAGCCGGTGAAGTGGATGCCGGCCAGGTCCGGGTCGGCGAGCACGACGTCGGAGACCTCCTCGCCACGCCCGGTGACCATGTTGATCACACCGGGAGGCAGGCCGGCCGCCTCGAACAGCCGCATGGTGAAGTGCGCGGCGAACTGCTGGGTCGGGCCCGGCTTCCAGACCACCGTGTTGCCCAGCAGGGCCGGCGCCGAGGGCAGGTTGCCGGCGATCGCGGTGAAGTTGAACGGGGTGATCGCGTAGACGAAGCCCTCCAGCGGGCGGTGGTCGAAGCGGTTCCACACCCCCGGCGACGACATCGGCTGCTCCTCCAGCAGCTTCCGGGCGAAGTGCACGTTGAACCGGAGGAAGTCGACGAACTCGCAGGCCGAGTCGATCTCGGCCTGGATGGCGGTCTTCGACTGGCCGAGCATGGTGGCCGCGTTCAGGGTGTCCCGCCAGGGGCCGGCGAGCAGCTCGGCGGCGCGCAGGAAGATCGCGGCGCGCTCCTCGAACGGCAGGGCCCGCCACATCGGGGCGGCGTCCTTGGCGGCCTTGACCGCCGCGCGGGCGTCTTCGTGGTCGGCGTGCGCGGTGACGCCCAGCACGTGCGCGTGCTTGTGCGGCTGCACCACGTCGATCGACTCGCCGCCGGCCATCCGCTGCTCACCGGCGATGGTCATCGGCAGGTCGATCCGCTCGGCGGCCAGCTCGGCCAGCCGCTGCTGGAGCCGTTCCCGGTCGACACTGCCCGGCTCGTAGTTGCGCACCGGCTCGTTGCGCGGCTCGGGTACGGAGAACACGGCGTCCATCAGGGCTCCTGGCGATCTCGACAGCGGTGGCGAAATCGGACCCGCTGGCACCGGCCGGACGACCGGCGCCGGACGCCGCAGGGGTGGTCGCGGCGGCGGGACCTCGCCCGATTGTTCCACGGCGCGACCCCCGTCCCCGCCCCCACCACCGACCGACCGGGGTGGGCCCGGCGGGCGCGTACGCTGGGTGGCCGGTGAACTGCCGGCCCCGCCGAGGGCCGGGCGTCCGTCGGAGGGAAGACGATGACCAAGCAGCCCGGCAGCTCCGCCGCCGCGGAGTCGGACCAGCCGGTTCCGGCCGCCGACGCCACCGCTGCCGAACCGGGGCGGGAGCCGGGCCCGGCCGACGCCGACGGGTCGGACCGGCCGGCCGCCGACGGCGACGGGTTCGCTCCGGCGCTCGCGCCCGGCGCACCGGTGCTCGCGCTCCTGGCGCTCGGCTGGCTGACCGCGATGCTCTGGTCGACCCGCGAGGCGATCAACTCGGCGGCCGCCGGGATCACCGCGATCAGCCTCTCCGCCTTCGCCCTGCCGGGGGTGATCTCGGCTGCGCTGGTCGCCGGCGCCGCCTTCGCCCTCTTCGGCGTCGACCTGCTCGCCCGCCGGGGCAGCGACCGGGTCACCCTGCGCTTCGTGGCCGCGATCGGCACCGGCCTGCTGGTGGCGCTGGCCGCCGCGTTCGCGATCAACCTGACGTACGCCGACAACGCGACCACCAACGTGATCGCCGGCACCACCGCCGCCGCGGCGACGATCGGCGGGGCCATCGCCGGCGCCCGCAGCGCGCCCGTGGTCGGTGCCGTGGTCGCCGCCGCCCTCGGCACGCTCGTCTTCGTGGTGGCCTTCAGCCGGGCCCGCGACCCCCTGTTCGACCTCTTCGGCGCCGGCGACACCCAGGAGTCGCTGCTCACCGCCGCCAAGTGGGTGTCGCGCACCGAGTCGCTGCTCGCCGGCCTGTTGGCGGGGCTGCTCGCCTTCGGCTACCTGACCTGGGCCCGGCGCCGGGCCGCCCGGCGGGAGGCGGCGACGCCCGCGCCGCGCTGGCCGGCGTACCTGCTGGCCGGGGCCGGCCCGGGCCTGCTCCTGCTCCTCGCCGAAGTGATCATCCGGGTCGGCGGGCGCTCCCTGCTCGACCTGGCCGGCGCCCTGAGCGAGGCGGACGCGGTGGCGCAGACCTCGCTGGGCACCTCCCGGGTCGACAACGGCATCTGGGTGCTCTTCGTCGGCGCCCTGACCGCCATGATCGCCTTCGGCCGCACCCTGGGCCCGGCCCACGCCGACGACGACGAGCCGGCCGAGGCCGCCCCCACCCGCTGACGCCCGGCACCGCCGGCGACGGCGGGGTCAGGAGGCGGCGCGGAGCAGCAGGTCCAGCTCGGAGACGTCGTACCACTCCAGCTCGTGGTCCTCGGCCCCGTCGACCGTGAACTGGGCGTCCGGGTCGCCGGCGAGGGCCTCGACGACCACCTCCGCCGCGGCGGCCACGTCCTCGGCCGCGTCGGCGCCGTCCACGTGGATCGCGGCGACGGCGGCGACGGGCACGGGCGCGCTCAGCTCGACCGCGCTGGAGCCCAGCTCCCCGTCGCCCCGGCCCACTGCCGAGGCGGGCAGGTCCACCGAGACGACCACCCGGCGGCGGGGCGCGTCGGGATCGGCCCGGAGCAGTTGCAGCGCGTCCTGGGCGGCGCGGGTGAAGGCGACGTACTCCAACTCCTCCTCGTCGCCCTCGGCGTACCACTCGCGCAGGGCGGGGGTCACCGCGTGCGCGGCGGCCACGGGGAGCCCGGGCCCGCGCAGGAGGGTCAGCATCGGGACGGTCGCCGGCACGTACACCCGGACAAGCTCCTCGGTCACCGGTCGTCTCCCCCGCTCAGGTCCTCCGCCGGCCTCCGCCGGTCCGGCGCCGATCATGCCGTACGCCGTGACCGTCATACACCTCGGACCTGCGCGACGGAAGCTCCCGGCCGGTGTGTCCCGCCGGACGCGTCGCCGCAGGTCCCGTCCGCCGGCTGGGCGACGTCGGCGGTCGGTGGCAAACTGAGCCAAACGACGCCGACCCCGGGAGTTTCCGTGGAACCGAGGTTCCTGCTGCTCTCCGACGTGGCCACCGAGCTGAACGTGTCGGACTCGCAGGTCTACCACATGGTGCGCAGCGGCGAGCTGCCGGCGATCAAGATCGGCGGGCGTGGCCAGTGGCGCGTGGAGCGTGCCCGGCTGGAGGAGTACATCGAGCGCAAGTACGCCGAGACCGCCGAGTGGGTGCGGAGCAACCCGCTGGCCGAACGCGACCCGGAGTAACCACCCGAACGCTCCCAGGCATTGACCGCCGGCTCTGCCGTGTCCGAGAATGGAGCCAGTCGAAGGCAAACGGAAGCAAACGCAAGATCACGGGAGGTCCGGATGACCGACTCGCGCCGCCCCGGCCCGCCGCGCCCTCCCGTCCGGCTGCGTCCCGCGCCCTCGTTCGAGCCGCCGTTCGCCGACGACGACGCCGCACACTGGCCCGCCCCGGCGCACGCCCAACTCGTCCTCGACCTGTTCGAGCCGGCCCGCCGCGACCCCGACCGGCCGCCCGGCCGCCGGGCCCGGGTGTCGCCCGCCCCGGCGGGACCCGGCCGCGGGTCCGCCGCCCCGCTGCCTCCGGGCGCGCTGGTGACCGCCACCCCCGAGGCCACCCGGGCCGCCCACCGCTTCGTCAGCACCTGCCTGGAGGTGCTCAACGGCTACCGCCCGCCCGGGCAGCTCCGCCCGCTACTCGACCCGACCAGGGCGGCCGGGCTGCTGCCCGAGCTCGCCCGCGCCACCGCCCGGTCCGGCCCGGCACGCCGCCGGTCCACCCGGCCCGCCGTGCGACTGCGTCGGCTGCGGGTCTGCGAGCCGCGCGCCGCGGCCGTGGAGGCGGCCGCGGTGCTCGCCGGCGCGGGCGGGCGCACCTGGGCGATGGCGCTGCGCCTGGAGCACCGCCGCGGCACCTGGCTCTGCACCGCCCTCCAGGTGCTGTGAAACGCGCATCGAGCCGCGGTCGGCGAGGACCGCGGCTCGATGCGCTTCGACACGGGGCGCAGCCCCGCTCACCTGCCGGTCAGGCGCCGCCGTTGGGGGCGCCGTGGCAGCGCTTGTACTTGCGGCCGGAACCGCACGGGCACGGCGCGTTGCGGGACGGGCCGTTGCCGGCCTCCGCCTGCCCGGGCGCCGGGCGCCGGGCGGCGCTCGCCGCGACGGCCGGGCCGCGCAGGCCCGTCGCCGGGCGCTGCGGCGCGGCCGGGGCCGTCGTCCCCGGTGCGGCCGGGGCGGCCGGTTCCGGCCGGCCGACGCCGAGCGCCGGCGCCTGCTCGTCGGCGCGCTCGACGGCCACCGCACCCGCGCCGGCCTCGCCGTCGATGGTCGGCGCCGAGTACTGGAGGCCCTGCTGCTGCGGCGACCGGCCCAGGCCCTTGGCCCGGATCTCGACCGGCTTGTCGAGCAGCTGCACCTCCTCGGCCGCGGGCTCCGGCTCGTTGACCTGGACCTCGACGTTGTAGAGGAAGCCGACCGTCTCCTCCTTGATGCCGTCCATCATGGTGGCGAACATGTCGAAGCCCTCGCGCTGGTATTCCACCACCGGGTCGCGCTGGGCGTACGCCCGCAGGCTGATGCCCTCCTGGAGGTAGTCCATCTCGTAGAGGTGCTCGCGCCACTTGCGGTCGATCACCTGGAGCAGGACCATCCGCTCCAGCTCGCGGGTGCCCTCCGCCCCGAGCTGCTCCTCGCGCCGGTCGTACGCGGCGTGCGCGTCCTCCTTGAGGCGGGCGAGCAGGAAGTCCCCGTCGATGCCCGCCCGGGACCCGCCGGCCTCCTCCTCCAGCTCCTCGATCGTCACGCCGACCGGGTAGAGCTGCTTGAGGCTGGACCAGAGCTGCTCCAGGTCCCAGTCCTCGCCGTAGCCCTCGGAGGTGGCCCCCCGCACGTACGCCTCGACGACGTCGTCGATCATGTTGCGGACCTGGTCGGAGAGGTCCTCGCCGTTGAGCACCCGCAGGCGCTCGGCGTAGATCACCTGGCGCTGCTTGTTGAGCACCTCGTCGTACTTGAGGACGTTCTTGCGGATCTCGGCGTTCTGGCCCTCGATCTGGGCCTGCGCGCTCTTGATCTGGCGGGTGACCATCTTCGACTCGATGGGCACGTCCTCCGGGATGTTGAAGCGCTCCATGACCGCCTCGACCGCCCCGGAGCGGAAGCGCTTCATCAGCTCGTCCTGGAGCGACAGGTAGAACCGGGACTCGCCCGGGTCGCCCTGCCGGCCGGACCGACCGCGCAGCTGGTTGTCGATCCGGCGGGACTCGTGCCGCTCGGTGCCCAGCACGTAGAGGCCGCCGGCGTCGGCGACCTCCTCCGCCTCGGCGTCGCAGGCCTGCTTCCACTTGGGCAGGACCTCCTCCATCGCCTTGGCGTACTCCTCCTCGTGCTCGATCGGGTCGAGGCCACGCTGGCGGAGCTCGTTGGCGGCGAGGAACTCGGCGTTGCCGCCGAGCAGGATGTCGGTGCCGCGACCGGCCATGTTGGTCGCGACGGTGACGGCGCCCTTGCGGCCGGCCTGGGCGACGATCTCGGCCTCACGCGCGTGGAACTTGGCGTTCAGCACGGAGTGCGGGATGCCGCGGCGGCGCAGGAGCTGGGAGAGGATCTCGGAATTCTCCACCGAGACGGTGCCGACGAGCACCGGCTGGCCGATCGCGTGCCGCTCGGCGATGTCCTCCACCACGGCGTTGAACTTGGCCTTCTCGGTCTTGTAGATCACGTCCGGCCGGTCCTGCCGGACCATCGGCCGGTGGGTCGGGATGGTCACGACACCGACCTTGTAGACCTTGTTGAACTCGCCCGCCTCGGTCTGCGCCGTACCGGTCATGCCGGAGAGCTTCTCGTAGAGGCGGAAGTAGTTCTGGAGGGTGATGGTGGCCAGGGTCTGGTTCTCCTGCTTGATCTCCACCCCCTCCTTGGCCTCGATCGCCTGGTGCATGCCCTCGTTGTAGCGGCGCCCGTGCAGGATGCGGCCGGTGAACTCGTCGACGATCAGGACCTCGCCGTCGCTGACGATGTAGTCCTTGTCGCGCTTGAAGAGCTCCTTGGCCTTGATGGCGTTGTTGAGGTAGCCGACCAGCGGGGTGTTCACCGACTCGTAGAGGTTGTCGATGCCCAGCCGGTCCTCGACCTTGGCCACGCCGCGCTCGGTGACGGCGATGGTCCGCTTGGCGTGGTCGACCTCGTAGTCGCCCTCGCCGTCCTTGCCGGCCTGGAGCCGGGCCACCACGCCCGCGAACTCCGTGTACCAGCGGGCAGAGTGCTCGGCCGGGCCGGAGATGATCAGCGGGGTGCGGGCCTCGTCGATCAGGATCGAGTCGACCTCGTCGACCACCGCGAAGTTGTGGCCGCGCTGGACCAACTCGTCCCGCGACCAGGCCATGTTGTCGCGCAGGTAGTCGAAGCCGAACTCGTTGTTCGTGCCGTAGGTGACGTCGCACTCGTACGCGGCGCGGTGCTCGGCGGCCGGCCGGTTGGGCAGGACCACGCCGACGGTGAGGCCGAGGAACTCGTGCACCCGGCCCATCCAGGCGGCGTCGCGCTGGGCCAGGTAGTCGTTGACCGTGATGACGTGCACGCCCTTGCCGGAGAGCGCGTTGAGGTAGACCGGCATGACCGAGGTCAGCGTCTTGCCCTCACCGGTCTTCATCTCGGCGATGTTGCCGAAGTGCAGCGCCGCGCCGCCCATCACCTGGACGTCGTACGGGCGCTGGCCGAGCACCCGGGCAGCCGCCTCCCGGCACACCGCGAAGGCCTCCGGCAGCAGGTCGTCGAGGGTCTCGCCGTCCGCGAGCCGCTCCTTGAACTGGTCGGTCATGCCGCGCAGCTCGTCGTCGCTGAGGTTGACGTAGTCGTCCTCGATCGAGTTGACGGCGGCGGCGATGGCCTTCAGCCGGCGCACCATACGGCCCTCGCCCGCGCGGAGGACCCTTTCCAGAATCGACACGGATCAACGCTCCCCTAGACAGTCTCGAACCATCGTAGGCGCTCCATCGGCGCGATGGTCACTGGTGGCGGCCCTCCGACCCGGCGAAACCGACATAACTCGCTCGACGCGCGCCGCCTCCGCCGTAATCCGGTTACGCCGTCCGCGAACGATCCGGCACGATGGCTCGGGTGGAACCCGTGGAGATCACCGAGGACGGCCTGCTGCTGCGACCCTGGCGGGCGACCGACGCCGACGCGGTGCACCGGGCGTGCCAGGACCCGGACATCCAGCGCTGGACCACCGTACCTCGCCCGTACCTGCCCGAACACGCGCACAGGTTCGTCACCGAGGTGGCCCCGGGGGACTGGGCGGCCGGCACCGGAGCGCCGTTCGCGGTCTGCGACGCCGCCACCGGCGAGGTGCTCGGCTCCTGCGGGCTGGTCTCGATCGACCCCGGCCACGGCACGGGCGAGATCGGGTACTGGACCGCGCCCTGGGCCCGGGGCCGGGGCGTCACCGTACGGGCCGCCCGGGCCGTCGCGCGCTGGGCCCTCGACACGCGGAAACTGCGCCGACTGATCTGGCAGGCCGAGGTCGGCAACCACGCCTCCCGCCTGGTCGCGATCCGGACGGGCTTCCGCGTCGAGGGGCAACTGCGGCTGGCCGACCCCGCGCCGGAGGGCGGGCCGGACGGTTGGATCGGCTCGCTGTTCCCCGGCGAGGTGCCCGCCCCCGGCGAGACCGGGCCCGCCGGGCCCGGCACCCTGGAGGCCCGGCGGGCCGCCGTCTTCGGCCGCCCCCAGCCCGTCCTCTTCGCCACCGCCGGCGGCGACGAGCTGCGGCTGCGCCCGATGGAGGAGCGCGACCTCGACGCGGTCGTCGAGACCTGCCGGGACCCGGGGACCATCCGGTGGACCACCGTGCCCGACCCGTACGACCCCGCCGAGGCCGAGTCCTACCTCGTCTACTCGCGCGGCACCTGGGCGGCCGGCACCTGCGCCTGCTTCGTGGTCGCCGACGCCGACGACCGGTACGCCGGCTCGATCGACCTGCGGCTCTCCCCCGCCGACCCGCTGCTGGCCGACGTCGGCTTCATGACCGCGCCGGCGAGGCGGGGCCGGGGCTTCATGCCGGCCGCGCTGACCGCCCTCGCCACCTGGGGCTTCACCACCCTGGGCCTGGCCCGGATCGAGTGGCGGGCCAACGTCGGCAACACCGCCTCGCGCCGGGTCGCCGAGAAGGCCGGCTTCACGGTCGAGGGCACCGCCCGGGGCGGGCTCACGCACCGGGGCGAACGGGTGGACGCCTGGGTCGGCGCGCTGCTCGCCGGGGACCTGACGTGACGCCCGAGGTGATCGACGCCCACGGGGTGCGGCTGCGGCCGTTCCGCCCCGAGGACGCCGCCGACCTGGCCGCCGCCTGCGCCGACCCGGTCAACCTGCGGTTCAACCCGGGCCTGCCGGAGCCGTACACCGAGGCCGACGCCCGCTGGTGGATCGCCGAGGGCGCCCCGGCGGCCTGGACCGCCGGCGGGGCCGCGTACGCCATCGCCGACCGCGCCACCGACCGGCTGGTCGGCGGCGCGGGCCTCGGCCAGGTCGTGACGCTGCGCCGGCAGGCCGAGGTGGGCTACTGGGTCGCGCCCTGGGCGCGGCGTCGCGGCGTCGCGACCGCCGCGACGCGGGCCCTGGCCGACTCGGCGTTCCGGTGCGGGTTCGACCGGCTGGAGCTGCTGACCCACGCGGAGAACCCGGCCAGCCAGCGGGTGGCGCTCGCCGCCGGCTTCCGCCACGAGGGGGTACGCCGGGCGGCCGGCCAGCTCCGCGGCGGCGGCCGGGCGGACCTGATGGCCTGGGTACGCCTCGCCGACGACCCGCCCGGCCCCGCCCCCCGGCTGCTGCCCGGCCTGCCCGACGGCCGGCTCACCGACGGCGTGGTGACCCTGCGCCCGCTCGGCCCGGACGACGTCGACCTGATGTACCACCTGCACACACTGCCGGACGTGGTGGCGAACCAGGCCCCGCCGGTGCCGCCCACCCGGGCGGCGATCGCGCGACGCTGCCGGCTGTCGGAGAGCGGGTGGCTGACCGGCAGCATCGCCCGGCTGCTGATCCTCGACGCGACCACCGGCGAACCGGTCGGCAGCTGCGGGATGTCCTACCTCGACGCCGCCGCCGGGGAGGCGAGCATCGGCTACGCGCTGCTGCCCACCGCGCGGGGGCGCGGGCTGGCCACCCGGGCGGTGCGGCTCCTCGCCGGCTGGGCGTTCGGGCCGGTGGGGGCCGCCCGGCTGACGGCCGCCACCCTGCCCGGCAACGTCGCGTCGCAGCGGGTGCTGGAGAAGGTCGGCTTCCGCCGGGAGGGGCTGCTGCGCGGCCGGCTGCCGGGGCTGGCGGGCACCCGGATCGACGACCTGGTCTTCGGGCTGCTCCCCGACGAACTCCGCTGACCCGCGCCTGGTCGCACCTCAGGCGTGCGGTGGGCCGGAGGCCCGTCGTCCGGTCGGCCGTGGCGGCGGCGCGGGCCGCCACCACGGCGCCGGAGGATCAGAGGGCGAGGGAGATGATGCCGTAGTCGTAGGCGTGCCGCCGGTAGACGACGCTCGGCCGGCCGGACTCCTTGTCCTGGAACAGGTAGAAGTCATGGCCGACAAGTTCCATCTGGAACAGGGCGTCGTCGACGGTCATCGGCTCGGCGGGGTGCACCTTCTCCCGCGCGATGTGCCAGGGCTGGTCGTCGTGCTCCTCCTCGACCCGTTCCGCCACGGCCGTGGCCGTACCGGCGCGGGCGCCGTCGACGGACGCCCCCAGGGGCGCGTCGAGGTCGGCGACCGGCAGGCCGGCGGTGGCGGCGGCGACGGAGAGCGGGGCGTGCCGACCCCGGTGGACGCGGCGGCGGTCGGCCGCCCGGCGCAACCGGGTGTCGAGCTTGGCGATGGCCGCGTCGAGCGCGCTGTAGAAGTCGTTCGTGCACGCCTCCGCCCGGATCACCGGGCCCCGGGAGACGCAGGTGATCTCGACGCGCTGGCAGTGGTCCGCCTGGCGGGGATTCCGCTCGTGAAAAAGCTCGACATCGACACGAATAAGTTTGTGGTCGTAGCGTTCGATCTTTGCGAGTTTCTCCGCTACGTGCACCCGGTAATGGTCCGGCACTTCGACGTTACGGCCCTTGACCACGATGTCCACGTGACCTCCCTAGTTCGGACGGTCGTTCGATCCGGCATCCGGTCGCGCGCATCTGGGGGAGGTCCCACTCGGCGTCGACCGGTCAGTGCGGCTACGCCTCCTTTCACCGCCGGGAGCGGGTGGGAAGACCTCCTACCCCCGACAGGAAAACGCTAACGCCTGTTCGCCCGGCAGTCACCCCCGGTCGCGGAGACGGCCAGAAATTTTTCACACCTCATACACCAACGGGTGAAACGGAAACACGATCGGTTACGACCGGTGCCGTTTCTCGGTCGCGGCGAGCACGGCGGCGACCGTCGGCGACAGCCCGCTCACGGTCAGCGCGCGTGCCACCGCGGCGAGGGTCGACCCGGTGGTGAGGATGTCGTCGAGCACCACGACCGCGGCCCCGTCCGGGGCGGGCGCGACCCGGGGGCGAACCCGGAAGGCGGACTCGGCCGCGGCTGCCCGCCCGGCGCTGTCCAGCGTCACCGAGTCGGGGCGGGGCAGGGCGCGCAGGGGCCGCCGCACCCGCACCGGCCAGCCCGCCCGGCGCAGCCGGTCCGCGCAGTGCCGGGTCAGCCGGCCGAGGTGGTCGCCGTACCGGGCGCGGGCCGCCGCCGCGGTGTCCGGCACCGGCACCAGCGTCACCGGCCGCGCCCCGCCGACCGCCGCCGCCACGACCTCGGCGAGCAACGCGCCGAGCGGCCGGGCCAGCCCGTGCCGGCCGTGGTCCTTGTACGCGAGCAGCGTCTCCCGCAGCGGGCCCGCGTACGGGCCGAGGGCAAGGCAGGGCGGCAGGTCGGGCGGGGCCGGGGTGGGGCGTACCGCCCGGGGCCGCAGCGCGTCCAGCGCCGCCGCACACTCCGGGCAGACGCCCTGCCGCAGCCCCTGCCGGCGTTCCCGGCAACCGGCGCACTCCACGGGCAGCACCAGGTCGGTGAGGTCCGACCAGAGCCCGCCGAGGCCCGGCATCAGTAGAGGAAGAAGGGGGCGGTCGGGTTGCCGGCGCGCGTCCCGGTCGAGGGCGGCGACACCTGCACCTGCTCGGGCTGGATCCGCTCGAACGGAGCGCTGCCGTACGCCACCTCGTTCGCCTCGTACATCGCCGCGCCGCGTGGCACCTCCGTGTTGGCCGGGTACGCGGCGAGGTGGGTCACCCTGGCGCCGATCTTGTCCTCCACCCGGCTGTCCCGGGTGCCGTCCACGCTGACCTCGTAGACCGCCGGGCGGCCGACCTCCCCCGCGAGGAGCAGCTTGTCCTCGCCGTACCAGTCGACGGCCGACAGGCCGGTCAGCCGGGTGGGCAGCCGACGGGCCGGACCGAGGGTGACCCCGCCCTCGGTGGGGGTCAGGGCGGCGACGTAGAGCGCGCCGCCAGCGATGACGGCGATCCGGTGCCCGTCCAGCGAGGCGGCCACCGCGGTCACCGTGCCGGGGACGCCCAGCGACACGGGGGTGAGCTGCGCCTGGGCGTCGAACCGGTAGAGAGCGCCGTCGGCGACCACCAACCCGGCCGGCTCGCCCCGGTCCGTCGAGCGCAGCCAGACCGGCCGGCCGATCGCGCCGTAGCCCCTGGCGCTGCGGTGGAAGACGGCGACGGGGTCGAGCCCGGCGCCGACGGACAGCCACTGGCGGCCGGCCTCCGTGACCACCAGCGCCGCCCGGATCTGGTCCTCCGCGCGGCTGAGCCCCGCCGACACGACGTTCCTGTTCGCCTCGGCCGCCATCGGCACCGTGGCGACCGTTCCGGCGGCGTCGGACAGCGGGTGGACGGCGCCCTCGTAGACGCAGAACCGCTGGTAGCCGTCGCCGACCCGGTACACCGGGTTCGCCTGCCGGTGCGCCTCCAGGTCGGGGATGTCCTTCCGGGGCTGGGTACGGATCTTGATCTCGAGCTGCCCGTCGACGTCGTGCAGCGACCAGGCGAGCTGCGTGGCGAGCTGCTCCAGGCGGACCTTCTCGTCCGGCATCTCCAGGTCGACCTCCCAGCGGCCCTCCGTCCGGGTGGCGTTGTTGATCAGGCGGGTGCCGTCCGGCAGCCCGGTGACCCCGGAGCGCAACCAGAGGGAGGGGCCGGCGGTCAGCCACTTCACCACCTCGCTGACCAGCCGCTCGTCGGGCACGGCGAGGGGCAGGTAGCGCTGGTCGGGCACCAGCCGGGTACGGCTGGAGTTCCAGAAGTAGATGGTCCGGCTCTGGTAGTACGCCTCGAGCGCGTCGACGCTGAGCAGCAGCACGTTCGGCGGGTTGGCCACGAACAGGCCCGGCTCCCCCTTGCCCTCCTGCCGGGGCGGGTTGCGCAGCTCGAACGTGTACGACGTGGTGCTCGTCTCCGGCGGGGCCAGCGTGCCGTCGGCGCGCAGCTGGCCGACCTGCTGCACCTTGAGGGTGACCTCGATCTTGCTCGGGGCGGTGACGATCACCGGCTCCTCCGTGAGCCGGACGACGGTCAGCGCGACCTCGCTGCCCTCCTTCACCTGGAGGCGGTCCTGGTCCTCCGGGGTGATGAAGTTCCGGACCCGCTGGTAGGCGCGGTCCGGCTCGCCCGCCGCGGCGGAGAGGAAGTTCTTGACGAACTGCCCCGGGACGCTGCCGCTCGCGCTGCGGTTCGGGGGCTCGCCCCGGATGCCGCTGGTGGAGCCGGCCTCGGCCGCCGGCCCGGCGCCCTCCACCCGGACCTCGGTGTTGGCCGGGATGCCGCAGCCGGCCGTGCCGCCCAGCAGCAGCGTGCCGCCGAGCACAGTGGCGAGCAGGCGCCGCCTCACGATCCCACCTCCGCGCGCCCCCCGGTCCCCTGCCGCCCCGGCCCGGCGGCCACCACGCCGTCGGCCGGGCCGATCGCGAGCACGCCGCCGCTGCCCGGGCCGATGGCCAGCAGGCCGCCCTCGCGGGGGCCGCCGAAGGGCAGGGCGGCGTCGGCCGGGACCAGCCGCAGCGGCGAGGTGGTCAACCGGTCGCCGGCCCGGGCCGGCAGGGTGAGCCGGAACTGGGCGCCCTGCCCGGGCGCACCCCACGCCTCCAGCCAGCCGCCGTGCAGCCGGGCGTCCTCCAGGCTGATCGACAGCCCCAGCCCGGTGCCGCCGGTCTGCCGGGCCCGGGAGGGGTCGGCCCGCCAGAAGCGGTTGAACACCAACTTCTCCTCGCCCGGCTTGAGGCCCACCCCGTGGTCGCGGACGGTGATCGCGACGGCCGTGTCGTCCATCCCCAGGGTGATGCGCACCGGCTTGCCCTCGCCGTGCTCCACGGCGTTGCCGACCAGGTTGCGCAGCACCCGCTCGACCCGCCGCGGGTCGACCTCGGCGATCACCGGCGTGGTGGGCACGTCCAGCTCGATGGGCACCCCGACTCGCTCGGCCAGGCCGGCCAGCCGGTCGGCCACCCGGTGCACGACCGGCACCAGATCGGTCGGCTCGGCGTCCAGCATCGCGAAGCCGGCGTCGAAGCGGCTGATCTCCAGCAGGTCCGTGAGCAGCTCCTCGAAGCGGTCCAGCTCAGCCTGGAGCAGCTCGGCGCTGCGCGCCACCGCCGGATCGAACTCGTCCCGCTCGGCGAAGATCAGGTCGGCGGCCATCCGGACCGTGGTGAGCGGAGTGCGCAACTCGTGCGACACGTCGGAGGTGAAGCGGCGTTGCAGCCGGGACATCTCCTCCAGCCGCAGGATCTGCCGCTGGAGGTTGGTCGCCATCTGGTTGAACGACGCGGCGAGCAGGGCGAGATCGTCCTCGCCGTTGACCGCCATCCGCTGGTCGAGCAGGCCGGCGGAGAGCCGCTGGGCCGTCCGGGCGGCCACCCGCACCGGGGTCACCACCAGCCGGGTGACCAGGCCCGCGAGCAGGCCGAGCAGGATCACCAGGGCCGCGCCGGTGGCGACCACCGTCGCGCGGGCGTCGCCGGCCGTGTCGTCCTGCCGCGTCAGTGGCACGAGGTAGTAGAGCTCCACCTGGCCGAACTTGGTGGGCACGGGCGAGCCGTAGACCAGGTATTTCGTGCGCTCCCCGCCCAGCCGGCCGGTGCGGATCTGGCTGGCGACCTTGCCTCCGGCGACAGTGGCGCGCAACTCACGGCTGATCAGCGGCCGGACGTTGACCGCGGGCGAGGAACGCGGCTGGATGAGGCCGGCGTGGTTGTCGGCGGTGAGCGCCACGATCACGCCGGTGGTCTGCTGCGGGTCACCACCGGCGAGGTAGTTGACCGTGCCGTCGACGGTCTCCTGGAACTGCGCGTCCTGGGGCTGGTTGTAGAGGCCGAACTGCCGCACCGCGTACGTCGCGCCGCTCTCCAGCCGCACCCGCACGTCGGTCTCGGCGTTCTCCACCAGGATGTTGGTGATCTTGTCGGCGATCAGGTAGGCGAAACCGCCCACCAGCAGGCTGGACGCGACCAGGGTGATGGTCACCACCCGCAGCTGCAGCGACCGTCGCCAGGTCTGGTGCAACCCGGCCAGCAGGCGCGCGGACCGGCCGCTCACGCCGCGCCACAGCTTCCGCGCGGCGGCGACACGCCGGTGGGGAGCTGTCGGCTGGGGGTCCGGGATCGGGGAGGTGGCCACAGTGTGACCAGGCTATCCGGTGCCCGCCTTGTAGCCCACGCCCCGCACGGTGAGGATGATTTCCGGTCGCTCCGGATCCGGCTCGATCTTGGCGCGCAGCCGCTGCACGTGCACGTTGACCAGCCGGGTGTCCGCCGCGTGCCGGTAGCCCCAGACCTGCTCCAGCAGCACCTCGCGGGTGAACACCTGGCGCGGCTTGCGGGCGAGCGCGACCAGCAGGTCGAACTCCAGCGGCGTCAGCTTCACCTCCTCGCCGTTGCGGCTGACGGTGTGCGCCGGCACGTCGATGGTGATCTGGTTGCCGGGCGGCCCGATGGTCAGCATCTCGGGGGCCACGTCCTCGCCGCGCCGCAGCCGCGCCCGCATCCGGGCGACCAGTTCCTTGGGCTTGAACGGCTTGACCACGTAGTCGTCGGCCCCGGACTCCAGGCCGAGGACCACGTCGACGGTGTCGCTCTTGGCGGTCAGCATGACGATCGGCACGCCCGACTCGGCCCGGATCGACCGCGCCACGTCGATGCCGCTCATGCCGGGGAGCATGAGGTCGAGCAGGACGATGTCCGGCCGGTTCTCGCGGAACGCGGCCAGGGCCCGCTCCCCGTCGGCGACGAAGGAGGGCAGGAACCCCTCGCTGCGCAGGACGATGCCGAGCATCTCGGCGAGCGCGGGGTCGTCGTCGACCACCAGTACCCGGGCTCTCATGGGGTTAATGTTTCCATCCCGTTCAGTTTCGGTGGGATCCGCGTCACCCGGCACGGTACTGCCGTGGGACGCCGCCGCCCAGCAACCGACGCCGGCGTCGCCGCCCCGGCGTGCGGGTCCACCCGATCGGACCGCGCGTGTCACCATGATCCCCGCGTGCGCCGTCACGCGCCACCGCCGCCCGTCCCCAGGAGTACGCGTGCCCGACGCCGGCCCGACCGCCGTGCTCCCGCGCCGCCCGCTCACGGTCGGCGAGCTGCTCGACTCCGCGGTCCTGCTGCTGCGCGGCCAGGCCCGGGTGCTGGTCCCACTCGCCCTCGCCCTGACCGTCGGCGAGCAACTCCTGCTCTACCCGCTGCGGCTCGCCGCCGACGTCAAGCCCCCCGTCTGGTTCGTGGAGTTCGATCACTTCGGCATGTACTGGCTGCTGCTGGCCGTCGGCGCGGCGACCGAGGCGATGATCATCACGCTGCTGGGCAACCCGGCCGCCCGGTCCGCCGGCGGCGCGCTGTTCGGCCGTACGGTCGGGCCGCGCGAGGTGCTCCGTCCCGCCGGCGCCCGCTGGGGCGCCACGGTGCTGCTCACCGCTCTGGTCGGGCTGGTGATGTGGGTGGCCGCGCTGTTCGGGCCAGCCTGGTTCATCGGTTTCGCCCTGCTCGGCGCCGTGGCGCCGGCGCTGGTCGTCGACCGGGTGCACCCGCTGCGGGCCCCGCTGCGCGCCGCCACCCTGGCCGTACGCGGCGGCGGCCGGGCCGGCGGAATCCGGCTGCTCGGCTACCTGTCCTGGTGGATCGTCCGCCTCGGCATCGGCATCGGCGTCTACTACGGGCTGAACGCGCTCGACCTGGTCGACCGGGCCTGGGCCCCCTGGCTGTCGCTGGCCGTGTGGGCGGGCGTCAACAGCGTCGCGTACCCGGCGCTGGCCTGCCTCGACGCGGTGCTGCACCTGGAGACCCGGATGCGCACCGAGGGGCTGGACATCCGGCTCTCCCGAGCCCGGACGGGCACGCCGGAGACCGTTCTGCTGGCGGCCGACCGATGAGCTTCAGCCGGTGGTGGACCGAGACCACGGCCGCGCTCGGCGACCGGGTGCCGCTGCCCCTGGCCGCGCTGCTGCTGGTGCTCGCCGCGGGGCTGGTGGCGGTCGGCTGGTACACGTACCCCGCCTGGGTGCCCCGCCGGCTGCCCCGGCTGCCCCGGCTGCGTCGACGCCGCCGGCAGCCCGGGCCGGTGGACGTCCCCGCGCCGGTCGTACCCGGGCCGCGCGAGCCGGAGCCGGAGTTGCCGGCCGCCGCGTACGTCTCCCTCGCCGACCGGCTGGCCGCCGAGGGCCGGTACGCCGAGGCCGTCCGGGAACGGCTGCGCGCGATGATCCGCGAGCTGGTCGCCCGGGGGTTGCTCCAGCCGCAGCCCGGCATGACCGTCGTCGAGGTGGTGCGGGCCGCGACGGCCAGCCGTCCGCAGGTCGGCCCGCCGCTGGGCGCCGCCGGGGCGATCTTCTCCGAACTCTGGTACGGCCAGCGCCCCGCCTCGGCCGAGCACGACCGGCGGATGCGGGAGCACGCCGCCGACCTGGACCGGCTGCTGACCGGCCGACCCGAGGACGGGCCACGACCATGAGCGCACAGACCATCGCCGCCCAGCCGGCCCCGAAGGCCGGCGACGCCCCCCGGCGACGTCGCCGCCGGCACCGGCTGCTGATCCCGTTGGGCCTGGCCGCGCTGCTGCTGACCACCACCCTGGTCACCCACACGGTCGACCAGCCCGATCCCACCGACCGGGGGTTCCTCTCCCCCGTCGCGACCGGGGACGACGGCGGCAGCCGGCTCGCCGAGGCGCTGCGCGAGCGGGGCGTCACGGTGCAGCGCGAGACGGACACGCTGCGCGCGCTGCTGGCCGCCAGCAGCGGGCCGGCCACGCTCTTCGTGCCCGCGCCGGCGCTGCTGCACCCGGACACGGTCGGTGCGCTGAGCTCGCTTCCCTCGGCCACCCGGCTGGTGCTGGTGGATCCGCCGCGGCGGGTGCTGGACGCGGTCCCGCTGCCGGTGGAGCCGGCCGGCCGGCGGTGGGCCGCGCAGGCGGTGGAGCCCGACGCGGCGGGCCTGCCCTGCCCGATGCCCGAGCTGCGCCAGCTCGGGCGGGCGGCGGTCGGGCTGCAACGCTACGCGGTCACCCCGGGCCGGTCGGCGCCCGTGCAGTTCTGCTTCGACGGCGGGCTCGCCCGGCTGCTCCGGGTCCCCGAGAGCGTGGTGGTGGTCGGCGCCAGCGACCCGTTCCGCAACGACCGGATCGACGAGTGGGACAACCGGGCGTTCGCCACCGCCCTGCTCGGCGGGACCGGCCGGGTGGTGTGGCTCGACCTGGACGGCCAGGCGCCCCCGCCGACCTTCGGCTCCGGCAGCAGCGGCAGCCCGGCCTGGTCGCCCACCCCGGGCGGCTCCGCCGAGTACGGCGGGCCGGGCGGCGGTCGCCCCGGCGGTCCGGGCGACGGCGACGGGCGGCCCGGCGGCCCGGGCGGCGGCTCCGACGACGACGGTGACGACTCCCGCGCCGACGGCTCCGACCCGCCGAACCCGCTCTGGTCCGCCTTCCCCGGCTGGTTCTGGGCGCTGTTGGTGCAGCTCGCCGTCGCCGCCCTGCTGGCCGCGCTCTGGCGGGCCCGCCGCCTCGGCCCGCCGACGCCGGAGCCGCTGCCGGTGACGGTCCGCTCGACGGAGACGGTGCTCGGCCGGGCCCGGCTCTACGAGAAGGCCGGCGCCCGGGACGCGGCCGCGCGGACGCTGCGCACCGCCGCCCGGGACCGCCTGCTGCCCCGGCTGAACCTGCCGCCGACCGCCCCGCCCGCCGAGGTGGCCGCCGCGGTCGCCGCCCGCACCGGCGACGGCCCCGGGCGGACCGAGGAACTGCTCTACGGCGGCGCGCCCGACACCGACCAGGACCTGTTGGAGCTGGCCCGCGCGCTGGACCGGCTGACCCGCACGGTCGCCCCGCACCCGGCCGACGGGCCGCCGACCGAGGCGCACGCCGCGACGCACCCCGCGCGCCCGACCGAGGCGCACACCGCGCACCAGGCCGACGCGCACGCCGTGTCCCACCCCGCCGACGGGCCGCCCCCGGCAGCCGCACCGCACCCGCACCGACCCGAAGGAGATCCTCGGTGACCCGACCCGCCGGAACCGCCGATCCGCTGACCGCCGGCCCCGCCGATCCCCGGGCCGCCCTGCACCGGCTGCGCGCCGAGGTCGCCAAGGCGGTCGTGGGGCAGGACGCGGTCGTCACCGGCCTGGTGATCGCCCTCCTCTGCCGTGGACACGTGCTGCTGGAGGGCGTGCCGGGCGTGGCCAAGACCCTGCTGATCCGCACCGTGGCCACCGCGCTCGACCTGCGGTCCAAGCGGGTGCAGTTCACCCCGGACCTGATGCCGGGAGACGTGACCGGCTCGCTGATCTTCGACCCGCGCACCGCCGCCTTCACCTTCCGCGAGGGGCCGGTGTTCACCAACCTGCTGCTCGCCGACGAGATCAACCGGACGCCCCCGAAGACCCAGTCGGCGCTGCTGGAGGTCATGGAGGAGCGGCAGGTCTCGGTCGAGGGCGACCGGCGTCCGCTGCCCGACCCGTTCATCGTCGCCGCCACCCAGAACCCCATCGAGTACGAGGGCACCTACCCGCTGCCGGAGGCGCAGCTCGACCGGTTCCTGCTCAAGCTCACCGTGCCGCTGCCCAGCCGGGAGGAGGAGCTGGGGGTGCTCCGCGCGCACCACGCCGGCTTCGACCCGCGCGACCTGACGGCCGCCGGCGTACGGCCGGTGGCCAGCGCGGCCGACCTGGCTGCCGCCCGGGCGGCGGTCGGCCGGGTGCACATGGCCGAGCCGCTGTTCGGCTACATCGTCGACCTGTGCCGGGCCACCCGCAGCACGCCGGCGCTGGAGCTGGGCGCCTCGCCCCGGGGCGCGACCGCGCTGCTCACCACCGCCAAGGCGTGGGCCTGGCTGGCCGGCCGCGACCACGTCGTCCCGGACGACGTGAAGGCGGTCGCCCGGCCGACGCTGCGGCACCGACTGCGGCTGCGCCCCGAGGTCGAACTGGAGGGCGTCGGCGTGGACGCGGTGCTGGACACGGTGCTGGCCACCGTGCCGACGCCGCGATGACCTGGCGGGCGGCGCTCCTGCTGGCGGCGGGCGCGCTGACCCTGCCGGCCTGGCCGGCGCCGTTCGTCGGCCTGCTGGTGATGACCGGCGCGGTGCTGCTGCTCGTGCTGGTCGACCGGGCACTGGCCGCGTCGCCGGGGGCGCTCGCGGCGACCCGGGAGGGCGACCGCGCGGTGCGGCTCGGCGGCACCGCCACCGTCGCGCTGCTGCTGCACAACCCCACCGGCCGTACGCTGCGTGCCCGGGTCCGCGACGCCTGGGTGCCCTCGGCCGGCGCCCGCCCCGACGTGCCCCCGGCGCAGCTCGTGCGCGTCGGGCCGGGCGGGACGGTGGCGCTGCCCAGCCGGCTCACCCCGCTCCGGCGGGGCGACCGGCCGGCGGTGGCGCTGACCGTGCGCTCGTTCGGGCCGATGGGGCTGGGCTTCCGCCAGCGCTCCGGCCGCCCGGCCACCCCGCCCTGGACGCTGCGCGTGCTGCCCCGCTTCGACTCCCGCCGGCACCTGCCGGAGAAGCTGGCCCGGCTGCGCGTGATCGACGGCACCCAGGTCAGCCGGGGGCGCGGCCAGGGCACCGAGTTCGACACCCTCCGCGAGTACGTGGTGGGCGACGACGTGCGGTCGATCGACTGGCGGGCGAGCGCGCGCCGGGCCGACGTGCTGGTGCGGACGTGGCGGCCGGAGCGGGACCGCCGGCTGGTGTGCGTGCTGGACACGGGCCGCACGTCGGCGGTGCGCGTCGGCGACGAGCCCCGGCTGGACACCGCGATCGACGCCGCGCTGCTGCTCGCCGCCCTCGCCGCCCGCGCCGGTGACCGGGTCGACCTGCTCGCCGCCGACACGGCGGTCCGGGCCACGGTGACGGGCACCGGCCGGCCGGCCCTGCTCTCCCGGCTGGTGCACGCCCTCGCCCCGCTCCAACCGGCGCTGGCGGAGACGGACTTCGACCTGATCGCCGGTGAGCTGCTGCGCCGGCAGCGCCAGCGCAGCCTGGTGGTGCTCTTCACCGCGCTGGAGGCGGGCGCCCTCGGCGAGGGGCTGCTGCCGGTGCTGCCCCGGCTCGCCGCCCGGCACAAGGTGGTGATCGCCGCGACGCACGACCCGGTGCTGACCGCGCTCACCACGGCCGTCCCGCAGCGCCTCGGCGACGCCTACGCGGCTGCGGCGGCCTGGCGGGCGCTGGCCGAACGCGACCGGGTCCGCGCCGCGCTGGGCCGGCACGGGGTGACGGTCGTCGACGCCCCGGCGGGCCGTCTGGCCCCCACCCTGGCCGACACCTACCTGCGCCTCAAGTCCCTCGGCCAGCTCTGATCCCCGGGCCGGTCTGGGCCGGTCGGGGCGAGGCGGTCAGCGGCGGGCGTGCGGGTCGAGGACGTCGTCGCCCTCGGGCGCGGCGGTCGCCCGGCGGCCGAGCAGCACGACGTACGCCAGGAAGGCGAGCCAGACGGCGGCGCCCGCGAGGACGCGGAGCGGGACCGGCACGGGCGCGGGCGTCACGAACGCTTCGATGACGGCGGAGACCGCGAAGAGCCCCACCAGGCCGACGGCGACCAGGACGCCCTCGCGGCCCGCCCGGGCGACCGCCTGCCCCCGGGTGATCTGGGCGGGCGGCGCGATCCACGCCCACCCGACGCGCAGGCCCACCCCGGCGGCCACGAAGACGCCGGTCAGCTCCAGCAGCCCGTGCGGGGTGATCAGTCCGAAGAAGACGTCCGCCCGGCCGTAGGCGACCATCACCCCGCCGACCACGCCGATGTTGAGCGCGTTCTGCCAGAGCAGGTAGAGCACGGGGACGATGAGCACCCCGGCGGCGAGGCACTGGGCGGCGAGCCAGGCGTTGTGCGTCCACAGGTGGAAGGCGAAGGTCGGCGCGGCGAACTCGGTGTAGTAGCCGGCGAAGCCGGACTCGACGAGGTCGGCGGCCGCCTCCTCGCCGATGAACGCGCCCGCCGTCTCCGGGTTGCCCGCCACGTACCAGATGAGGAAGAAGCTGAGCAGGGTGAAGCCGGTCGCCACCCCGCACCACCAGGGCCAGGCGCGGTAGACCGCGCCGGGGAAGCCGACCAGCAGGAACCTGCCGACCGCCGCCCAGGACGGCCGCGGGCGGCCGGTGAGCCGGGCCCGGGCCCGCAGCACCACCTGGGAGAGCTGGCTGACCAGCGCCGGGTCGGGTGAGCGGCTGCGCAGCACCGAGAGCTGGGTGGTCGCCCGCTGGTAGAGGGCGACGAGTTCGTCGACCTCGGCGGCGTCGAGCCGGCCGCGCCGGGAGAGTTCCTCCAGCCGCCGCCACTCCCCGCCGTGTTCCGCGACGTACGCGTCGAGATCCACCGTCACCCCCGTCCGGCGATCATAGTGTTCACTGTCGGGGTGAGAGCGCAACCACGACCGCCGGCCCGACCCGCCCCGTGGGGCGACGCCGGGCTGGTCAGCGGGGAGGCCGTGGAGCTGGACGTCCGGGCCGCCCGGATCGGCTCCCGGGTGCTCGCGCTGATGCTCGACATCCTGGCCCAGCTGGTCCTCGTGCTGGTGCTGTCGATCGCCGCCGGCATGGTGCTCGCCAACCTGCCGACCGGGCTGGTCGACGAGGCGCTGACCGGTGCCCTCGCGACGGTGGGGCTGGTCCTGGTGCTGGTCGGCTACCCGGTGCTCTGCGAGCGGTTCAACCACGGCCGGACGCTGGGCAAGCTGGCGGTCGGGCTGCGGGTGGTCAGCGCCGACGGCGCCCCGGTGGGGCTGCGGCAGTCGCTGACCCGGGCGCTGGTGGGCGTGGCGGTGGAGTGGCCGGGCCTGGTGCTGCCGCTGCTGAGCTGGGTCGCCGGCGTGACCGTGATGCTGACCGACCGGCGGGGGCGCCGGCTGGGCGACCTGGTGGCGGGCACCCTCGTCGTGCACACCCGGGCGGCGACCGCCTGGCGGCCGGTCCCGACGGCGGTGCCCGTGCTGGTCGGCTGGGCGTACACGCTGGACCTGAGCCGGCTCGACGACGGCCTGGCGCTGGCCGCCCGGCAGTACCTGGCCCGGGTGCGCCACCTGGCGGAGCCGGCCCGCGGGCGGCTGGGCCGCGGCCTGTGGGCCGAGATCTCGGCGGTGATCACGCCGCCCCCGCCGCCGGGCATGCCGGAGTCGGTCTACCTGGCCGCGGTCCTCGGCGAGCGGCACCGGCGGGCCTGGCACCGGCTGGGCCGCGGTCGCGCGGTCGCCGCGACGCTCTGGCCGGAGCTGATGCCCGGCCCGCCCGCGCCGCCCCGCGCGGTCCCGGCCGCCGCCCCGCCCGAGGTCGCCGCGCCACCCGGCACGATCCGTCCGGCGGCGCCCGGCGGCGCGCCGGTCGCCGTGCCGGCGCAGCCCGTCGCGGCGGTACGACCGGCGGTCGCCCCGTCGGCGCCGGCGGGTGCCATGTCCACGCCCGACGCCCGCACCTGACCGACGGGCGCGGGCACCCGAGCGGCGGGCGCGGAACACTTGAGCGGCGGGCGCGGGCACCCGAGCGGCGGGCGCGGGACACCCGAGCGGCGGGCGCGGGAGCGCCGGCCGTCGCCCGGCTGTGGCAGGATCCGGCTCGCTCGCCCCTACCGAGACGGGAACACCGTGGCCGACGACCTGTTCACCCCCACCATCGCGCCGGCGGCGTACGAGGCGCGTCGCCCGCCGTGGCGACCGCAGTCGCTGCTCTTCCCCGCCGTGTTCGGCGGCCCGACGGCGGCCACCGTGCTGGCCCTGGTCAACGGGCACCGGCTGGGCCTGCCCCGCCGGACGCACCTGGCGGTGCTCGGCGTCGGGCTGGCCGGGCTGGTGGCCCGGCTGGTGGTCACGCTCGTGGTCTTCGACGACGGGGCCGACCGGCCCGTCCGGCTGATCGGGGCGCTGGCCGGCGCGCTGGTCTGGCTTGCTGCCTCCGCCACGCAGAAGCGCCGGTTCCGGGCGTACGAGCTGCGCGGCGGCGAGCCGGCGTCGCTGTGGCTGCCCGGCGTCGGGGCGGTGCTCCTGTTCGGCTTCGCCGAGGCCGCGCTGATCATGCTGGTGGCCGCCGCGTGACCGCCCCGGAGACCCAGCTCGCCCGGGTGGCCCAACTCCTGGAGCTGAACCGGCTGGAACAGGCCCTGGACGAGGTGAACCGGCTCCCCGCCGCGCTGGCCGCCAGCCCCGCCGCGTTCCGGCTGCGGGCGGCGACACTGACCGGGCTGGACCGCTGGGACGAGGTGGTCGCCGTCGCCCGTCAGGGCCTGGCCGAGACCGGCCCGGACGCGGAGCTGCTCGGCCGGCTGGGTCTCGCGCTGCGCCACCGCCGCGAGTTCGCCCCCGCCGAGCGGGCGCTGCTCGACGCGCTGGCCATCGAGCCCGAGAACCCGTGGCTGCTCTGCCAGTACGCCGACCTCTGCTCGTCCGTGGGCCAGACCGACAAGGCGGAACGCCTGGTCGCCCGCGCCGCCGCGATCGTCCCGGACGCGCCGGCCGTCTTCGCCTCCCGCTTCCAGCTCGCGTACGCCCGGGGCGACGACCGGGCCGCCGAGCGCATCTCCCGCGAGTTCCTCGGGGCGTGGCCGGCCAGCCCCGTGGCGCTCGCCCTGCACGGCGTCGCCGCGGCCCGGCGCGGCCGGGTGGGCACCGCGCACCGCGCCTTCGGTCAGGCGGTGGCGCACGACCCGACCGACGCCGACTACGCCGAGGCCGCCTGGGAGACCCGGGTGTACACCCACCCGCTGCTGCTGCCGCTGCGGCCGCTCTACCGGCTGGGGATCCTCCGCACCTGGCTGCTCGCGATCGGCGTGGTGGTGCTGCTCAACCTCGCCGGGCTGGACCTGCTCGCGGGCCTGTTCGGCCTGGCGTGGGCGCTCTTCTGCGTCTGGTCGTGGATCGCCCCGCCGCTGGTCCGCCGCATGGTCCTCGGCCGGTGGCGGTCGTGAGGGCGTTCGGGCCGTGGCTGGCCGTCCTGGCGGTGGTGCTGCTGCTCAGCGCGCTGCGCCTGCGCGCCCTGGCCGCGGTGGTCTCGCTGGCCTGGCTCGCCTGGTGCGTGTGGACCTGGGTCCGCCCCGCCCGCCGCCGCTCCCGCCCGGACTGACCCCGCTCCCGCCCCGGCTGGCCCCGGCCCCGAGGGCTCCCCGGCCCCGACTGACCCGCGCCGACTGATCCGCCCCGACTGGCCCGCGCCCGCCGCGGCACGCCGACGGGCCGGCGGCCCGCGGTCGCCGGAGACGCCGACGGGCCGGCCCGCTGGCGCGGGCCGGCCCGGTCGGTGCGGGGCGGCTCAGTACCGGTAGTGCTCCGGCTTGAACGGGCCCTCGACGGAGACGCCGAGGTAGGCGGCCTGCTCCTTGGTCAGGGTGCTCAGCTTGGCGCCGAGCGCCTCCAGGTGCAGCCGGGCGACCTTCTCGTCCAGGTGCTTCGGCAGCACGTAGACGCCGACCGGGTATTCCTCGGTCTTCGTGAACAGCTCGATCTGGGCGATCGTCTGGTTGGCGAACGAGTTCGACATCACGAAGCTCGGGTGGCCGGTGGCGTTGCCCAGGTTCAGCAGGCGGCCCTCCGACAGCACGATGATCGCGTGCCCGTCGGCGAACTTCCAGAGGTCGACCTGCGGCTTGATGTTGACCCGCTCCACGTCGGACCGCTTCGCCAGACCGGCCATGTCGATCTCGTTGTCGAAGTGGCCGATGTTGCCGACGATGGCCTGGTGCTTCATCCGGGCCATGTGCTCGTTGGTGATGACGTCGAAGCAGCCGGTGGCGGTGATGAAGATGTCCGCCTGCTCGACCACGTCGTCCAGGGTGGCGACCTGGTAGCCGTCCATCGCCGCCTGGAGGGCGCAGATCGGGTCGACCTCGGTGACCACGACCCGGGCACCCTGGCCGCGCAGCGACTCGGCGCAGCCCTTGCCGACGTCGCCGTAGCCGAGCACGACCGCCATCTTGCCGCCGATCAGCACGTCGGTGGCGCGGTTGATGCCGTCGATGAGCGAGTGGCGGCAGCCGTACTTGTTGTCGAACTTGCTCTTCGTCACCGAGTCGTTGACGTTGATGGCGGGGAAGAGCAGGGTGCCGGCGCGGTGCATCTCGTAGAGCCGGTGCACGCCGGTGGTGGTCTCCTCGGTCACGCCCTTGATGCCGGCGGCGATCCGGGTCCACCGCTGGCCGTCCTCGGCGAGCGAGCGGTGCAGCACGCCGAGGATGACCGCGTACTCCTCGGAGTCGGCGGACTCGACCGGCGGGACGGCCCCGGCCTTCTCGAACTCGACGCCCTTGTGCACCAGCAGGGTGGCGTCGCCGCCGTCGTCGAGGATCATGTTCGGGCCCTGCCCGTCGGGCCAGGCGAGCACCTGCTCGGTGCACCACCAGTACTCCTCGAGGCTCTCGCCCTTCCAGGCGTAGACCGGGACGCCGGCCGGGGCCTCCGGGGTGCCCTCCGGACCGACCACCATCGCGGCGGCGGCGTGGTCCTGGGTGGAGAAGATGTTGCAGGACGCCCAGCGGACCTGCGCGCCGAGCGCGACCAGGGTCTCGATCAGGACGGCGGTCTGGATGGTCATGTGCAGCGACCCGGTGATCCGGGCGCCAGCGAGCGGCTGGGCGTCGGCGAACTCACGACGGATCGCCATCAGGCCGGGCATCTCGTGCTCGGCGAGCTGGATCTCCTTGCGCCCGAACTCGGCGAGCGACAGATCCGCCACCTTGTAGTCGCCCTCGGCGAGGGTGCTCGGCCGGGCCTCGGACGGCGTTCCACTTGCGGACGCCGGGAGGGTGCTGGTCATGGAAGCTCCTGTCGGACGATGTGCTGCGCGACCCTCCACCTTACGCGCGCGGGCCGCCGCGGAAGGGACCGGCCGGTGAAGAGAGCAGGAAGACAGAAGCGGGCAGCGCACGGGGCGGTCGGTCGTGGACGGACTCTCCGTCCACCAGCCGCCCGCCCCGTGCATCCCCCCGGTTTGGATCCCTCGCGCGCGTTCTCGGACCGTCGTCGCGATAACGCTGCGTACCCATAGAGTCACACTGCGCAGTGGTCGCGTCAAGCTATTCCGGGAAAGTCGGACTTGCCCTGCCCGACGACCGCTGGGCGGGCGACGGCTCAGCGCAGGCCGCAGCTCGCCACGTACGCCTCGCCCCCGCCCGCCACGCGCAGCGGCCCGGCGGCGGCCGTACCGACCGCGGCCTGTCCCCGTCCGAGCGTCACCGCGCCCGTCCCGTCGTCGACCGAGAGCTCCCCCGCGCCGCAGAGCACCACGCGCGGCCCGGGCACCGACAGCGTCACCGCCGGCAGCGCCGCGCCCACCGTCACCCGGTGCAGCGCGAAGTCGTCCACCGGCACCGGCCAGGTGACCACCCCCGGGTCGACCTCCAGCGCCGGCACCACCGGGTCCCGGAGCACCTCGAAGCGCAGCACCCGGAGCAGCTCGTCGACGTCCACCCGCTTCGGCGTCAGACCGCCGCGCAGCACGTTGTCGCTGGCCGCCATGATCTCCACGCCGGTGCCCCGCAGGTAGGCGTGCAGGTTGCCGGCCGGCATCCAGATCGCCTCCCCGGGCGCCAACCGCACCCGGTTGAGCAGCATCGCCACGAGCACCCCCGGGTCACCCGGGTAGGCGGCGGCCAGCTCCCGGGCCAGCTCCGCGTCGGGCCCCGCGACCGCCGCCGACGACGCGGCCCGCACCAGCGCGTCGCGCTCGTCGGCGGGCCAGGTCAGCAGCAGCCGTACGGCGTCGCGCAGCCCCGACGGGCCGGTGCGCAGCGCCGCCAGCACGGGCTCCAGCGCGGGTACGCCGAACCCGGCGAGCGCCTCCGCCGAGGCGACCGGGTCACGGAACCCGCAGAGCGCCTCCATCGGCGAGAGCGCGACCAGCAACTCCGGCTTGTGGTACGGGTCGACGTAGTTGCGCTGCCCGTCGGGGCGGCCGGCGTCGGCGGCGTGCCCGGCACGGGCCTGCTCCGCGTCCGGGTGCGCCTGCAGACTCAGCGGGGCGTCCGCGGCGAGCACCTTGAGCAGGAACGGCAGCCGGGTGCCGAACCGGCCGACGACCCGCTCGCCGAGCCAGTGGTCCGGCTCGGCAAGCAGCAGGTCGGTCAGGTCGACCCGGCCGCCGTCGCGGTCGACCGTGGCCGGGCCGCCCGGGTGGGCGCCCAGCCACAGCTCGGCCTCCGGGCCGTCGCTCGGCACCGGCCTGCCCTGCAACTGGGCGATCGCCGAGCGGGACCCCCACGCGTAGTCCCTGATCGGTCCGTACAGCAGTTCCACCGGTCAGCTCCCGGGCCGCCCGGTGGCCTCACCCGGCTCGGATCCCGGCACGGCGGTGTGCGCCGCGCTTCCGCTGCCCGCCCGCTCGGCGGCGGCGCTGTAGATGTCCGGCTCCAGGTAGATCACCCGGGCGGCCGGCACGGCGGCCCGGATCCGGGCCTCGACGACGTTGATGCCACGGGCCAGCTCCTCGGCGTTGTCGCAGGCCGGCACGCCGATCTTCGCGGCGACCAGCAGCTCCTCGGGGCCCAGGTAGAGCGTCTTCATGTGGATGATCCGCTCCACCTCCGGGCCGTCCGTGACCGCCTTCTCGATGGCGGCGACGTCGTGCGCCTCGGCGCCCTCACCGAGCAGCAGGCTCTTGGTCTCGACGGCCAGGATGATGGCGATGGCCACCAGCAGCACGCCGATCGCCGCCGTACCTGCGGCGTCCCACTCGCCGTTGCCGGTGGCCAGAGTCATGCCGACGCCAAGGAGCGCGAGGACCAGACCGACCAGGGCGCCCAGGTCCTCCAGCAGCACCACCGGCAGCTCCGGGGCCTTGGCCCGGCGCACGAACTTCACCCAGGACTGGTTGCCCCGGACGAGGTTGGACTCCTTGATGGCGGTGCGGAAGGAGAACGACTCCATGACGATCGCGACGACCAGCACGGTGACCGGCACCCACTGCCACTTGTCGATCGGGTGCGGGTCGGACCACTTGTGGTACGCCTCGTACAGGGCGAACAGACCACCGACGCTGAACAGCACGATGGACACGATGAACGCGTAGATGTAGCGCTCGCGGCCGTAGCCGAAGGGGTGCTGCGGGGTGGCCGCCCGCTTGGCCCGCCGGCCACCGAGCAGCAGCAGCCCCTGGTTGCCGGAGTCGGCGACCGAGTGGATCGACTCGGCCAACATCGACGACGACCCGGTCAGCACGAACGCGACGAACTTGGTGACGGCGATGCCGACGTTGGCCAGCAGCGCGGCGACGATCGCCTTCGTCCCACCGTTGGCGCTCACGCCACCGCCCCGTTCCGTCGCGCGGCGCCGCCGGGCACCGGCGCGCCACGCCGCTCGACCCGCACCCTGCTATCGCTCACTGGTTCGCCAGCTCCTTCATCTCGGTGATGGCCGGAACGGCCATCGGATCCAGTCCGTGTGCCAGGGCGAGGTAGACCGAGGCGAAGTCCGGCACGGCGACCAGCGAGGCGAGCCGCTCCAGCGCGGAGCCGCCCTCGGCGGTCACCACGTCACAGCGCACACCGCGCCGCTCGGCGAGGGTCTGCACCGCGTCCGCGCGGCGCTCCTCGACATCGAGCGGCTCGTCGGCGTCGTCCTCGGGGTTCAGCCCGCCGTCGCGCAGCAGCACCAGCCGCAGCCGGGTGCCGGCCGGCGCCTCGTCGTCGGGGTCGGCGAAGATGTCCCGCTCCCCCTCCGCCAGGCCGCCGAAGACGCCGTCGAGCAGCCCGACCCGCCCCCGCCCGGCCTCGCCGAGCGCCCCGCTGACCACCGGGTAGCGGGCGTTGGCGGACAGGGTGTCGCCGAACCGGCGGGCCGCCACGGTGGCGAGCGGCGACGAGCCCCAGACGATCGGCACCGAGCCGGCCAGGCCCAGGGCGAGCGACTTCGCCGGGTTGACGAAGGACTCGGCCGTCGGGCGGCACCGGTCGGCGTCCGCGTCGAGCCGGGCCGCGGTCTCCGCCAGGTCCGCCTCGTTGACCTTCACCAGGCCGAGCGTACGGGCGGCGAGCAGGACCGGCACGGTGAGCGCCCAGAGGCTGGCCCGGGCCGGGGCGCGCCGGGGCACCGGGATGAACGGCGCCCGGGCCCGCTCGGCCACCGACTGCAACTGCGAGTCGGGCGCGCCGACGGCGACCAGCCGGGCGCCCCGCCGGTGCGCGGCCTCGGCGGCGCCCAGCGCCTCGGGGCTGCGGCCGGAGGCGCTCACGGCGATGACCACGTCGGCGGCCCCCACCCAGCCGGGCACGCCGGCGCTGCGGTGCGGGATGACCGGCACCGGGCAGCGCGGCCCGGCGACGGTGGCCAGCACGTCACCCGTACGGCCGGCGGTGCCGATGCCGGCGATGACGACCGCGCGGGGCCGACCCTCGTCGGCGAGCACCTGGAGGTTCGCCTCGGCGGCCAGGGCAGCCGACTCGCGGACCTGCGCCCCTGCGGAGGCGGTGTGCCGCAGCATGCCGCCCGGGTCGTGCTCGGCGAGCGCGTCCTGGTCGTCGAGCAGGGCCTCGTCGGGATCGCGGCGGCCGCTGACCCCGGCCGTACCCTCGATCACGACCGCTCCGCGGGGCCGCCGCGCGCCTCGTCCAGCAGCAGCACGGGCACGTCGTCGCGGACCTCGAAGATCCGACCGCACTCGGTGCAGGTCAGCGTCTGCGCCTCCGCGTCGTAGTCGAGCGGGGCGTGATGCGTGTCCGGACAGGCGAGGATTTCCAGCAACTGCGGGTCCAGGGCCACGGCGCGGCTCCTTCCACGTATGCGGTTTCACCGATCGGCGGTGCCGACCGGCGCAGGCGATCTTATCGGCGAACCCGGTCGAGCACCTCGTCGCGGAGCGAGGTCATCCGCTCCCGGCTCGGGGCCTCGACGTTGAGCCGCAGCAACGGCTCGGTGTTGGAGGCGCGGAGGTTGAACCACGCGCCGTCCGGGAAGCGCAGCGTGAGCCCGTCCAGCTCGTCGGCCTCGGCCTGCGGGTACGCGGCCCGCACCTCGGCCACCTTGGCGGCCTGGTCGGCCACGGTCGAGTTGATCTCGCCGGAGGCGACGTACCGCTCGTACTCGCCGGCCAGCACGGACATCGGCAGCGACTGCTCGCCCAGGGCGGCCAGGGTGTGCAACGCGGCGAGCATGCCGGTGTCGGCGAACCAGAAGTCCCGGAAGTAGTAGTGGGCGGAGTGCTCGCCGCCGAAGATCGCGTTGGTGCGGGCCATCTCCGCCTTGATGAAGGAGTGCCCGACCCGGGCGACGACCGGCTCGCCGCCGTGCTCGCGGATGATCTCCGGCACGGCGCTGGAGGTGATCAGGTTGTGGATCACCGTCGAGCCGGGGTGCTTGGCCAGCTCCCGGGCCGCCACCAGGGCGGTGATCGCCGACGGGGAGACCGGCTCGCCGCGCTCGTCGACCACGAAGCAGCGGTCGGCGTCGCCGTCGAACGCCAGGCCGATCTCGGCGCCGTGCTCGAGCACCGCGCGCTGGAGGTCGACCAGGTTGGCCGGGTCCAGCGGATTGGCCTCGTGGTTGGGGAACGTGCCGTCCAGCTCGAAGTAGAGCGGCACGATCTCCAGCGGCAGCGCCGGCAGGACGGCGTCGCCGAGCACGGCCGGGACGGTGTAGCCGCCCATGCCGTTGCCGGCGTCGACGACGACCTTCAGCGGGCGGATGGTGGAGAGGTCCACCAGCTCGCGCAGGTACGCCGCGTAGCCGGCCAGCAGGTCGCGGCGCTCGGCCGGCGCGGTCGGCTCGCCGGCCGGGCGGGGCTCGTCCTTGTCCAGCAGGGCCTGCGCCCGCTGGCGGATCTCGGCCAGCCCGCTGTCCTGCCCGATCGGCCGGGCGCCGGAGCGGCACATCTTGATGCCGTTGTACTGCGCCGGGTTGTGGCTGGCGGTGAACATCGCGCCGGGCAGCCCCAACGCGCCGGAGGCGTAGTAGAGCATGTCCGTCGAGCCGAGCCCCAGCTCGATCACCGAGCGCCCCTCGGCACGCACCCCGGCGGCGAAGGCGGCGGCCAGACCGGGGCCGGTGGCACGCATGTCGTGCGCGATGAGCACCGCGTCGCCGCCCTCGCCGTAGGCGTCCAGCACCTGCGCGAAGGCCGCGCCGAGGGCCTCGGCGGCCCGCTCGTCCCACTGGTCCGGCACCGTCCCACGGACGTCGTAGGCCTTCACGATCTGGGACAGATCAGACACCGGTATCGCTCCTCGCGCCGCAGGTCGTCAACGGCCTGAGCGTATCGGAGGGGCGCGGGGCGCCCCGGCTCAGCCAGGGAGCCGGGGCATGAACCTGGTGTGGTCGCCACCGTCGGCCTCCGGGGGCGGGTCACCGGGTCGCCCGGTGACGGGCGGAGCCGACGTCGGCCGGCCGTACTGCCCCGGGGCGGGCGGCGGCGACGGCGGGTTCCCGGGTGGGGCGGACACCGGCGGCGGGGTGGACCCGCCGGGCACCACCTGGGTGGCCTCCGGGGCCGGGCGGCTGCCGTACACGCCGCCGGCCGGACGCGGGGCGGGGGTGCCCCCGTACACGCCGGGGACGGGCGGCTGCTGGCCGTACACCTGGCCGGGCGGCACGGGGGCGGCGGCCGGGCCCTGCGCGGAGCGGTAGGTGGTGCCGCCGGGGTTGCCGCGGGGCAGCGGGACGGGCGGCAGGTCGTCGGCGGGCTCCTTGTCCGCCCGGGAGCGGCGGAAGATCAGGAGAATGAGCAGGACCCCGACGGCCACCATGGCGATGCCGAAGAACATGACCACCGAGCCGCCGCCGGACTCCTCCTCGGCGGCGTTGACGGTGGCGCCGGCGCCCTGCCCGGCGACGGCCACCAGGGCCGGCGACTCCTCGGCGGTCGCCGCCTGCGAGGCGACCGCGCTCGGGGTGGGCGACGGCTTCTTCGAGGGCGTCGGCGACGCGGAGGCCCGGCCACCGACCACCCGGGACGCCTCGGCGCCCCGGCCCAGCAGCTGCCCGAGCGCGTTGCTGGCCGCGCCGGTGACCGTCAGCCGGCCGCCCGGCGCACCCTGGACGAACGCCACCCGGTAGCGCACCGTGATGCTCTTGCCCTTGCACAGCCGCGGGTTCGCCGGCGAGGTGGCCGGCGTGGCCACGCTGCCCCCGCCCCCGGAGAGCGACACCGGGAACCAGTGGCCGCCCACGTTGACCTGCGCCCTGACCTGGTCGGCGCGCAGGCCGCCCAGGCGCAGCCCCAAAGTGGTACGCAGCAGCACGCAGCCGTCGCTGCGCTTGCGCACCTCGATCGAGACGCCCTCGGCGGAACCGCCGGCCGTGAAGCTGCCGGCCGACCGCACCCGGACCGAGTCGCCGTCGGCGAGCGCCGGCGTCGCGCCGAGCGCCACCAGGCCACCCAGCAACGCACAGACCGTCGCGAGCCGCGCCGCGTGCCGACGTACCGCCATGATCACCTCGCCGTTCCTCCCCCGACGGGGGTCCGCCGGTAGGCTACTACCGCCGCCGGGTGGGGCCGGGTCATAGAGCGCGCCGGATGTGCGCCGTATTACCCCGGTGGTCGCGTCGCTGCACCTGCCATCCGGTCCCTGCACCTGACCTCCATCAGCGGGGCGGGCCGGCCTCTCGGCGTCGACACTCCCGGTGGCGCCCTCCGCGCCTGGCGGGCCGGGCGACTGGGGGTCTCGGGCGGGGTGCCTGCGGACGTCCCCGGGCCGGCGGGTGCCTGTGGGCGTCTCGGGCGGGCGGGTGCGGGCGTCAGCCCGCTTCGGCCGCCGCCAGCGCGTCGCGACAGAGCCGGTCGGCGGTGCGGGTGGTTTCGGGCAGCCGGTAGCGCGGCGTCAACGCGAGCACCCGGGCCGTCGCGTTGTCGAGGCTCATCCGGTGGCCGACGCTGACGAAGACCGGCTTCACGCCGTCCCGGGTACGCAGCACCCGGCCCACGACCTCGTCCCCGTCGCGCAGCGGCGCCCACGCGCCGCGCTCGCCGGCCGGCGGGGCCCACTCGCCGAGCAGCGGCGTCTTTCCCACCCCGATCGCCGGCAGGCCGGTCACCACGCCCAGGTGGCAGGCCAGCCCGAACCGGCGCGGGTGGGCCAGCCCGTGCCCGTCGCAGACCAGCACCTCCGGCCGCACGGTCAGCCGGTCGAGCGCGTCGAGCAACGCGGGCAGCTCGCGGAACGCGAACAGCCCCGGGACGTAGTCGAAGGCGGGTCGGCCCACGCTGACCGCCGAGTCGACCACCGCGAGCGTCCGGGCGTCCAGCACCGTCACGGCCGCCGCGAGACGGTCGGCGCTCTCCGCGTACGCGACGTCCAGGCCGGCAACCGTCGCCGGCTCGACCGGCCCCGGCCCGACCAGGTCCACCAGCGGCCGCAACCGCTCCTGCACGGCCAACGCCTCCGCCACGCTGCCCGGCGCCACAATGGGCGCACCGGACACCTCAGACATGCCGACCTGCGCGATCCCCGATCCGTCCGTCGTCACGACGACCGGCCGGTGGCCTGCCTGCCGGCACTCTGCTGGCCAGCGGACCGCTGGTCGGTGTCTGATTCAGCCATTTCGCCATGCTATTCCGGCCGTCACAAGCCACCCCGTCCACGGTGAACGGCGGACGCTCCTACTGGCCGACGCGGCCGTCGATCAGCTCGCGGAGCAGGTCGGCGTGGCCGTTGTGCCGGGCGTACTCCTCGATCATGTGCACCAGCAGCTCCCGCAGCGAGACCTCCCCGCCGCCGTGCCGGCCCGTGACCCCCAGGTCGTCGGACTCGGCGACGAAGCGCTCGGCGAACTCCACCTCCGCCCGCCAGGTGCGCCACGCCTCGGCCACCACCTCCGGGTCGCCGACCGCGCCGTCGAAGTCGCCGTCCGGGTCGGCCTCCGAGCAGTAGAGCTTCGGCGCGTCCTGACCGGCCATCGTCCGCCGGAACCAGCCCCGCTCCACCTCGGCCAGGTGGCGGACCAGGCCGAGCAGCGACAACTTCGATGGCGGTACGGCCCGCCGGGCCAGCGCCTCGGCGTCCAGGTCGGCGCACTTGAGTTCCAGGGTGAGCCGCTGGTCGCGCAGGTACTCGACGAGGATCGTCTGCTCGTCGTGGTGGTTGCCGTCGGAGCGGGGGTCGTCGTCCGGGTGGACGAACATGTTCGACCAGGCGAAGTTCTGCGTGGGGCGGTCTGCGGGGGATTCAGCCATACGAGCGACCTTGATCGACGCCGAGCCGGAGTCGCAACAGGTTTCCAGCGCGGGGCACCAGGCTCAGTGGCGGAGGACTCAGCTACTTTGCTCAGCCAGCGAAGGATCGGCAGCAGGATCGCCCGCTCGCTGGAGCTCCTCCTCGAACATCATGAAAGTCCTGCGCCTGATGCCCCGAACCAACGCCAGCTCCGTTGTGGTCAACTGACGCCCCTCGGTCTGAGCATTCTCCACGATGGCCCTGATCGTTTCGTACAACGCGAAAACGGGCCCCTCCCCCCGCAGGTAGCGACTGCGGTCATGTTCCGTCCACTCAACGAAGGAGTCCACCGTCAGGGAACTGATCTCTCCACCGACAGCGAACAGAATCTCCTCAATCAGGTCATCGGCGGGTTCCCATCCGCCCGTGGCGTGGGACAGCCGCCAAGCCCTGATACCACCATCAGGCGTGCCGACCATTTTGACTGGCGACTTGTAATAGCTGAAGTAGGCCGGCAGCACCAACCCAGGCATCTCGGCCACCCTACCTCCCTCCGCCCAATGTTGTCTGCAGCGCCTGCCAGAAATATCGCTGCTCCTCCTTGAGGACGCCGTTCCAGACGGCGCGCTCCACCTGCGACATCGTACGGCCCTGATCCTTGGCCACCGCCTTGAGGTCCCGCCGCACTTCGTACAGGGCATGCTCCCAGGAGGCCACGTCGTCCAATGCCTGGAGGTGCAGGCGGAATTCCGCAATGTGTCCGTTTGACGTTCGCAGCGACATCTGAACATCCCGATAGCCACTTGATTGAGGGGCAATGAAGCGGTCTTCAAATTCAACGATTTCCACGTCGGCGTAACCACGAAGCACCTTGAGCCCTGCATAGAGATCTGAGAGTTCACGAAAGGCGACCTTTGCAGCAGCGAGGTCGGTCAGCATCGAAACGTCCCCCCGATACTTAGCAACCTTGTCCTCAGCCCGCTTCCTGTCCTTTGGCCCTGGGCGGCCGTCAGGCACGGCTGGCCCGGATAAATCAGCAGCCAGGCGCTGCGCGAGAGCGACAATCTCCCTCTGCGCCTCGACCGCATCGACGTACAACCGGTCAAGGTACTTCGTCTGATACTCGGCATCGTTCTTGCGAGCTACGTCAAACCCGGCCTGGGTCGCCCGGTCCCGGCCTGCGGGAAAAAGTGCGCTGATCCTTCGTTGGCTGTCGGTGAGAGGCGTCTGCTGAGGCGTAGGCAACGGTCTGCGCGCAACTGCCTCGGCGCCTCTTTCGGTAATCTCATCAAGGACGGAGCCGAGGACGTCGATCGCCTGTTGGTGAACGGCCAGGTGATGCAGTGTCACCGGACGCGCCGTCAGCGAGTTCGCCAGTTCCGGCGTAGCGAGGATCATCCGTGCCAGGTCAGGCCGTTCCGCCAACTGCCGGACGAGGGTCTCGGCGAGCATCGGCTCGTCCTTCGGCGGCGTCCGCCACGTCTCGTCCAGCATTCGCTGTACGCGCGGCTCCGCGAACAGCCGTGCCACGTCCCGGGCGGCCGGCTCGTCCAGGTGCGGTACGAGTCGCCGGAGGTTCGGCGCATCGAGCCCGGCGGCCACCTCGACCGGGGTCACACCGGCGGCGAACACCCGCTCCAGGTCCGGCTCGTCGGCCAGGACGGCGCTCACGGGTTTGCCGTTCACCACCCGTTCCGCCTGTGCGCGTTCCCGTGCGGCCCGCAGCTCTTCCGGCGGGGCGTCGCCTCGATCGAGTGCCGGTCCCGGCTGTTCGGGCCGGGCTGATGGCAGCCCATCAGACGGGGCGGCCGACCCGGGGCCGTCGAGCAGGTACATGCGGTTGAGGTACGGCTCGCCGTACCCCTGGTCGGTCTCGGCGGGCGGGTGGTCCGGCAGGTCCGGACGCTCGCTGAACCGTCCGCGCCGCAGCCCGCCGAGCGGCATCGGTCGGGCGTCCGGGCCCAGCACCAGCACCTCGGTGTCGACGGCGTTGTACGGGTGCGGGGTGCCCTGGTGCCGGTACAGCGGCGCGTCCGACACGGCTCCGGTCTGCGGGTCGAGGTAGAGCACCGTGCCGTGCTGGTTGAGGGCGACCCAGATGTGGGAGCCGCCCTGCTCCCAGCTGTTGACGACGAAGGCGAAGCTGCCGTGGCCGCCGATGCGGAGCTGGTAATGGAGGTTGTCGTAGCCGGTGTCGACGGCCCTCCGCCGCTCGGCACCCTGAACGTCCTCCGTCGGCTGGCAGAGGCGCTGGAAACGCCCCCCGGTCACGTCCTCGATCCGCCCCATGCCGCCCAATTCACCGTCGATGGGGCGCGTGACGTCACCGGCCAGGTAGGCGTCGAAGGTGCGGGGCGCGGCCACCCGGGGCCGGCCGTGCATCCAGGTGTCGAACAGCGAGAGTGTGCAGTCGATGCAGTTGATGGCGCGGGTCGGGTCGGCTCGCGGCCCGCCGTCGTTCACCAAGCCGAACCAGCCGCCGCGTCGCGGATCGGCGGTCCGCTTGACGCTCCCGTCGGGCTCGCGGGGCACCTGCCGCTCGATGTCGGTCTGGTGCAGCGCCAGCGGCGGACGCAGACCGCCGGGCTGGCCGTAGTTCCGCGACCGGTCGATCGGCGGCGGGTAGTCGTCCCTCGTCAGCGCCGAGCGGTCCGTGGTCTCCACGGCACCGAGTGCCAGGTCGCCGACATCGTCGTTGATCCGCCGGAAGTCCGCAGGGTCGACGACGCCAACGACCGACGGTACGAGACTGCCGGCCAGTACGGCATCCGCGTAATCGAGGCACTGCCCGTATGCACGCGTTTCGTCATCAGCCGCCCACTGCCACGCGTCAGCCTGACGCGCCTGGCCCGCCTGGCGCAGATGACGCGCGTGAGCGACGAAGTCCCGCGCCCTCTGGTCGTGCTCCTCGGCGCGAGCCCTGAGTCTCGCAGCCTCGTCGAAGCGGCGGTTGTCCTCGAACCACGCCCGCTGCGACTCGTAGTAGCCGCGATAGCGGCGTCTCTCGAACGCCTCCCGGTCGAGGGCCCACTTGGCCGCGTACCACTCTGGGGTCCTGACAGGGGGAAAGGCCGCGTCATCCCGGCGGGCCGCTGCGGGCGTCTCGGCGTGGACATGTGGATTCTGCGTGGGCGCCGGCGCGTCGGGCAGGGGTAGCCGGGTTGGCGGTGCCGGTTGCGGATGTGTGGGCGCCCCTCCGGCGGTTCCTCGTGGGGCGGCGACCTCGGGGTTGCCGACCGGCGGAACGTGGCCCGCACCAGGGGCGGGCGCACCGGGTGCTCTCAACTCAGGCGGCGAGGCGGGGCCGGGTGCCACGGTTGCGGTGCCCACACCTGCGCTGGGCCCGCCTGCCGAGGTCGCCGCCGGTGCGTTCGACGGCCCACCGCCGGTGGGGACGTTCCCGGAACCGGCCGATGGAACCTCCACGCCGGTCGTGCCGCCCCCACTGACAAGGGTCGGCGCCGCGGTCGTGACCGACGAGAGCGTCGGACTGAGTGCGGACTCCGACGCGGACGACCTACCGGCGAGGGTTCCGTCGGCCTGGTCGGTTCCGACGGTAGCCACAGGCTCGGTCATGTCTCCGGCAAGGGCGGCGACCGTGGTCGCGGGCTCGGCCGGTGCTGTGTGGCTCTCGGGCGATGACCGAGGTGCCGGCACCACCTCGGCAACGGTCGCACCTCGTTGGCTCTCACCTGTCGCGCTGGTCGCCGCCCCTGACCCATGCGCCGACGACTCCACCCCCACGCCGGGCAGGGCAGCGGGGAACTCAGCCACTGCCGGCACACCCGGCGGGGTTGAGAGCCCGCCGGGTGCCGTCGATGGCGGCGACATGCCGGCCAGGGCGCTCATCTGGCCGTCGAGCCGGGCCTGCAGCGCGGCGTCGGCCTGGGCGGCGGCGGAGCCACGGGCACCGGACACGGCCGCCCGGGCCGCATCCTCCACGGAGGTGAGTCCCTGGCCGGTGGCGAGGCTCGCGGCCTGCTCGGCCATCACCTCGCCGGTCATCTCGCGGCCCAGGTGCTCCCCGATGCGGGCGCCCCGCCCGGTGGCGTGGCGGCCGAGGCCGGCCAGGGGCGCCACCGCTCCGCCGGCCAGGCCGCCGACCGCCGTCGTGCCCAGCTCCGTCATGTCCAGCCCGTGCCGTCGGCCGGTCGAGTTCTGGTACGCCTGCGTGGCGAGGTTGATGCCGCTCTCCTCGGCCGCCTCGGACACCCCACCCAGCGCCGCACGCCGAGCGAGGCCCCGCACGCCGCCCTTGGTGACCTCCTTCGCCGCCCGCTCGCCGGCCTCCTTGAGCCCCTGCTTGAGGGACTTGCGGGCCAGTTGCGCCATCAGCCGCTTGAAGATCTGCTGCACGATCAGCCGGGTGGCGGTGATCGCCGCCCCGGCGGCGGGCGAGGCCGCGCCGGCGGTGAGCACCGTGGCGACCGCCAGCGACAGCAGCTCGATCACCAGGATGCCCAGCTCGATCCAGACCTCGAGCTTGGCGCCCTCGATGTCGCAGCCGCACTCCTCCACCAGCCGGCCCAGCTCGGTGCTGACGGCGAGCAGCACAGGCAGCGGTGCCTCGTCGCCCTCGGCGACCCGGCGCCAGGCGGTGTCGAAGGCGGCGGCGACCGCCCCGACGCCGCCGTACCCGCCGCGCACCTCAGCGGCGGCCGTGACGGCGTCGGCGTGCGGCCCGGCCAGCGCCGCGGCCACCGCGTACCACTGGTCGGCCAGCTCCCAGACCGCCCGCTCATTCCCCTCCGGCCACTCGACGCCGATCACCCAGTCGAGAGCCTCGTAGACCCAGCCCGGCAGGTCCCAGGGCGAGTAGTCGAGCGGGTGCGGGATGGGGCTCGGCAACAGACTCATCCGGGTCTCCTCCGCGGATCAGCGCTGCTGGTGCCGGTCGCCGGCGCGGTCGAGCCGGCCGGCGCTCGACGCGTCCGTGCGGAGGTTGGCGTCGACGGACCGGACCACGTCGGCGCCGAGGCCCTCCAGATGCCGCCCCACGCCCTCCCACACGCGCAGCACCAGCTCTTCGAAGCCCCGGTACTTCTGCTCGAAGGCCGCGCCGATGTCGTCCCTGCCCCACGGCCGGGATGCGCTCGCCGCCGCGACGGCCCCGCCGACCTCGCGGCGCCGTGCGCCGACGGCCTCGCCGGCGAGCGAGAGGTCCGTGCCGCCGCGCCGGGCACGCTGCGGGTCGAGCCAGAGCTGCCCGTCCATCACTCGCCCCGGCGCAGGGCCGAGTCCGCCCGGCCCAGCAACGACCCGAAGTCACCCGTACGCAGGAAGTCGACCGCTCCAGAGCTGGCGGGCAGGTAGCCGGCCACCAGTTCCTGGGTGGCGGAGGCGGCGGTCGTACCGGCCCGGTGGATCGTGGTGGTGATCTTCCGGCTCAACGCCTTCGCGTCCCGGTCGTTGTATACGGAGGGGTGCAGCTCCACCGAGATCAGGTCGCCCCGGGCCCCGACGGTGGCGGTCACCTGACCGTCGTCGGAGCGCTCCGTCACCCGCAGCTCGGCGAGCCGGGCCTGCAGCTCGTCCAAACCGGACCGAAGTCGCCGGTAGTCCCCGTACACCTCGTCGAACCGCGCCCGCAGCGCGCGATTGGCGTCCCGGTCCACGCTCTCGCCCAACGCCACCCTCCCCGGTCACCGTCGGTAGGGCGAACCATACCGGCCGCCACGATTCCGTGGGGTCCGGTAGTTTCGAGCCCGTGATCGATCGCCAGCAGGCCGAGCAACTCGCCGCCGTGTGGGCCCGCCGCGAGTCGCAGCGCCTGGGACACGACTGCCGCCCGACGGTCGACGAGTTCGACCTCGGTTACGTGATCACGTCCACTGTGTCCATCGACGCGAGGACGGTGCCGGGCGAGCTGCCGACCACCGTGGTGGACAAGCAGACCGGCGAGGTGACCACCTGGCCGCGCGTGCCGGTGGAGATCGTCGAGCAGATGTACCGCACGAGCCGGGCGGAGGGTCCGGGCGCGCCGCGCACGGTCGATCCGGCGAGCCAACTGCTCCGCGAGATCCGCCGGCTACCCACCCCCGGCACGGCGGCGCACCTGACCGTGGAGGGCCGGCTGTTCCGCGCGCAGGGGGCCAAGGGCGATGTCGAGCTGCGCCACCACCCGCTGGTCCGGGCCTACCTGGACGAGTTGCCCGCCGGCCACCTGGCGCGCGGCGGCGACCGGCACGCCGAGCTGATCGTCGTCTCGGACGCCCTGCACGACTACGACCACCGCCGCGCCGCCGAGGGCATCGCCCCACTGGGCATGGCCGACGCGAAGGATCTCCTGCAGAGCGCGCGATTCGAGGTTTTCCGGGTGCGCGAGCCGGGGGATCCGAACGGCGGCCCTGCGGACCGCCCCTGCGATTCCTGCGTGGATCTGCTCGTGGAGTTCAACCTCCTGCCCTGGTCCGACCGGGCCTTCACGATGCCGTGGCAGCCGGATCCGCAGCCGGATCCCGACCCCGGCCGATTCCCGCCCGAGGTCGCGCAGGCACTCGTCGCGGCCGGTTGGCGGCCTCACTTCGGGGACGAGGTCGTCGCCATGTCCGCCATCAGGGACGTGAGCGCTGTTCGGGGCAGGACGTCCACCCACGCCAGCTTCCCGGCGGCCCTCGCTACGCTCACCGCATTCCCCAGCCTGGTGGGCGCTCGGCGCGGTCCTGGCGAGCAGGTGTGGATTTCCCGGTTCGACATCCGCCCACGTCAGGTCGCCCACACCGCCGACACCCTGGCCGACTTCGCCGCCGTCCTCGGAGCGCGGCTCTTCCCCATCGGCACCGAGCGGCAGGACAGCATCCTCGCTGTCGACGAGCGGGGTCGGGTGTTCGCGTTGGACCAGGCCGGCGAGTGGTTCCTCGGCGCGGACGTCGACGCCGCGCTGACCACCCTGCTGCTCGGCCGCGCCCCGGCCCGCGTCCGCGACGACGGCACCTGGGACGACGGCACCTGGTGAGCTACAACGCCATCCCGGTCAGCACCATGACGCGCGGGTCGGTGTAGTCCTCCATCGCGCTGCGCAGTCCCTCGCGCCCGACGCCGCTGCCCTTGACCCCGCCGTACGGCATCTGGTCGGCCCGGTACGACGGCACGTCGCCGACGATGACCCCGCCGACCTCCAGGGAGCGATGCGCGGCGAAGGCGACATCCAGGCGATGGGTGAAGACGCCCGCCTGCAACCCGTACGCCGAGTCGTTGACGGCGGCGAACGCGGCCTGGTCGTGCTCGACGGGGGCGACCACCAGCACCGGCCCGAAGACCTCCTCGGCGCAGACCTTGGCGTCCGCCGGCACCCCGGTGAGCACGGTCGGCGGGTAGGTGGCGCCCTCGCGCCGGCCGCCCACCTCGATGGTGGCGCCGGCTGTGGCCGCCTCGTCCACCCACGCCTCGACGCGGCGGGCGGCCTCCTCGGACACCAGCGGGCCCACGTCGGTCAGTTCGTCGGACGGGTCGCCGGTGCGCAGCTCCTGCACGGCCGCGACCAGCCGGGGCAGGAACGCGTCGTAGAGCCATTCGTGCACGTAGACCCGCTGCACGGCGATGCACGACTGCCCGGCCTGGTAGTTGGAGAACGTCGCTATGCGGTGCGCGGCGAAGGTCAGGTCCTCGTCGGTGTTCCAGTCCTCGCAGATCACGGCGGCGGCGTTGCCGCCCAGCTCCAGGGTGACGTGCTTGTCGGGCACGGACCGGCGGATCGCCGCGCCGACCGGCCCGGAGCCGGTGAACGACACCACCGGCAGCCGGGGGTCGGCGACCAGCTCGGCGGCGCGTTCGTTGGGCAGCGGCAGCACCGAGAACATGCCCTCCGGCAGGTCGGTCTCGGCGAGCAGCTCGCCCAGCAGCAGCGCGGACAGCGGGGTGGCGGGGGCGGGCTTGACGACGATCGGGGCGCCGACCGCGATGGCCGGGGCGACCTTGTGCGCGACGAGGTTGAGCGGAAAGTTGAACGGCGCGATGCCGAGCACCGGCCCCTTCGGCACCCGCCGGACCAGGGCGATCCGCCCGGTGGCGGCGGGGTCGGTGTCGAGGCGTTGCAGCTCGCCGGAGAAGCGTCGGACCTCTTCGGCCGCCCAGCGGAAGGTGGAGACGGCCCGGCCCACCTCGGCCCGCGCCCACTTGAGCGGCTTGCCGTTCTCGGCGGTGATGAGCCGCGCGATCTCGTCGGCCCGCTCGGCGAGCCGCCGGGACACGTGGTCCAGGGCCGCCGCGCGGGCGTGCGCGGGCAGGGCCGCGGCCGTCGCGGCCACCCCGGCGGCTGCCGCGACGGCCGCTTCGACCTGGGCGGCGGTGGCGAGGGTGGTACGACCGACGGCGCGCCCGTCGTAAGGGTGGTGGACGGTCAGCTCGCCCTCGCCGTGGGCGGGGCGGGAGGCGACATAGAAGGCTGCGGACTCCACGTGGAGCAGCGTAGACGACCAACCCTTCCACGGAAACAGTCGCGTCAACCCTTGTCTGCCGCGAATTCAGTGGCCAAGATGGCAGTCAGATTGCGATAACCGCCGCAGACCGCCCCCTCTGGGAGTGAGCCCGTCATGAGTGACCAGCAGCAGCTGCGCAACTTCGTCAACGGCGACTACGTCGAGCCGACCGACGGCGGCTACGCCGACCTGGTCGACCCGTGCACCGGAGAGGTCTTCGCGCAGGCCCCGGTGTCCGGGCCCGGCGACGTGAACGCGGCGATGCGGGCCGCCGCCGACGCCTTCGAGACCTGGCGGGACACGACCCCGGCCGAGCGGCAGAGGGCGCTGCTCCGGCTCGCCGACGCGGTCGAGGCCCGCGCCGCCGAGCTGGTCGACGCCGAGGTGCGCAACACCGGCAAGCCGCGTCAGCTCACCGCCGAGGAGGAGCTGCCGCCGGCGGTCGACCAGTTCCGCTTCTTCGCCGGGGCGGCCCGGATGCTGGAGGGGCGCTCGGCCGGCGAGTACATGGCGGGGCACACGTCGTACGTGCGGCGCGAGCCGATCGGCGTCTGCGCGCAGGTCACCCCGTGGAACTACCCGCTGATGATGGCGGTCTGGAAGATCGCCCCGGCCCTGGCCGCCGGCAACACGGTGGTGCTCAAGCCGTCGGACACCACGCCGGTGTCGACGCTGCTGCTGGCCGAGATCGCGTCGGAGTTCTTCCCGCCGGGGGTGTTCAACGTGGTCTGCGGCGACCGGGACACCGGTCGTACGCTCGTGTCGCACCCGACCCCGCAGCTCGTGTCGATCACCGGCTCGACCCGCGCGGGCATGGAGGTCGCCTCCGCCGCGGCCCCCGACCTCAAGCGGACCCACCTGGAGCTGGGCGGCAAGGCCCCGGTGGTGGTCTTCGACGACGCGGACGTGGCGGCGGCGGCCGAGGCGATCGCGGTCGGCGGCTACTTCAACGCCGGGCAGGACTGCACGGCGGCGACGCGGGTGCTCGCCGGCCCCGGCGTCCACGACGACTTCGTGGCGGCGCTGGCCGAGCAGGCCCGCAACACGAAGACCGGCGCGCCGGACGACGCGGACGTGCTCTACGGCCCGCTCAACAACGCCAACCAGCTCTCCCGGGTCAGCGGCTTCGTCGACCGGCTCCCCGACCACGCCGACCTCCGGACCGGCGGCTCGCGCCTCGGCGAGCGCGGCTACTTCTACGCGCCGACCGTCGTCAGCGGGCTGCGCCAGTCCGACGAGATCATCCAGGACGAGGTGTTCGGGCCGGTCATCACGGTGCAGCGGTTCTCCGACGAGGACGAGGCGGTGCGCTGGGCCAACGGCGTCGACTACGGCCTGTCGGCCTCGGTCTGGACGAAGGACCACGGCCGGGCGATGCGGATGACCCGCCGGCTCGACTTCGGCTGCGTCTGGGTGAACACGCACATCCCGTTCGTCTCGGAGATGCCGCACGGCGGCTTCAAGCACTCCGGCCACGGCAAGGACCTCTCGGTCTACAGCCTGGAGGACTACACCCGGGTCAAGCACGTCATGCACAACATCGAGGGCTGAGCGCGATGGCCTCCTCGGACGAGTTGCACAAGCGGCGCGGCGCGGCCGTTGCCCGTGGCGTCGGCAGCACCGTCGCGTCTTACGTGGACCACGCGTCGGGCGGCACCATCGTCGACGTCGACGGCCGGGAGTGGATCGACTTCGCGGCCGGCATCGCCGTCACCAACGTCGGCAACTCCGCGCCGCGTGTGGTCGAGGCGGTACGGGCGCAGGTCGAGCGCTTCACGCACACCTGCTTCATGGTCGCCCCCTACGAGTCGTACGTGGCGGTCTGCGAGCAGCTCAACGCGCTCACCCCGGGCACGTTCGACAAGCGGTCCGCGCTGTTCAACTCGGGTGCCGAGGCGGTGGAGAACGCCGTGAAGATCGCCCGGCACGCCACCGGGCGGCCGGCGGTGGTGGTGTTCGACCACGCGTACCACGGCCGGACCAACCTGACCATGGCGCTGACCGCGAAGAACATGCCGTACAAGCACCGGTTCGGGCCGTTCGCCGGGGAGGTCTACCGGGTGCCGATGTCGTACCCGCTGCGCGACGGCGGGCTGGCCGGGTCGACCGCCGCGGCCCGCGCGATCGAGACGATCGAGAAGCAGGTCGGCGCGGAGAACGTCGCCGCGCTGCTGATCGAGCCGATCCAGGGCGAGGGCGGGTTCGTCGTACCGGCGCCGGGGTTCCTGCCGGCGCTGCGGGAGTGGGCGACGGCGGCCGGGGTGGTGTTCGTGGCAGACGAGATCCAGACCGGGTTCTGCCGCACCGGCGACTGGTTCGCCTGCCAGCACGAGGGCGTGGAGCCGGACCTGGTCACCCTCGCCAAGGGCATCGCCGGCGGCCTGCCGCTGGCCGCGGTCACCGGCCGGGCCGACCTGATGGACGCGGTGCACGTCGGCGGGCTCGGCGGGACGTACGGCGGGAATCCGATCGCCTGCGCGGCGGCGCTCGCGTCGATCGCGACCATGCACGAGCTGGACCTGGCGGGGGCGGCCCGCCGGATCGGCGCGGCGATGACGGCGCGCCTGCGAGCCGTGGCGGACCGTGATCCCCGCATCGCCGAGGTACGTGGCCGGGGCGCGATGCTCGCCGTGGAGATCGTCCGGCCCGGCACCCTGACGCCCGACCCGGTCGCCACGGCGGCGGTCTCGACGGTCTGTCACGCCGCCGGCCTGCTCACCCTGACCTGCGGCACGTACGGCAACGTGCTGCGCTTCCTGCCACCGCTGGTGATCTCCGACACCGAGCTGCGTCGAGGGCTGGACATCCTGGACGAGGCTTTCGGCGCGTAGCGGCGCGGGCGCGGGGCGGCACCGCACCCACCCCTATCTTTGTTTCCCCCGAGTAACCAAACATCGATCGATCTACACATCGCGCCGCGGACACTCTACGCTCTTGCTCAATTTGATCAATTGCGATCGATGGCGGGACCCGCCGTCGTGGAGCGAGAGGAACACCCGAGGGATGACACCTCCCCACCTTGCCGCGCGCCGCTGGCGTCTCGGCGTGCTGACCGCCGCCGTTGCCACCGCCGTGTCGTTCGGCGCACCCGCGACGGCCGCCCCCGCCGAGGGGCAGATCCTCCTGGCAGGCGGCCCCACCGCCGTCGACGGGTCGTACATCGTCGTCTTCAAGGACGCGACCGTGAGGCGGGCCGACGTCACGAAGCGGGCGCGCGACCTCGCCGGCCGGCACGGCGGCGCGGTCAACCGGACGTACCAGAACGCGCTGCGCGGGTTCGAGGCCCGGATGTCCGAGGCCGAGGCCAAGCGGCTCGCCGCCGACCCGTCGATCAGCTACGTCCAGCAGAACCACACCGTACGGATCAGCGGTACGCAGAGCCCCACGCCGTCCTGGGGCCTGGACCGGCTCGACCAGCGCGCGCTGCCGCTGAACAACTCGTTCACCTACCCGAACACCGGCTCGGGCGTGAAGGCGTACATCATCGACACCGGCATCCGGTTCGGCCACGGCGACTTCGGCGGTCGGGCCGTCACCGGGTTCGACTCGATCGACGGCGGCAGCGCCGACGACTGCAACGGGCACGGGACCCACGTGGCCGGCACGGTCGGCGGCAGCGCCTACGGCGTGGCCAAGGGCGTCACCCTCGTCGGCGTCCGGGTGCTCGACTGCCAGGGCAGCGGCACCGACGCCGGCGTCATCCAGGGCGTCGACTGGGTGACCGGCGACCACGCCGCCGGCCAGCTCGCGGTGGCCAACATGAGCCTCGGCGGCGGCTTCAGCCAGGCCCTCAACGACGCGGTGGCCCGCTCCATCGCCGACGGCGTCAGCTACGGCCTCGCGGCCGGGAACGACTACGGGGCCGACGCCTGCGACAGCTCGCCGGCCAGCACCCCCGCCGGGATCACCGTCGGCTCGACCACCAACACCGACGCCCGCTCGTCGTTCTCCAACATCGGCACCTGCCTGGACATCTTCGCCCCCGGCAGCTCGATCACCTCGGCCTGGCACACCAGCAACACCGCCACGAACACCATCAGCGGCACCTCGATGGCGACCCCGCACGTGGTCGGCGCCGCCGCGCTCGTGCTCGCCGCCAACCCGTCGTTCACGCCGCAGCAGGTGCGCGACAAGCTCGTCGCCGACGCCACCAGCAACGTGGTGACCAGCCCCGGCACCGGCTCGCCCAACAAGCTGCTCAACCTCGGCGACGGCGGCACCACGCCCCCGCCGACCACCGGCTGCACCCAGACCAACGGCACCGACGTGACGATCCGGGACAACGCCACGGTGGAGAGCACCATCACCATCGCGGGCTGCACGGGCAACGCCGGCGCCACCAGCACGGTCGCGGTGAACCTGGTGCACACCTACATCGGGGACCTCGTCGTCAGCCTCGTCGCCCCGGACGGCAGCGCCTACACCCTGCACAACCGCAGCGGCGGCTCGGCCGACAACATCAACCAGACCTACCCGGTCAACCTGTCGTCGGGGGTCGCCAACGGCACCTGGAAGCTGCGCGTCCAGGACGCCGGCGCCGGCGACACCGGCTACCTGAACAGCTGGACGCTCAACCTGGGCGGCTCCGGCACGCAGGAGTGCACCGGCACCAACGGCACCAACGTGACCGTCGGTGACAACACGACGGCCACCAGCACCATCGCGATCAGCGGCTGCACCGGCACCGCCTCGTCCAGCAGCAAGGTCGCGGTGCAGATCGTGCACACCTACATCGGGGACCTGGTCGTCAGCCTCGTCGCTCCCGACGGCAGCGCCTACACCCTGCACAACCGCAGCGGCAGCTCCGCCGACAACATCAACCAGACCTACACGGTCAACCTCTCCGCGGAGACCCGTAACGGCAACTGGACCCTGCGCGTCCAGGACGCCGCCTCCGGCGACACCGGCTACATCGACACCTGGACCCTGACCCTGTAGGTCTCCGGAACGGACGGCCCCGACGGGCCGCCACCGTCGCAGGGCCCCTCGCCGTCGCGGCGAGGGGCCGTGCACCGGACGACCACCTGGGCCCACAACCAGGCCGCCGCCATCCGCTGACCCTCCCGCCCCAGGTCGACCCACAGCACCAGGGCCCCGCCCGCCTCGCCTACTCGGGTCGGATCGGGAGACGGGCGGTCAGGCGATCTGCCGCAGGTCGTTGCCGTAGTCGAAGATGATGCGGAGCCGAGCGCCCAGGGCTGCGGCGTAGCGGCTCAACGTGGCGACCTCGTTGACATCGAGGTCACCGTTCTCGATCTGACTGACCCGTCCCGGGGTGACGCCCATCAGTTCGGCCACCTGGCGCTGGGTCAGCCCCAGCCGCTTACGCTCCTCGGCCAGGTGGAACGCGCTCACCCACGCTTCGGTACGCGCCCGCTCCCTCTCGTGCTCCGTCTCGTCGTCACGAAGCTCGTCACGGACGTCTTCCCAGTCGTAGAACTCGGTCACGACTCCCCCCTTCGCCTGCTCTCATGGTCGAGCCAAGCCTTGTAAGCGTCCTCCGCCAGTGGAATGTTGTCGTGGTACCAGCGCGTCCAGTTGTGCGCCTTGTTACCTGCCACGAGCAGGACGGCCTGGGACCAGGGATCGAAGACGAACAGCACCCGAACCGCGACGTCCCGCCCTGACCTGGGACGCAACTCTTTGAGATTACTGATGGCGCTACCCCGCAGCGTGTCGACCAGCGGACGCCCCAGCCCGGGCCCGACCTCCGCGAGCATGTCGACGGCCACGCTCACGCTCCGGTACGTGTCCGGATCGGTATGCCGCAGCTCCCGGAGCCACTGCCGGACCTCGCCGGTGACCCGCACGAACCAACGTCCCCCGGTCGCACCGCTCATGACGCAACTATAGCTCGAACTAAACAGTCTCCCGGGCGCCCGAGCGAGGTGATCTCCGATCAGCGGGAGTCGAGGAGGGGTTGGGTCGGGGTCCAGGGTGGGTGGCCGGCGGCGTCGCGGCGGCGGCGGGCGATGGCCGACAGCGCCTCGAGCACCACGCGGTTGCCCAGGTACGCGGTGATGTCGGCGTGGTCGTACGGCGGGGCGACCTCGACCACGTCGACGCCGACGACCGGCAGCTCGTAGCAGCAGCGCCGCACCGCGTCGAGCAGTTGCCGGGAGGTCAGCCCGCCGGGCTCCGGGGTGCCCGTGCCGGGTGCCATGCCCGGGTCGACCACGTCCACGTCGACGGAGAGGAAGACCCCCTCGCACTCGTCGGTGGCGATGGTGAACGCCTCGGTCAGGCAGTCGTCCAGGCCCCGGGCGACCAGCTCGGTCATCTCGTACGACCGCATCCGCTGCTCGGCCATCCACGACAGGACCGAGGGGCCGGGCCAGTAGCCGCGCAGGCCGATCTGGAGGAACCGGTCGCCGCGTACGGCGCCGGACTCGATGAGCCGGCGCATCGGCTGGCCGTGCCCGTGCAGGCTGCCGAACTCGATGTCCCCGGTGTCGGCGTGCGCGTCGAAGTGCACCAGCGACACCCGGCCCAGCCCGTGGTGGCGGGCGACGCCGGTCGCGTCGGGCAGCGCGATGGAGTGGTCGCCGCCGAGCACGACGGGGATCGCCCCGGCCGAGGCGACCGCGAAGACCGCCGACTCCAGGGCGGCCAGGGACCGCTCGATGTCGCCGGAGAACATCTCGACGTCGCCGGCGTCGTACACCCGCAGGTCGCGCAGCGCGTCGACGCGCAGCGCGAGGGATGGGCGGGAGCCGTCGTGCGGCAGGTAGCAGGCCTGCCGGATGGCGGACGGGCCGAACCGGGTGCCCGGCCGGTGCGAGGTGCCGCCGTCGAAGGGCGCGCCGACGATCACGACGTCGGCGTCGGCGAAGGACGACGGGTCGTCGAGGACGCAGCGGTCGACGCCGAGGAAGGTGACGTCGGGGCCGAACATCGGGCCGTAGCGGGTCATCGCTCCTGCATCCCCCAGGGTGAGCCGTAACCGGTGAGCAGATCGAGGAAGGGGCGCGGGGGCAGCGCCTCCGGGCCGATCACCCCCGACCCGGACCACGCGCCGGTGGCGAGCAGTTCCAGTGCGACGACCGGGTTCACGGCGGTCTGCCAGACGACGGCCTGGTGACCGTACTCCGCCATGGACCACTCGTTGTCGACCACGTGGTAGAGGTAGACCTCGCGCGGCCCGCCGCCGCGCGCCGTGCCGCGCACCCAGGTGCCGGCGCAGGTCTTGCCGCGCATCCGGTCGCCCAGGGTCGCCGGGTCGGGCAGGCAGGCCGCCACGACGTCGCGGGGCGCGACCGTCACGCCGCTCACCCGCACCGGGGACGCCGCGTCGAGGCCGAGCTTGTGCAGGGTCCTGAGGACCTCGATGAACTCGTTGCCGAGGCCGTACTTGAAGGTGACCCGCTTCGCCGCGACCCAGCGCGGGATCAGCAGCACCTCCTCGTGCTCGACGTTGACGCACTCGACCGGGCCGATGCCCTCGGGGAAGTCGAACACCTCCGGCTCGGAGAACGGCGGGGTGGTGTACCAGCCGCGGCCGGCCTCCCAGATCACCGGCGGGTTGAGGCACTCCTCGATCGTGGTCCAGATGGAGAACGACGGCGCGAAGTCGTAGCCGTCGACGGTGAGGTTGCCGCCGTCGCGTACCCCGATCTCGTCGATCTCGGCGAACAGTTCGTCGGCGGCGTAGCGGGCGAAGACGTCCGACAGGCCCGGCTCGACGCCGATGCCGCACAGCGCCAGCCGGCCGGCGGCCGACCAGCGGTCGGCGGCGGCGAACTGGTCGTCGCCGAGCTTGACCCCGGTCTCGGCGTACGGCCGGTCGGGGTGCGGCCGGGACAGCGACATGGCCATGTCGAGGTAGTCCGCGCCGGCCGCGAACGCCCCTTCGAAGATCGGCAGGACGAAGCGCGGGTCGACCGCGTTGAGCACGTGGGTGATCCGGTGCTCGCGGCACAGCGCGGCGACCGCGTCCGCCGAGGAGGCGTCGACGGCGGCGGGGACGAACCGGTCGCCGTGGCCGGCCACGGCCCGCGCCGCGCGGGCGGGGTCGCGGTCGGCGACGACCATGGTCTCGAAGAAGGAGCGGCGGGCGGCGATGGCGACGGCGGCGGAGCCGACCCCACCGGCACCGACGAGCAGGATCCGCATCAGGAATCAAACCCCAAACCAAGACGATCGAGCGTACGGAGCCAGAGGTTGCGCCGTCCCGCTCGCGCGTCGGCCCGGGCCAGGGACCAGCGGGTGAGGTGGATGCCGGTGGCTCGCAACGGCTCCGGCGGGAACGGCAGCGGCTTGCTGCGCACCAGGTCGAGCCGGGTCAGCGGGGTCTGCCCGCCGCCCAGCAGGTCGAGCACCACGCGGGCGCCGAACCGGGTGGCGCCGACGCCGAGGCCGGTGTAGCCGGCCGCGTACGCCAGCCGGCCGTCGTACGCGGTGCCGAAGAACGGGCAGAACCGGGTGCAGGTGTCGATGACGCCGCCCCAGCGGTGGCTGAAGCGCACGTCGGCGAGCTGCGGGAACGTGGCGAAGAAGTGCTGGGCGAGAGCGGTGAAGGTGGCCGGCCGTTGGGCCAGTTCGGGGGCCATCCGGTTGCCGTAGTGGTAGACGGCGTCGTAGCCGCCGAAGAGGATCCGTCCGTCGCCGGTGAGCCGGTAGTAGTGGAACTGGTTGCCGGTGTCGGCGAGCCCCTGCCGGTTGCGCCAGCCGATCGATTCGCGTTGCGCGGCGGTCAACGGCTCGGTCGTCAGCGCGTAGTCGTAGACCGGCACCAGCCAGGCCCGCAGCCGGCGCAGCAGCGGCGGGAACGCGTTGGTGGCGAGGACGACCCGCCGCGCGCGCACCGAGCCGGGGGCGCCGTGGCCGCCCGGTCCCGGGTTGTCGGCCCCGGGAGCGCCGGACGGTCCACCGCGGGTGGTGGCGCGCAGCGCGGCCCCGTCGCGGCGCAGCCCGGTGACCCGGGTGTGCTCGTGGATCCGCACGCCGAGGTCGAGGCAGGCGCGGCGCAGGCCCCAGGCCAGCTTCGCCGGGTCGAGCATCGCCACCCGGTCGCGGTCCCACAGCCCGCCGAGGTACGTCGGCGAGTCCACCTCGGCGCGTACCTCGTCGCGGTCGAGCAGCCGCACGTGGTGGCCGAACCGGCGGGCCAGGTCGACGTCGGCGGCCAGCCCGTCGAGCTGGTGGGGCTCGACCGCCACGGACAGCTCGCCGGTGCGCTCGAACTCGCAGTCGATGCCGTACGCGACCACGGTGTCGGCGATGGCGTCCAGGTTGTCCCGGCCGAGCCGGTCCAGCGCGTCGATCTCGTCGGGGAAGCGCTCGACGCCGTTGGCCAGCCCGTGGGTGAGCGAGGCGGCGCAGAACCCGCCGTTGCGCCCGGACGCCGCCCAGCCGCAGGTGCCCGCCTCGACCAGCAGCACGTCCCGGCCGGGATCGTCCTGCTTGGCGAGCAGCGCCGCCCAGAGGCCGCTGTAGCCGCCGCCGACGACCAGCAGGTCGGTGTCGGTGTCACCGTGCAGCGGCGGCAGCGGGTCGGGGCGTTCCGGGCGGTCCAGCCAGTACGGCACGGGCGCCGCGTCGGCGAGCGCCCGGCCGGTGGGCGGGGGCGTCATGGCAGCCGCTTCGCCCGCCGGCCGCGCAGGGTGCTGGCGAGCACCAGCAGCAGCGCGACCACGAACATCGCCGTGCCGATGACGTTGACCTGCGGCGGGATGCCCCGCTGGGCGGCGCCCCAGACGTACATCGGGAACGTGACGGTGGTGCCGGCGTTGAAGTTCGTGACGATGAAGTCGTCGAACGACAGCGAGAACGCCAGCAGCGCGGCGGCCACGATGCCGGGCAGCACCAGCGGCAGGGTGATCCGCCGGAAGGTCTGCCACTCGCTGGCGTAGAGGTCCATCGCGGCCTCCTCCAGTCGGGAGTCCATCCCGGCCAGCCGCGCCTTGACGGTGACCACCACGAACGACACGCAGAACATGACGTGCGCGATGACGATGGTCCAGAAGCCCTGCGGCACCCCGGCGGAGACGAAGAGGGCGAGCAGCGAGGTGCCCATCACCAGCTCGGGGGTGGCCATCGGCAGGAAGATCAGCACGTTGATCCCGGACCGGCCGCGGAACCGGTGCCGCACCAGCGCGAACGCCATCAGGGTGCCGAGCACCGTGGCGACCACGGTGGCGATGAAGCCGATCTGGACGCTGCGCACCACCGCGTCGCACATATCGGAGGTGGCGCACGGGTTGCGCCAGTTGTCGAGGGTGAACTCGTGGAAGTCGTACGACAGGCGGCTGGACGGGCGGTTGAAGGACAGGGCGGCGACCACGGCGATCGGCAGGAAGAGGTAGCCGAGCACCAGCAGCGCCACGCCCATCACCCAGCGCTCGGCCAGCCAGCGGAGGACCCGGGCGGTCACAGCACCTCCTCCGTGCCGGCCCGGCGCAGGTAGACGAAGACGACCGCGAGGATCGCCGCCATCAGCAGGAAGGACAGCGCCGCGCCCTGCGGGTAGTCCAGCCGGACCAGGAACGCCGAGTCGATGACGTTGCCGATCATGTACTCGTTGGGGGTGCCGAGCAGCTCGGCGTTGATGTAGTCGCCGCTGGCCGGGATGAAGAACAGCAGCGTGCCGGCGACCAGGCCCGGCATGGACAGCGGCAGCGTGACCCGGCGGAACACCCGCAGCGGGCTGGCGTAGAGGTCGCTCGCCGCCTCCAGCAGCCGGTGGTCCAGCCGCTCCAGGCTCGCGTACAGCGGCAGCACCAGGAAGGGCAGGAAGTTGTACGTGAGGCCAAGCACCACCGCGACCGGGGTGGCCAGCAGCCGCCCGTCGGGGGCGAGCAGGTGCACGTCGCGCAGCAGCCCGACGACCCAGCCGTTGTCGGACAGGATCGTCTTCCAGGCCAGCGTGCGCACCAGGAAGCTGGTGAACATCGGCGCGACCACGCAGACCAGCAGCAGGTTCTTCCACCGGCCGGCCTTCTGCGCGATCGCGTACGCCAGCGGGTAGCCCATCAGCAGCGCCAGCACCAGCGCGATGCCGGCGTACACGAAGGACCGGGTGAACTGCGGCCAGTACGCCGCGAGCGCGTCCGGGTAGTTGCCGACCGCCCAGGTCAGCGTGTACCCGGTGGCGAGCGAGCCGGCGGGATCGTAGAGGCTGGCGGCGGCGAGCTGGAACAGCGGCACCGCGAAGAAGAGGAACAGCCACGCCGCGCCGGGCAGCAGGAGGAGGTACGGCAGGAACCGGTGCCGACCGGACCGGCGGGTCGGCGGGGGCCCCGTCGACCGCCCCGAACCGGGCATGTGCGCGAGGGCTGTCACGAGGACGCACCCACCGGCTCGTCCAGGACCGGCGTGGTCCGGTCGTGCTCGCCGGGCGCCCGGGGCAGCAGGAAGGCGTGCCGCGGGTCCCAGTGCGCCACCGCCTCGCTGCCCACCGCCAGCGGGCCGGTCACGCCGCTGTTGGCCACGAAGACCGACAACTCACTGCCCCAGCCGGTGCGCAGCAGGTACTGGGTGCTGACCCCGACGTAGGAGGCGTCGGTGACCACCCCGGTGACGTGCTGGTGCCCGGCGGGGACCTGGTCGACGGAGTCGACCAGGTGCAGCTTCTCCGGGCGTACGCCCAGGTGGACCGGCCCCCGGTCGACCCGGGCCCGGCCGGCGGGCACCGAGAAGCGGTTGCCGTGCGCCGAGACCGCCACCTCGCCGCCGCCCGGGCCGGCGGCCTCGCCGGCGAGCAGGTTGGACTGGCCGAGGAAGTTCGCCACGAACGCGGTGGCCGGGAACTCGTAGATGTCGGCGGGTGAGCCGAGCTGCTCGATCCTCCCGGCGTTCATCACCGCGACCGTGTCGGCCATCGTCATGGCCTCCTCCTGGTCGTGGGTGACGTGCACGAACGTGATGCCGACCTCGGTCTGGATCCGCTTCAGCTCGATCTGCATCTGCCGGCGCAACTTCAGGTCGAGCGCGCCCAGCGGCTCGTCCAGCAGCAGCACCTGCGGGCGGTTGACCAGGGCGCGGGCCAGGGCGACCCGCTGCTGCTGCCCGCCGGAGAGCTGGGCGGGACGACGGTGGCCGTAGTCGTCGAGCTGCACCAGCGCGAGCATGCCCATGACCTGGTCGTCGACCGAGCGGATGCCGCGCCGGCGCAGCCCGAAGGCCACGTTCTCGAAGACGTTCAGGTGCGGGAAGAGCGCGTAGCTCTGGAAGACGGTGTTCACCGGCCGCTTGTACGGGCGCAGCCGGGCGATGTCCCGGTCGCCGAGCAGCACCTGCCCGCTGGTCGGCTCCTCCAGCCCGGCGATCATCCGCAGGGTGGTGGTCTTGCCGCAGCCGGACGCCCCGAGCAGGGCGAAGAACGAGCCCTGCGGGATGGTCAGGCTGAGGTCGTCCACGGCGGTGAAGATGCCGAACCGCTTGGTGAGGCTGGCCAGCCGCAGGTCGCCGGCCGGTGTCTCGCGCCCCACAGTCGCCCCGCCCATGCCGCTCACGCGCCGATGACCTGCTGGAACTTGCTCTCGTACTCGCGTTCCTGCTTCTCGTCCAACGCCATGAAGACCTTGGACTTCGACAGCATGGTGTCGTCGGGGAAGATCAGCGGGTTGGCGGCCAGCTCGGGGTCGATCTTCTCCATCTCGGCCTTGGCGCCCTGGACCGGGCAGATGTAGTTCACGAACGCGGCGAGCTTCGCGGCGACCGCCGGGTCGTAGTAGTAGTTGATGATCTGCTCGGCGTTGCCCTTGTGGGTGGCCTTGTTCGGCACGAGGACGTTGTCCGACCAGAGCATCACGCCCGACTCGGGCACCACGAACTTGACCTTGTCGTCCTCGAAGCCGAGCTGGATGACGTCGCCGGACCAGCCGATGCACGCGGCGATGTCGCCCTTGGCGAGGTCCGGAGCGTAGTCGTTGCCGGTGAACCGGCGGATCTGGCCGGAGTCGACGGCCTTCTTGAGCTTGTTGAGCGCGTCGTCGAACTGCGGGCCGGTGAAGTTCGCCGGGTCGTGGCCGTTCGACTGGAGCAGCAGGCCCATGGTGTCGCGCATCTCGGACAGCGCCGTCACCTTGCCCTTGAGGTCGGGGCGGGTGAGCAGCTCGTCGACCGTCCGGATCTCCTTGGTCACCTTGCCGTTGTAGGCCAGCCCGGCCAGCCCGGACTGCCACGGGATGGCGAGCTGGTTCTCAGCGTCGAAGGACCGGTTGCGCAGCGACGGCAGCAGGTTGGCCTCGACGTTGGGCAGCTTCGACTTGTCGAGCTTCTGGACCCAGCCGAGGCGGATCATCCGCGCCGCCATCCAGTCGGTGAGGACCATGACGTCCCGGCCGGTGCCCTGACAGCCCGCGAGCTGGTTCTGCACCTTGCCGAAGAACTCGTTGTTGTCGTTGACGTCCTCGGTGTAGGCGACCTGGATACCGCTCTGAGCGACGAACGCGTCGAGGGTCGGCCGCTTGGACTCGTCCTTCTCGTCCACGTCCATGTACTGCGGCCAGTTGGAGAAGGCCAGCTTCTTCTCGGTGGCGGACAGGTCCTCGCTGACGCAGCCGGCCTCCGTCTGGGTGGCGGCCTTGGTGCCGCAGCCGGCCAGCGAGCCACCGGCGGCGAGCAGTGCGGCCGAGCCGAGGGTGCCGGTCAGGAGTCCACGCCGGGTGAGGGGCCGAAAGGGAGTACGCATGTGACGACTCCTAGGGGTCATCGTCGGCGGCGGGACGGGGGTGGCGCGCCGACGGGAGGGTCAGGTGCGGTGGACGACTGATCCTGACATGAGGTGACCTTCCTTACAAGGGATTCCGTTGCCGGAATAGCTCTGCACGACGAAATACGCCAGACTGCCCGGGGGACTAGGCTCAGCCCGGGCACGGACATGGGGAGCGGTCGATGACGAACCGGCAGCACGACAACGGCAACGGCGGACGCAGGGTCACCGTCCGCGAGGGTGCCAGCCACGCACTGCTCGACGACGTGGCGAAGCAGATCATCGAACAGCTCCAGGAGGACGGCCGCCGACCGTACGCGACCATCGGCAAGGCGGTCGGGCTGTCGGAGGCGGCGGTGCGCCAGCGGGTGCAGCGGCTGCTCGACGCCGGGGTGATGCAGATCGTCGCGGTGACCGACCCGCTCCAGCTCGGCTTCCCCCGCCAGGCCATGATCGGCCTGCGTACGAACGGCGACCTGGAGGCCGTGGCCGACCGCCTCGCCGAGCTGGACGAGGTCGACTACGTGGTGATCACGGCGGGCTCGTTCGACCTGCTGACCGAGGTGGTCTGCCGCAACGACGACCACCTGCTGGAGATCCTCCAGCGGCTGCGGGCGGTCGAGGGCGTGCTCGCCACCGAGGCGTTCGTCTATCTCAAGCTGCGCAAGCAGACGTACACCTGGGGCACCGCCTGATCAAGCCGCTCGCCGCCGACCAACGTCAGGCGCCGGTCGGCCTCAGCCGGCACCCCCGCCGCGCCCGACCGACGCGACGAACGCCCGCCAGGCGTCGGGCGCGAAGCTGAGGGTGCCGCCGGCACGGTCCTTGCTGTCCCGGACCAGCACCCGGCCGGGCAGGTTGTCGGCCACCTCGACGCAGTCGCCGCCGTTGTTGGTGCTGCGGGTGGCGGTGTGCCAGCAGGCGTCGGTCATCTCAGCCCTGCCGCAGCCGACCGACAAAGGTGCGCCACGCCCCGGGCGAGAAGGCGAGGACGCCACCCGCACGGTCCTTGCTGTCCCGCACCAGCACCCGGCCAGGCAGGTTGTCGGCCACCTCGACACAGTTGCCGCCGTTGTTGCTGCTGCGGGTGGCGGTGCGCCAGCGGGCTTCCGTCAGGTCCATGTCTGCGCCACCTCTCGGATCAGTGCGATCGACCGGCGGCAGGGAAGCGCCTCACCGGTGACGCTCTCCCACCTCCGACCCAGGCTAGCAACATCGATGCCGTCGGTCACCATCTGACCACGGAGCTGATTGTCCAGATAGGCCACTTCGACCCCGTCCCGGAGTCGGGCCAGCACGAACGGCCCGGCCAATCCCGTGTGCCACGGTCCCTCGGCCGGGATCACCCGGATCTGCACGTGCTCCCGCTGCGCCATCGCAGCGAGATGGGCCAGTTGCTCGGCCATCACCGCCCGGCCCGCGACCGGCCGGCGAAGCACCACCTCGTCGATCACGACGACGAGCTGCGGAGGTTCCTCACGACAGAGGATTTCTTGGCGCTCCAGCCGGCCGGCCACGATCTGGTCCACCTCGGCCGCCGACAGCAGGCCGCCGGTCCCCAGCACCGCGCGGGCGTACCCCTCGCTCTGCAACAGACCCGGCACCAGCAGTGGCTCATATGATCGGATCGAGGTGGCGTCCTGTTCCAGCTCGGCCCAGGGGCGGAACCAGGGCAGGTCGCGGCGGCGGAACGGCTCGGGCCACAGCTCGGCGGCGTCGCGGTCGAGCACCTCGGCCACCGCCAGCCGGGTCCTGGGGTGCGGGATCCGGCCCGACGTGAGCCACCGGCCTGCCGTCTTCGGGTCGACGCGCACCTTCTCCGCGAGCGACTCGACGGTCTCCCCCTTGGCGGCCATCGCCACCCGCAGCGCCTCGTTGGCCATCGGATCCTCCCTCCACGCGGGTTCACGCTCCGGCGCACGATAGCCACGCTCGGTGCCGGCGTCCGCCGCCTACCGGCGTGTCGCGGTGGGATGTGTTTCGCGCACCTCAGGTGCGCCGCGAGCGCGGCCGAAGTGCCCCGAAGGTGTCCCGAACGCGACGTCCTCGACGCGATCTCACCGCGACCCCCCTCGACGCGGTCTCACCGCGACCCGCCCCGACGCGGTCTCACCGACGGGGCAGCTCGACAGCGCCCGTCCGGCGCGACCCACCGACCGTTCACGTCACGACCTCGCGATACGGATTCCGTCGTTCACGCTCTGGCTACTCGCTGATTCCGTTGCCATATCGGCCACCCACCACCGATCCCACTTGCTTTTGGCCGCCGGACTGTGGGATAACCGTGGGCAGAGCGGCCGGTGTCACCCCTGACCGGCCCGAGACCCGATGGGGCTGACATGGCCAACGCCACCGACCACCTCTGGATGCACTTCACCCGGATGGCGAGCTACTCCGCCGGCGAGGTGCCGACCATCGTGCGCGGCGAGGGCGCGTACGTCTGGGATGCCCAGGGCCGCCGCTACCTGGACGGCCTCGCGGGGCTCTTCGTCGTCAACGCCGGCCACGGGCGCACCGAGCTGGCCGAGGCCGCCGCCAAGCAGGCGGGCGAGCTGGCCTACTTCCCGCTCTGGTCGTACGCCCACCCGAAGGCCGTCGAGCTGGCCGAGCGGATCGCCACGCTCACCCCCGGAGACCTGAACCGGGTCTTCTTCACCACCGGCGGCTCCGAGGCGGTCGAGGCGGCGTGGAAGCTCGCCCGCGCCTACTTCAAGCGCACCGGCAGGCCGAACAAGCACAAGGTGGTCAGCCGCTACATCGCCTACCACGGCACCTCGATGGGCGCACTGTCGATCACCGGCCTGCCCGGCATCAAGAGCGACTTCGAGCCGCTGGTCCCCGGCGGCATCAAGGTGCCGAACACCAACTTCTACCGCGCCCCCGAGCACGGCGACTCCCCCGAGGCGTTCGGCCGCTGGGCCGCCGAGGAGATCGGCCGGGCCATCGAGCGGGAGGGGCCGGACACGGTCGCCGCCGTGTTCCTGGAGCCGGTGCAGAACTCCGGCGGCTGCTTCCCGCCGCCGCCCGGCTACTTCGAGCGGGTCCGGGAGATCTGCGACGCGTACGACGTGCTGCTCGTCTCCGACGAGGTGATCTGCTCCTGGGGCCGGCTCGGCGAATACTTCGGCGCCGTCCGGTACGGCTACCAGCCCGACATCATCACCACCGCCAAGGGCATCACGTCCGGCTACGCCCCCCTCGGCGCGATGATCGCCAGTGACCGGCTGATGGAGCCGTTCCTGACCGAGACCGGCATGTTCGCCCACGGCGTGACCTTCGGCGGCCACCCCGTCTCCTGCGCGGTGGCCCTGGCCAACCTGGAGGTCTTCGCCCGCGAGGACCTGGTCGGGCACGTCCGGGCCAACGAGGCGGCCTTCCGCGCCACCCTGGAGAAGCTGTACGACCTGCCGATCGTCGGCGACGTACGCGGCGACGGCTACTTCTACGGCATCGAGCTGGTCAAGGACAAGACCACCCGGGCGACCTTCGACGAGGCCGAGTCCGAGCGGCTGCTGCGCGGCTTCCTCTCCACCGCGCTGTTCTCCGCCGGGCTCTACTGTCGCGCCGACGACCGGGGCGACCCCGTCGTACAGCTCGCGCCGCCGCTGATCGCCGAGCAGCAGCAGTTCGACGAGATCGAGCAGATCCTGCGCGCCGTGCTCACCGAGGCGTGGGCGCGCCTGTAACCCTCGTCCACCCGGCCGGGCCGGCCGCGCGCCCCGCGGCGTGTGGTCGACCCGGCCGTTTCCGCACCCGGAGCGGCCGATGCGCTACCAGGACCTGTCGTACTGGCTGTCCACCGTGGACGAGCCGCTGACCCCGCGCCCGCCGCTGACCGGCGACGCCGACGCGGACGTGGTGATCGTCGGGGCCGGCTACACCGGGCTCTGGACGGCGTACTACCTCGCCGTCGCCGACCCGGCGCTGCGGATCACCGTGCTGGAGGCACAGGTCGCCGGCTACGGCGCGTCCGGCCGCAACGGGGGCTGGTGCTCGGCACTGTTCCCCACCTCGCTGCCCGCGCTGGCCCGCCGGCACGGGCGGGACGCCGCGATCGCCATGCAGCGCGCCCTGCACGCCACCGTCGCCGAGGTCGGCCGGGTCGTCGCGGCCGAGGGCATCGACTGCGACTGGGCGTACGGCGGGACGGTGATGCTCGCCCGCACCGCCCCCCAGCTCGACCGGGCGCGCGCAGCCGTCGCGGAGGCACGGGCGTACGGGCTCGGGCCGGAGGACCTGGCGCTGCTCGACGCCGACGAGGCCACCGCCCGCTGCGCCGCCGAGGGGGTACGCGGCGGCACGTACACCCCGCACTGCGCGGCGGTGCACCCGGCCCGGCTGGTGCGGGGCCTGGCCCTGGCGGTGGAGCGCCGAGGGGTGACGATCCACGAGGGCACGCGGGTGACCCGGATCCGGCCCCGTGCGGCGGTGACCCCGGCCGGCACGGTGCGCGCGCCGGTGGTGGTACGGGCCACCGAGGGCTACACGCCCGGCCTGCCGGGGCAGCGCCGCACCGTCGCGCCGGTCTACTCGCTGATGGTCGCGACCGCGCCGCTGCCCGCCGCGACCTGGGCGCGGATCGGCCTCGCCGAGCGGGAGACCTTCTCCGACCACCGGCACGTCATCGTCTACGGCCAGCGCACCGCCGACGGCCGACTCGCCTTCGGCGGCCGGGGCGCGCCCTACCACTTCGGTTCCCGGGTCTCCCCCGCCCACGACCGGGAGCCGGCAGTCTTCGCGGCACTGCGCCGTACGCTCGGCGAACTGTTCCCGGTGCTCGGCCCGGACGTGCCGGTGACCCACACCTGGGGCGGCCCGCTCGGGGTGGCCCGGGACTGGGCGGCCTCGGTCGGTCTCGACCGGGCCGACGGGCTGGCCTGGGCCGGCGGCTACGTCGGCGACGGCGTGGGCACCAGCAACCTCGCCGGCCGGACCCTGGCCGACCTGATCCGGGGCGAGCGGACGGACCTGACCGCCCTGCCCTGGGTGAACCACCGCTCCCCGAAATGGGAGCCGGAGCCACTGCGCTGGCTGGCCGTGAACGCGGGCCTGCGGCTGATGTTCTCCGCCGACGCGGCGGAGAACCGCACGAACCGCCCCTCCCGCCGCGCCACCCTCTTCACCCGCCTCCTAACCCACTAACCCACCACCCCACTCGCCCCCCCACCCACCCACGAGCCCGTTGATCATGAGGTTGTTGCCGCGACACGCCGAAGCGCATGCCAACAACTTCATGATCAACGCGCGGGGGCGGGGGCGCGCGGAGGCGGGGTGGGTGGGGTTAGTGGGTGGGGGGGATTACGCGGAGGTGGCCTCGGCGGCCCGTCTGGGGGGCCGTGTTGAGGCTGTCGTCGTCCTCTGGTGGGCGGGGGGCCACCGGGCGGGCGGCCTCGCGGACGGCCTCGGCGAGCGCGACCAGGTCGTCGGTGGTGGGCGGCGGGGGCTCGAACTCGCCCTCGTGCCGGACCACGTCCCAACCGCGGGGCGCGGTCAGGCTGCGGGCGTGCGGCTCGCAGAGGTCGTAGGTGTGCGGCTCGGCGAAGGCGGCCAGCGGCCCCACCACGGCTGTCGACTCGTTGTAGACATAGGTCAGCGTGGCGACCGCTTGCCGGGGGCAGCCGTTACGGGAGCAGCGCCGTGGTGACCTCACGGCGGCAGGGTATCTCCATTACCGGGTCCGGCGCACCGCTTCGCGTTGCGACACGCCCGTCACGGTGATCACAATTCGGCCCGGCGCGACCCGCGCCGCGCCACACCCGCCGCGCTGCCGCAGGCCAGGTCGGTGCGGGAGCTAACCTGTCCCTCATGACGAGCCCGGAACACCGCCGCCCCGGCCCCGGCCGGCGCGCCCACCGTGACCGGCACGGGCGCGGCCTGCGCGGGCGGCTGGTGCCGGCGACGGTGCCGCTGGCGCGGACGAAGGCGGAGATCTTCGACGACCTCGTGCTGGACACCGTCGAGACCCTGGAACGGCGGTTCGCCAAGGAGTTGGCCGGGGTCGAGTTCGCGGTGGAGGACGTCCCGCCGGACCTGAACGTCTACGACTCCGACGTGCTGGAGGACGGCGAGGTGCCGCTCGCCCGGCTGCTGCCCGGCCGGCCCGGCCGGCAGGAGGTGCCCCCACGGATCGTGCTCTACCGCCGGCCGCTGGAGTTCCGCGCCATGGACCGCGAGGATCTCGCCGATCTCGTGCACGACGTGATCATCGAGCAGGTGGCCAACCTGCTCGGGGTCGACCCGGACGAGTTGGCCTGAGCCGCCCCGCCGGATGCCGCCGCGAACGGCGACCGGTTCGACTGCGCCTGAGCCGCCCCGCCGGATGCCGCCGCGAACGGCGACCGGTTCGACTGCGCCTGAGCCGCCCCGCCGGATGCCGCCGCGAACGGCGAGCGGTTCGACTGCGCCTGAGCCGGGCGGCCCCCACCGCCCCGGCCCGGCAACGCTCAGGCGGCCCGCCGCTTGAGCTTGCGCCGCTCCCGCTCCGAGAGCCCACCCCAGATCCCGAACCGCTCGTCGTGCCCGAGAGCGTATTCGAGGCATTCCGTCTTGACCTCGCAGCGCGAGCAGATCCGCTTCGCCTCGCGGGTCGAGCCGCCCTTCTCGGGGAAGAACGCCTCCGGATCGGTCTGCGAGCAGAGCGCCCGCTCCTGCCACTCCGGCGCGTTTCCGAGCAGGTCGGCCACCTCAAGCTGGCCGTCCATCAAAAGCCTCCTTGTCGCGCACCGGCGTCATCGCCGCTGCAACCCCCCACGCGAAAGGCGCGCGTGTCCGTCCGGTCCCGATTTGTTGCGTACCGTGCGAACAACCCCATTCAAATTACACGCGTGTAATGCGTGCGCCGTCAAGCCGAACTTGATAATGGAGTCGCCCTCCCGACAACACTCCGGACGACCACCCGGCCGCCCGGCCTCGCAACCTGCCCTATCGATTCAGACCCCGGCCGAGTAACGCCCTCTCCGGCGAGTTGCCCGAGTTTTCTCCCGTGGCGCTTCCCCGCCGGCCCGACCGGACAGGCCGATGGAGACCCCCGAGAGACCACCCACCACATCGTTGATCTTGGTGGGGGACAAGGTTAACCCGAGTTCGCGTCGACCGCCCGCCGAGCCGGAAACGACCGACCGCATCCCGTCCACAATGTGGACGGGGCGCTGCTGCGGGCGGCGCCGGCCGGCTCAGTCGGAGGCCGGAGGCACGCTGGTCGGCCACGTGAAATCGGCGATCACGCCGACAGTGCCGCCGACCCGGCCGGCCGGCGGCCGATCGTCCCACCAGACGGTATGGACGCCGGCGGGCAGCTCCGGGTGGACGGTGGAACGCCCCGCCCGGACCCTTCGGGTGCGTACGCGGCTCGTCGTCCCGACCGACCTCGATCTCCCGGCCGTGCGGGCTCCGTCCCGGGTAGATGATCAGGGTGCCGATGCCGCCGGGACCGAGGACCACGCCGGCGGGTTGGTGAACCCGTACCCAGCTACGGGAAGTCGGGGAGGAACGGTGCCGTCACGTCGGCGGCGCTCAGCCCCCGGCGACAGAGAAGCCGTTCGGATTCGTGATCCCGGTGGTGAATTCGAACCGGTAGGTGACGTCGCCCGCCCGTCGCCGTCGTTGTCGATATGGATCTCGTATCGCACGTCGTCGCCGAACTCGAAGAAGCCACCGTGCGAAATGGATCGAGGCTCGGCCGGGCACCCGGCCGGCAACAGGGAAAGACCCTACGGCCGGGGGCGGCCGTACGCGGTCGTGCGCTTACGGGCCGGGCGTCCGGCAGCCGCCGCGATGGCGATCAACTGCTCCTCGGTACGCGCCGAACCGTTGCCGGAACCGGCCATCCGGGAGATCGTCTCCTCCATCAGCGTGCCGCCGAGGTCGTTGCAGCCGCCCCGCAGCATCGCCGCCGTGCCCTCGTCGCCGAGCTTCACCCAGGAGCACTGGATGTTGTCGATCCGGCCGTGCAACAGCAGCCGGGCCATCGCGTGCACCACCCGGTTCTCCCGCCAGGTCGGCCCGGGACGGGCGATGCCGGCCAGGTAGATCGGGGCGTTGGTGTGTACGAACGGCAGCGCCACGAACTCGGTGAAGCCGCCGGTGCGGTCCTGCAACCCGGCCAGCACCCGGAAGTGCGCGAGCCACTGCGCGGGGTGGTCGACGTGGCCGTACATCATGGTGGAGCTGGACCGGATGCCCAGCTCGTGGGCCGTGCCGACCACCTCGACCCAGGCGGCGGCCGGCAGCTTGCCCTTCGTGAGCACCCAGCGCACGTCGTCGTCGAGGATCTCGGCGGCGGTGCCCGGGATGGTGTCCAGCCCGGCGTCACGCAGCCCGGTCAGCCACTCCCGCACGGACACGCCGGCCTTCGCGGCGGCGGTGACGATCTCCATCGGGGAGAACGCGTGCACGTGCATCCCCGGCACCCGCGCCTTGATCGCCCGGACCAGGTCGGCGTAGACGGTCACCGGCAGCTTCGGGTCGATGCCGCCCTGGAGGCAGACCTCGCTGGCGCCGGCCGCCCACGCCTCCTCGGCCCGGTCGGCGACCTGCTCCACCGAGAGCCGGTACGCGTCGGCGTCCCGCTCCCGCTGGGCGAAGGCGCAGAATCGGCAGCCCACGTAGCAGACGTTGCTGAAGTTGATGTTGCGGTTGACCACGTATGTCACGTCGTCGCCGACGGCCGCCCGGCGGGCGTCGTCGGCGAGCCGGCACAGCTCGTCGAGCGCCGGCCCGTCGGCGGCGAACAGCGCCAGCGCGGCGTCGGCGTGCCGCGGGTCGAGCAGCGCCGCCGGGTCGTCGGCGGCCAGCCGCAGCCCGGCCCGCAGGTCGCGGTCGGTCCCGCCCCCGCCCCCGGCGGTGACCTTGCCGGCCACCTCCGACCAGTCGCCGTAGACGTGGTCGAAGTCGCCGCGCCGGTCGCCGGTGCGCCCGGTGGTGTCGATGGTGGCGTGCAGGTCGGTCCGGCCGCCGTACGTCTCGTCGGGCTCCTGCCAGGGGCGGCCCACCGGCCGCGCCTCCTCCACGGCCAGCCCCGTCGCCGGGTCGGCCAGCGCGCCGACGTGCGGCAGCAGGCGCGGGTCGAGCCACGGGTCGCCGGCCCGCACGTACTCGGGGTAGATCGTCAGCCGCTCGCGCAGGGTGAACCCGGACTTCTCCGTCTGCCGGGCCAGCTCGTCCAGATGGGGCCAGGGGCGCTCGGGGTTGACGTGGTCCGGGGTCAGCGGGGAGACCCCGCCCCAGTCGTCGATGCCGGCCCGCAGCAGCAGGTCGTACTCGCCCTCGATGAGGTTCGGCGGGGCCTGGATGCGGGCCTTCGGCCCGAGCAGCACCCGGGCCACCGCCACCGTGGCGGCCAGGTCGTGCAGCTCCGCGTCGGGCATCCCGCGCATCGCCGTGTCCGGCTTGGCGCGGAAGTTCTGCACGATCACCTCCTGGAGGTGGCCGTACTCCCGGTGGGCACGCCGGATGGCGAAGATCGCGTCGACCCGCTCGGCGGGGGTCTCGCCGATGCCGATCAGGATGCCGGTGGTGAACGGCACCCCGACCCGGCCCGCGTCGTCGAGCACCCGGAGCCGGACCGCCGGCTCCTTGTCCGGCGAGCCGAAGTGCGGGCCGCCCGGCTCCGACCAGAGCCGCGTCGCCGTGGTCTCCAGCATCATCCCCATGCTGGGCGCGACGGGCTTCAGCCGCTGCAACTCCGACCAGGACAGCACGCCCGGGTTCAGGTGCGGCAGCAGCCCGGTCTCCTCCAGCACCGCCACCGCGCACGCGCGCAGGTAGTCCAGGGTGGAGTCGTAGCCGCGCTCGTCCAGCCACTGCCGGGCCGCCGGCCAGCGCTCCTCCGGCCGGTCGCCGAGCGTGAACAGGGCCTCCTTGCAGCCCTGGGCCGCGCCCGCCCGCGCGATGGCGAGAACCTCGTCGCGGTCGAGGAACGCCGCCGGCAACCGGTGCGGCACGGTGGCGAACGTGCAGTAGTGGCAGCGGTCCCGGCACAGCCGGGTAAGGGGGATGAAGACCTTCTTCGAGTACGTCACCACGCCCGGCCGCCCGGCCTCGCGCAGCCCGGCGTCGCGGACGGCGCCGGCGACGTCGAGCAGCTCGTCCAGCGCGTCGCCCCGGGCGCTCAGCAGCGCGGTGGCCTCGTCGACGTCGAGCGCCCGCCCGGTCGCCGCCCGACGCAACGCCCGCCGCACGCTCGCGTCACTCGGGCCGGGCTCGGTGCGATCAACCATCCGCCCAGCCTAAGCGCTCGCCGGCCGCACCCCGCCCGCCCGGCCCACACCGTGAACAAGGGCACGCACCCTCGCCCCACCGCCGGACCGGCCGCCCAGCGGGACGCCGGACACGACCGCCCGGCCGGGTGTCGGGCACCGGACGCCGGGTGCCGAGTACCGGACGCCGGGGGCCGGGGGCCGGGCGTCGGGGGCCGGGGGCCGGGCACCGGGTGCCGAGTGCCGGGCACCGGGGGCCGGGGGTCGAGTGCCGAGTGCCGGGGGCCGGGGGCCGAGTGCCGGGGGCCGAGTGCCGAGTGCCGGGGGCCGGGGGCCGAGTGCCGGGGGCCGAGTGCCGGGGGCCGGGGGCCGGGGGCCGGGGGCCGGGGGCCGGGCGTCGGGCGTCGGGCGTCGGGCGTCGGGCGTCGGGAAACGCGAGCGCCCCGCACGTGGTCGTGCGGGGCGCTCGGGTGGTGCCGTCCGGTCAGCGCGGGGCGTCGGGGGTGTCGCCCGGGTTGATGCGCTGGGTGAGGTCCGGCTCCCCGTCGGTGGGGCGCGGAATCGACTGGGTGGGCTCGACGGACTGGCGCGGGATCGCCTGGGTCGGTTCGGCCGAGGGCGGCGGCCCGAACGGCGGGGCGGTCGGCGACGGCCCGAACGGGGGCGCCGACTGCGGCGCGGTGGCGGCCGGCGGGCCCGGCTGCGGCGCCGGGTTGAACGGCGGGGTCGCCTGGGGGCCGCCGAACGGCGCCGGCTGCTGGCCGTACGGGGCGCCGTACGGGCCGGGGGCCGGCCAGGCGCCCGGCTGACCGGGGATCGGCTGGCCAGGCTGACCGGGGACCGGCTGGCCCGGGGCCGGGTAGCCGCCCTGCTGCTGCGGCCAACCGGGCTGCGGCTGGCCGTACACGCCGGGCTGGGCCTTCGGCTTCGGGACGTAGTACAGGGTGCGCCAGATCTTGAAGACGACGAACGCGGCGAGCGCGAGGAGCCCCAGCCAGGCCACCCGGGAGAGCAGGCCGAGGAAGGCGTCGAGGACCTCGCCCTCGGAGAGCAGGTCGAGCGTCCAGACCAGGAAGGTCAGCACGCCGAACAGCGCGCTGACCGCGTACTCGCCGAGGGCGACCTGGGTGATCAGTTTCGCCTTCGGCGCCGGAGGGCGCACGTGCGTGGCGAGCAGCACGGCCAGCAGCGGCAGGGCCACCGTCTCGATGCCGACGAAGGCGGGGAAGGCGTTGCCCGCCCGGCCCGCGAAGGGTACGTACTCGGCCGGCGTCAGCAACCGGATCAGACCGACGAAGAGGAACACGGCGTTCGCACCGAGGAGCACGAACGCGGCGAGTTCCCGCAGCGGCTTGGTCAGTTGGCTGGCCTGCGTCGCGTCGGTGGACGCGGGCTCGGCGGGGCTGGTCACGGGATCCCCCTTGGGGCGAAAGCGGACAGTTGCCGACGTGAGCCTAGTCTCCCGGGCCAGCGGCGGATCCGAGGCGGCTCGTGCGCGAGGATGTTCGGCATGCGCATCGTGGTTCTGACGGGCGGCATCGGGGGCGCCCGCTTCCTGCTCGGCGTCCGGGCGTACGCCCGCGAGGTCGGCGCCGAGGTGACCGCCGTGGTCAACGTCGGCGACGACCTGTTCCTGCACGGGCTCAAGGTCTGCCCCGACCTGGACAGCGTCATGTACACGCTGGGTGGCGGCGCCGACCCCGAGCGGGGCTGGGGCCGCGTCGACGAGAGCTGGACGGTCAAGCAGGAACTGGCCGCGTACGGCGCCGAGCCGACCTGGTTCGGGCTCGGCGACCGGGACGTCGCCACCCACCTGGTGCGCACGACCATGCTCAACGCCGGCTACCCGCTCCACGCGGTCACCGAGGCGCTCGCCACCCGCTGGCAGCCGGGCGTACGCCTGCTGCCGGCGACCGACGACCGCCTGGAGACGCACGTGGTGGTGAGCGGGCCGGCGGTCGCGGGCGAGTCCGGCGCGGACGGGCCCGACGGCGGCCAACGGGCGATCCACTTCCAGGAGTGGTGGGTGCGCCACCGCGGGAACGTCCCCACCCACCGGTTCGTCTTCGTCGGCGCGGAGACGGCGAAGCCGGCGCCCGGCGTCGTGGCGGCGATCGCCGGGGCCGACGTGGTGCTGATCGCGCCGAGCAACCCCGTGGTGAGCATCGCCCCGATCCTGGCCGTGCCCGGGCTGCGCGAGGCGGTCGCCGACGGCCCCGCCCCGGTCGTCGGCGTCTCGCCGATCATCGGCGGCGCGCCGGTGCGCGGCATGGCGGACCGCTGCCTGGAGGTGCTCGGGGTCGAGTGCAGCGCGGCCGGGGTGGGCCGGCTCTACGGCGGCCGGGCGGCCGGCGGGCTGCTCGACGGCTGGCTGGTCGCCGAGGAGGACGCCGGCGTCGTGGTGCCGGAGGTGACGGCGCGCGCGGTGCCGCTGCTGATGACCGACGAGACGGCGACGGCGGCCATGGTCCGCGCCGCACTGGAGCTGACATGAGGCTGGAGATCCTGCCGGTGCCGGGCATCGGTCACGTGTCCGAGGGCGACGACCTGGCCGCCCTGATCGCGAACGCCGCGCCGTGGCTGCGCGACGGCGACGTGCTGGTGGTGACCAGCAAGATCGTCTCGAAGTCGGAGGGGCGGCTGGTGGACGTTCCGGCGGACGGGCCGGAGCGGCTCGCCGCGCGGGACGAGGTGCTGGCCGCCGAGACGGCGCGGGTGGTGGCGACCCGGGGCGCGACCCGGATCGTGCAGACCCACCACGGCTTCGTGATGGCCTCGGCCGGGATCGACGCCTCGAACGTCGACAAGACCCGGCTGGTGCTGCTCCCGGCGGACCCGGACGCCTCGGCCCGGGCGCTGCGCGCCGCCCTGCGCGACCGCTACCACGTCGACGTCGCGGTGATCATCACCGACACGATGGGCCGGCCCTGGCGCAACGGGCTCACCGACGTGGCGCTCGGCGTCGCCGGCATGGACGCGATCCGCGACCACCGGGGCGAGGTCGACCCGTACGGCAACGAACTCCAGCTCACCCAGATGGCGGTCGTGGACGAGCTGGCCGGCGCGGGCGAGCTGATCAAGGGCAAGTGCGACCAGGTCCCGGTCGCCGTGGTGCGCGGCTACCTCACCGCGCCCCGGCCGGACGACGGCGCCGGTGCGGCGACGCTGGTCCGGGACGCCACGATGGACCTGTTCTCGCTGGGCACCGCCGAGGCGAGGGCGGCCGGGCTGGCCGCCGCCGCCACCCTGCCGGACGCCCCCAACCCGACCCCGCCCGACCGGGAGGCGGTGCGGCGGGCGATCGCCGCGGTCGCCGGCGTGGTCGCGCCCGGCACGGAGTTCACCCTGGTCACCGACGAGGCCGTACGCGCCGGGATGGTCACCGCCGTGCCCGGCTGGCCGGCGGAGGCGACGGCGCTGGTGCTCGGCTCCCCGGCCGCCCCGGCCGGCCCGACCGAGCTGGTCCGCTTCGGCGCCGACCTGCACCGCCTGCGCGCCGCCCTGGCGGCGGAGGGCGTCGCCTCGCTCCCGCTCCCCCCGCCCGCCGGCGCCCCCGCCGCCGCCTGCCTGGCCCTCTGACGGGCCTCCCGCCCCCGGTTCCCCGCCCCGCCTGTGCGGCGCGGGTGCAAGGTGGACGACGCGGGGCGCGGAAGTGGGCTCGGCGCTCAGGAGTTGAGCATCGCCCGCCCCAGCGGGGTGAGGGTGTGCAGGACGCTGTTGCGGTCGCGGTGGCTGACCAGCAGGCCGGCATTGCGCAGCACGGTGGTGTGCTGGCTGGCGGCGGCCGGTGAGATGTTCAGCCGGCGGGCCACCTCCCCGGTGGTGCAGCCGTCGTCGCTGACCGCCAGCACGGCGGCCCGGGTGCGGCCGAGCAGCGCGGCCAGCGCCTCCCGTCCGGTGTCCGGCGTGCCCGGGCCGGCGCCCTCGGCGGGCGCCGGCAGCAGCCCGCCCAGCCGGTCCACCGGGTAGACCAGGACCGGGGGCAGCGCCGGGTCGAGCAGGGCAACCGGGGTGGGCGCGCAGAAGAACGAGGGCACCAGCAGCAGACCGCGCCCGTCCAGGTGCAGCTCGCGGCTGTGCGGGTAGCCGCGGACCTGGAGCACCCCGGACTCCCAGTGCATGGCGGGCCGCAGGCTGGCCAGCAGCCCCTCCACCCCGCCGTCGAGCAGCGCCCGGGCCCGCCGGGACCGGTCGGCCTCCACGGCCGCCTGGATCCGGGCCCAGTACGGGTCGATCGCCAGGTCGCGGTACTGCGCCATCGCGCCCGTCAGGTCGCGCAGCATGTCCGGCTCGCCCCGGGCCACCGCGGCGGCACCGGCCGGCAGGGTGTGGCCGGTGGCGAGCAGCGACAGGTCGCGTTGCAGCAGCGACACGGGAGTGCTCCGGACCGCCTCCATGCCGGCCTCGAACCCGGACACGCTCTGGTAGGGGGTGAGGAAGTCGGGGAAGTAGCCGCGGGGCGGATTGAGCGACAGGAGGAGCCTCAGGCCGGGGGACCCGATGCCCTGGCGCAGTGCCCGGGTCACGCTGCGTCGCCAGCCCGCCAGCAGTGGGTCCCGGCCGCGACCCGGCAGCAGGTGCAGACTGAGGATCAGTTCCCACACCGGGTCCGCCGCCGGAGCCACCCGGGTCCGGAGGATGTCCTCGGCGGAGAAATAGATCTTCAGCATGGAGTGCTCCCGTGTCGCCCGGCCGAGGGGATGCCGGGTGACCGTTGCAGCCTACCCGGGCGGCACTTATCTCCGTCTTTAAGCCTGAGCTGAAAAACCTCGACGTCCATGGTGGCGGTTGGGCATGCTTCCACTGCCCGCACACGGGGACGAGCGCGTCGGCGACGCGTTCGCGGACCGGGGTGCCCTGGGGGACGGGGAGGACCGGGGGCCGGGCGGCACCACGAGGGTCTGCGGGCCTGCTCCGCAGAGGTGCTGCCCGGCCGCCGGCCCGCCGTGGCTCCCCGCGTCGGCCGGCGCCCGCCCGTTCACCCCACCCAGAGCGCCACGCGGTGGTCCTCGTCGGTGACGTAGAAACTGCGCCCGTCCAGCTCGGCCAGCCCCTCCACGTGGTGGAACGGCACCAGGTCGGCCACCAGCTCACCGGGGACCAGATGCCCGTCGCCGGGCGGCGGGAACCGGACGTGCCGGGAGGTGACGTCCCCGCCGGTCGGGTGGTCGTCGAGCAGCACCGAGCCCTTGCCGAGCGCGTCGATGGACCCGACGACCGCCGCGTAGCCGCCGTCGTCGGTGGGGGCGATCGCCCGGAAGCCGGCGAGCGCGCCGGGCGGGGTCACCCCGGTCAACACGTACGCGCCCGCCGCCTCCGGCCAGGTCGGCACGGGGTCGAACATGCCCGGCACACCGGTCAGCTCGACCAGGATCGGGTCGCCGTCAGCCGTGACCGGGAAGCGGAGTCCGATCAGGACGCTGCCGGCCGGCGTGAAGGCGGCAGCCTCGACGTTCAGCGGCAGGTCGTCGGGGACGAGACGGCTGACCCAGCCCTTCGACCGGGCGGTGCCGCGCGCGACGGTCTCCCCGATGAACCGGGCCCGCACCCGCGCGCCCGGCGGCAGCGGGGTGAACGGCGCCTTGAGCAGCGCGTCGTTGACCGCCCGGTGCAGCCGGAACCGGTTGCGCACCACCTGCACCGGCAGCGCGCCACCCGCCGCGTCGTCCTCCCGGAACCGGGCCACGAAGGCGCGTCGCGGGCGCAGCGGGCCGCCCTTCGAGCCGAAGTGCGAGCCGAAGACGTAGACCCAGCCGTCGTGGTGGGCCAGGGCCTCGCCGTCCTCCGTCCGGCCGTTCTCGGCCCCGGCGTCGGCGGTCACGTGCCGGGCGACCCACTCGCCGTCGTCGCGCTCCAGCAGCAGGGCCAGGCAGCGCTCCACCGGCCCCTCGTCGAGCACCGTCCAGAAGCCGCGCCGGGCGCCGTGTGCGCGCAGCAACGCCACGGAGCGCACCGGCAGCAGGTCGCTGGCCTCGTTGCCGGCCACGACGAATTCCAGCAGTCGCAGGGTCACCCGGCCAGGGTACGAAGCGCCGGCTCGTACAGTGTCGGCATGCCCGAATCCCCCGCCGCCGCCACCGACCCCCGGACGTCGCCGCCGACGGACGCCGAGGTGTACGCGACGCTGCACGCCGACGCCGTCGCCACGCTGGAGCGCTGGGAGCCGACCGGCCCGGCCGCCGCCGAGGCCCGGGACCGCACCGTGCGGCTACTGGCCGCCGGGCCGGTGGCGATGAGCCGGGCGCACCGGGCCGGTCACGTCACGGCGAGCGCGCTGGTGCTCGACGCCACCGGCTCGCGGGTGCTGCTCTGCCTGCACGGCAAGTTCCGGAAGTGGGTGCAGCTCGGCGGGCACTGCGAGCCGGCCGACCGGACCCTCGCCGGCGCCGCCCTGCGCGAGGCCGGCGAGGAGTCCGGGATCGCGGGCCTGCGGATCGACCCGGTCCCGATCGACGTGGACATCCACCCGGTGAACTGCCAGGGCGGCTCCCTGCACTACGACGTCCGGTTCGCCGTCCTCGCCCCGCCCGCCGCGACGGAACGGGTCAGCGACGAGTCCGAGGCGCTGGCCTGGTTCCCGCCGGACCACCTGCCGGAGCCGCTGGCCGGGGGGACGGCGAAGCTGGTCGCCCCGGCCAGGGCGACGCTCAGACGAGCCCCTCTTCGCCCCGCTCCTTGAGCTCGTCGACGATCTTCTTGACGTCCTGCGCCCGGTCGCGCGGGCAGACCAGCAGCGCGTCCGGGGTGTCGACGACGATCAGGTCGTGCACTCCGACGGTGGCCACCAGCCGCCCGGAGTGCGGCACCACCACCAGCCCGGAGCTGTCCCGCAGCAGCACCCCCGGCTTGGCGTCGCCGCCGAGCACCACGTTGCCGTCCGGGTCGGCCGGCAGCACCTCGCCCAGCGTGTGGAAGTCGCCGACGTCGTTCCAGCCGAAGTCGCCCGGCACCGTGGCCACCCGCCCGGCGGTCGCCGCGCCCTCCATCACCGCGTAGTCGACGGAGATCTTCGGCAGGGTCGGCCAGACCGTGCCGAGCACGTCGTCCTGCCCCTCGGTGCCCCACGCCTCGGCGATCGCGACGATCCCGGCGTGCAGGGCGGGCTGCTGGCGGGCCAGCTCGGCGAGGAACACGTCGACCCGCCAGACGAACATGCTGGCGTTCCAGAGGTGCCGCCCGGAGCGCAGGTACGCCTCCGCCACCTCGGCGCTCGGCTTCTCCTTGAACTCGGCGACCGGGCGCAGCGGGCCGCCGTCGACCGGGTCGCCGGTCTGGAGGTAGCCGTAGCCGGTCTCGGCCCGCGTCGGGGTGATGCCCACCGTCATCAGCAGGCCCTGCTCGGCGCCGCGTACCGCCTCCCGGACGACCTCCCGCCACCGCTCCGGGTCGCCGATCAGGTGGTCGGCCGCGAAGGAGCCCATCACCGCCTCCGGGTCGCGCCGCGCGATGACGGCGGCGGCCAGGGCGATCGCCGCGCAGGAGTCCCGGGGCGACGGCTCGACCAGGATGTTCTCCTCCGGCAGCCCGGCCAGCTGGCGCGCCACCGCCGCGACGTGCGCGGTCCCGGTGACCACCAGGGTGCGTTCGGCGGTGGTCAGCGGGCCCAGCCGCTCGACCGTGGCCTGGAGCAGCGAGGCGGCGGAACCGGTCAGCGGGTGGAGGAACTTGGGGTGGCCGGCGCGGGACAGCGGCCACAACCTCGTGCCGCTGCCACCCGCCGGGATGACGGCGTAGAGCATCAGCACATCATGCCCGAACCGGGCCCGCCCGGACGCCGGGTTGCCACCCCGCCGCTCCGGGATCAGGCGCGCGCCCGGCTCCAGGCGGCGATGTGCACCTCGGCGCTGGACTCCCAGGTGAACTCCTTGGCCCGGTCGAAACCGGCCTTGGCCAGGGACAACCGCCGCTGCTCGTCGTCGAGCAACGCGGCCAGGTCGGCGGCGATCTGGTCGGGGGCCTCGCTGGTGTACGCCACCGCGTCGCCGCCCACCTCCGGCAGCGACAGCCGGGGCGTGGTGAGCACCGGCGCGGCGCACGCCATCGCCTCCAGGATCGGCAGGCCGAAACCCTCCCCGTAGGACGGGTAGGCGGCCACCAGCGCCCCGCCGAGGAAGCCGGGCAGGTCCGCGTAGCGGAGGTAGCCCGGGCGCAGCAGCCGCAGGTGCGACGGCACCTCCGCCACCGCGCGGTCGATGTCGTCGTCGTGCCCCTGGCCGCCGGCGACCACCAGGGCCGGCGGGTCCTCCCGGTCGGCCACCGCCCGGGCCCAGCCGCGGATCAGGTTGGGCACGTTCTTGCGCGGCTCCTTGGCCCCGAGGAAGGCAACGTAGCTGCTGCCGCCGAGCCCCAGCCGGGCGCGGACCCGGGCCTTCTCCTCCTCGCTGGGCGCGTGGAAGGCGGCGTGGTCGACCCCGTGGTAGGCGACGTCGATCCGGGTCGGGTCGGCGTCGAGCAGCCGGATCAGCTCGTCGCGGGTGGCCTTGCTCGGCACGATCACCCGGTCGGCGCGGCGCAGGGAGGTCTTGATGGCGCTGCGGAAGAACGTGCGCCGGGACTTGTCGTAGTGCTCCGGCTCGGTGAAGAACGTCGCGTCGTGCACGGTCACCGTGACCGGGCAGCCGGCGCGCAGCGGGCAGGTGTAGAAGGGCGAGTGCAGCACCTGCGCGCCCACCTGCTGGGCGAGCAGCGGCAGGCCGGTCTGCTCCCAGGCGAGCCGGGCGGGGCGGTGCGCGACGGCGGCCGGGGCGGGGATGATCTCCGCGCCGGGCAGCATCCGGGTGTAGCGCTCAAGGTCGGTGCGGAGGCTGACCACGGCCAGCTCCACCCCCGACCCGCACACCTTGCCGAGGGCGCCGAGCAGGCCGTCGACGTATCGACCGACACCGCCACGGTCGGCGGGGACACTCGTGGCGTCGATGAGCACACGGGGCGGGCGACCGGCGGTCACGGGGCGACTCCTTGCACTGCGATCTGTGGGAAACAACACTCCGGGCAAGCCTACGCCGGAGCCCGGGTCGGACGCTGACTGCGACCCGACGGTACGCCGACTTGTCGTTGTCTTCGAGTACGGCCGACGGGGGCGTATCGTTCGCGCCGATGGCCGACAACATTGCCCGGGTATTCGCCGACGCGATCGCGCCCGACCCGACCCGACCGCTGCTGACCTGGTACGACGACGCCACCGGCGAGCGGACCGAACTCTCCGGCGCGACGCTGGCGAACTGGGTGGCCAAGACGGCCAACCTGCTCGTGGACGAGGTGGCCGTGGGCCCCGGCGACACGGCCGGGGTGCTGCTCCCGCCGCACTGGCAGACCGCGGCGGTGCTGCTCGGATGCTGGTCGGCCGGGCTACGGGTGGCCGACACGCCGGGCGACGTGGAGGTGCTCTTCGCCGCCGTCACGCGGCTCGCCGAGGCGGACGCCTGGTCGGCCGGCGAGCGGTACGTCCTCGCCCTCGACCCGTTCGCCCTGCCGATGCGGCAGGTGCCGCCCGGCTTCGCCGACTACGTCTCGGAGGTGCGCGCGCACGGGGACCACTTCACCCCGTACGCCGCCGGCGGCGAGGAGCTGGTGGAGTGCGCGCGGCGGCGCGCGGGCGAGCTGGGCATCGCCCGCGACGACCGCGTCCTGGTCGACACGGGGGCGCACCCCGACCCGGTCGACTGGCTGCTCGCCCCGCTGGCGGCCGGCGCCAGCTCGGTCCTCTGCGCCAACCTCGACCGCTCCCGCGCCGCCTCCCGCGCCGCAACGGAAAAGGTCACCCAGACCCTGACCTGACCCCCGCACCGCCCCCGCCCCCGCCCCCGCGCCCGCGCCCGCGCCCGCGCCCGCGCCGATCTTGCAGTTGCTGCCCTCGATGTGGGCGATTCACCCCATGGGTCGGGGCAGAAAGTGCAAGATCGGCGCGCGAAGGAGGGCGGGGTGGGTCAGGCGGGGGTGGTCTCCGGGTGGGTGGTGGCGCGGCGCTGGGCGAGGGTGGCGAACGCCGACAGGGACTCCGGGTTGGCCAGGGCGCCCTTGGCCGCCGCCGAGTCGACCGGGGTGCCGGTGAGGATCTTCTTCACCGGGACCTCCAGCTTCTTCGCCGAGAGGGTGCGCGGCACGGCGCGGACCTGGTGGATCTCGTCCGGGACGTGCCGCGGCGACAGGGCGGTACGCAGCTCCCGGCAGATCTTCTTCCGCAGCGCGTCGTCCAGCTCCAGGCCCTCGGCGAGCACCACGAACAGCAGCAGCTCGCCGGCGCCGCCCTCGTCGTCCTCCAGGTGCACCACCACCGAGTCGACGACCTCGTCCAGCCCCTCGACGACCGAGTAGAACTCGGCGGTGCCCAGCCGCACGCCGCCCCGGTTGAGGGTGGCGTCGGAGCGGCCCGTGATCACGCAGCCGCCCCGGTCGTTGATCGTGATCCAGTCGCCGTGCCGCCAGACGCCCGGGTACAGGTCGAAGTACGCCTCCCGGTAGCGGGCGCCGTCCGGGTCGTTCCAGAAGCCCACCGGCATGCTCGGCATCGGCTCGGTGATCACCAGCTCGCCCAGCTCGCCGATCACCGGGGTGCCGTCGGCCGAGCGGGCCTCCACCTTGGCGCCCAGCGCCCGACAGGTGATCTCCCCGGCGTGCACCGCCAGCAGCGGCACCCCACCCACGAAGCCGGTGCAGACGTCCGTGCCGCCGGAGAGCGACTGGAGCTGGAGGTCGTCGCCGACCGTCTCGTACACCCAGGTGAAGCCCTCGGCGGGCAGCGGCGCGCCGGTCGAGCCGACCCCGCGCAGCGCGGTCAGGTCGGCGATCTCCCTCGGCACCAGCCCCGCCTTGCGACAGGCCAGCAGGAACGGCGCGGACGTGCCGAAGTACGTGGTGCCGGTCTCCTCCGCCAGCCGCCACAGCGCGCCCAGGTCGGGGTGGCCCGGGTTGCCGTCGAACAGCACGATCGCCGCGCCCACCGCCGGCCCGGAGACCAGGAAGTTCCACATCATCCAGCCGGTGGTGGTGAACCAGAAGAACCGGTCCGCCGGGCCCAGGTCGTGGTGCAGGGCCAGCATCTTCAGGTGCTCCAGCAGGATGCCGCCGTGGCCGTGCACGATCGGCTTGGGCAGCCCCGTCGTGCCGGAGGAGTAGAGCACGTAGAGCGGGTGGTCGAAGGCGACCGGGGTGAAGGTCAGCGGCTCGTCGGTCTCGGCGGCCAGGTCGGACCAGGCGAGCGCGCCCTCGGGCGGCGGGCCGGCCGGGTCGAGGTAGGCGATGCCGACGGTGTGCGCCAGCGACGGCAGGGCGGCCCGGATCGCGGCCACCTCGCCGCGCCGGTCCACCGGCTTCTCGCCGTACCGGTAGCCGTCCACGGCGACGAGGACCTTCGGCTCGATCTGCTGCCAGCGGTCGGTGACACTGCGGGTGCCGAACTCGGGCGCGCAGGAGGAGAAGATCGCGCCCAGGCTGCTGGTGGCCAGCAGCAGCACGTACGTCTCGGGGATGTTCGGCGCGTACGCGGCCACCCGGTCGCCGGCGGTGACGCCGAGCCGGCGCAGCCCGGCCGCCACCCGGCGGACCTGCTCGCGCAGCCCGGCGGCGGTGAGGGTGACCGGCGCCCGGGTCTGGCCGTGCGCGATCACCACCGGGTCGTCGTCGGCCCGGCCGGGCATCCGCAGCACGTTCTCGGCGTAGTTGAGGGTGGCGCCGGGGAACCAGCGGGCGCCGGGCATCCCCCGGTCGGTCAGCGTGGCGGTCGGCGGGGTGTGGGCGACCACCTCGAAGTGGTCCCAGACCGACTGCCAGAACGCCTCCAGGTCGGTGACCGACCAGCGCCACAGCTCGTCGTAGTCGGCGAAGTCCACGCCCCGGTGCTCACGCAGCCAGCGCAGGTAGTTCCCGATCCGGGACCGCTCGCGTACGTCCGCCGGCGGCGTCCACAGCACGTCACCCACTGCTCCACCCTCCCCCTGGCCCCGCACGACACTGTGAAATGGGCCGTGGCGCCATCTTGCCCTACCTCGAAGCGCCATTCTCCGCACCCGGCCCCCGTCGGCGCACGTGCGGAACCCACATGCCCCACCACCACCCTGTGTGGGCCGGGTGTAAGGAAGGGCACCTTCCTAACGTCTGCGGTAGAGGAAGGGACCCTTCCTTACACCTCAGCCTTCGTGATGGGTCAGCCGGCGCGGTGGGCCTGGATAGCGCGGCGGCGGGCGAGGCGGTGGGCCCGGCGGATCTCCGCCTCCCGGAACCGCCGCTCGTCCTCCGTGGTCTCCGGCAGCACCGGCCGGACCGCCCGTGGCGCGCCGCCGACGTCGACGCCCACGAAGACGAGGTACGCGGTGGCCACCCCGACCGGCTCGTCCTCGGCCGAGTCCCACCGCTCGGCCACCACCCGGACGCCCACCTCCATCGAGGTCTGCCCGGTCCAGTTCACCTGGGCGTGCGCGTGCACCAGGTCGCCGACCCGGACCGCCTCGGCGAAGACGATCTCGTCGATGGCCGCGGTGACCGCCGTGCCGCCGCTGTGCCGGGCGGCCGCCGCCCCCGCCACGTCGTCGATGAACTTCATCAGCACCCCGCCGTGCACGGTGCCGTAGAGGTTGACGTCGACAGCGGTCATGATCCGGCTCAGGGTGACCCGGGAGTACGAGGTCGGCTTGCCGGCCGGCGCGGTGGAGGGGTGCTCGGTCATGTCGGAAACGGTACGGTGCGCGGATGCGACATCTCTGGAGCTTCCTCGCCGGGTTGGTGGTGGCACCCGTCACGTGGGTGCTGGTCACGCTCGGGCAGGACGGGTCGGCGGGCACCGTCGACCGTTGGGTCGAGATCGGCACGTCCAACTCGGCCAATCTCATCGAGCCTGCCGTCTACCTCGCCGTCGGCGGGATCCTGCTCGGCCTGCTCGGCACGCTGCGCATCTCACCGCTCGGCCCGCTGGTGGCCGGGCTGCTGCTCGCCGCCCCGTACGTGGGGATGTTCGCCGCGCCGTTCGAGGTGCGGGACCGCATTCCGGACGGCTGGAAGGTCTTCGGTGACCCCCTGCCGCTGCACGTGCCGGTGGAGAACGGCACCCTCTTCCTGATCGGGCTGCTGCTGATCATGGCGACGTTCAGCGGGCAGCGCTGGCGCCGGTGGCCGCGCCCGGCCGCCGAGGTGGCGCCGGAGCCCGCGACCGGCCCGGAACGGGACGACTTCACCCTGACCGACTGGCCCCCGGCCGGCTCGACCGACCGGGACACCGCCCCGCTGACCCTGGGCTACCCGGACGACTCGACGCCGACCGAGCCGCTGCCCCGCCGCACCGGCGGCGAGTCGCCGTGGTCGGCGCCGCCGCGCACCGGCAACCAGCCGGAGGACACGACCGAGATCCGGTGACAGATCGGGCGGGCCGGGAGACCGGCCCGCCCGACGACCGGTCAGCCCTTGAGGAGCTGGCGGGCCATCACGATGCGCTGCACCTGGTTGGTGCCCTCGTAGATCTGGGTGATCTTGGCGTCGCGCATCATCCGCTCGACCGGGTAGTCCCGGGTGTAGCCGTAGCCGCCGAGCAGCTGCACCGCGTCGGTGGTGATCTCCATCGCCGCGTCCGAGGCGAAGCACTTGGCCGCCGCGCCGAAGTAGGTCAGGTCGGCGTCGCCGCGCTCCGACTTGCCGGCGGCGGCGTACGTCAACTGCCGGGCCGCCTCCAGCTTCATGCCCATGTCGGCGAGCATGAACTGGACGCCCTGGAACTCGGCGACCGCCTTGCCGAACTGCTTGCGCTCCTGCACGTACCCCTTGGCGTAGTCGAGCGCGCCCTGGGCGATGCCGAGGGCCTGCGCGGCGATGGTGACCCGGGTGTGGTCCAGGGTCCTCATCGCGGTGGCGAAGCCGGTGCCCTCGGCGCCGATCATGCGGTCCGCCGGGATCCGGACGTTGTCCAGGTAGACCTCGCGGGTCGGCGAGCCCTTGATGCCGAGCTTCTTCTCCGGGGCGCCGAAGCTGACCCCGGCGTCGGACTTCTCCACCACGAACGCGGAGATGCCCCGGGACCGGGCCGTCGGGTCGGTCACCGCGAAGACCGTGTAGAACTCCGAGACCCCGGCGTTGGTGATCCAGCGCTTGACGCCGTTGAGCACCCAGTGATCGCCGTCACGTACGGCGCGGGTGGTCATCGAGGCCGCGTCGCTGCCCGCCTCCGGCTCGGAGAGGCAGTACGAGAACATCGCGTCGCCCGACGCGACACGGCTCAGGTAGCGGCGCTTGAGCTCCTCCGAGCCCGCCAGCAGCAGCGGCATGGTGCCCAGCTTGTTGACCGCGGGGATCAGCGAGGAGGACGCGCAGGCCCGCGCCACCTCCTCGATCACGATGGCCGTGGCCAGGGCGTCCGCGCCCGCGCCGCCGTACTCGACGGGGATGTGCGGGGCGTGGAAGTCCGCGGCGCGCAGCGCGTCGTAGGACGCCTTCGGGAACTCACCGGTCTCGTCCGCCTCGGCCGCGTGCGGGGCCACCTTGGCCGCACAGACCTCACGGACCGCCTCCCGGATCGCCTCGTGCTCCTCCGGCAACCGGTAGACGTCGAACGACTGCTCTGCGGCCATGTCGGCCCCTCCCCTTCACCGCTATCATGCGCAGTCTGTAGCGTCTCCTGACCGTCGACGGCGCAGACTGAAGGATAGCGACCAACCTCAGGCGATGTTACCGCCGCGTAGGCTATGGCACGACGAGCGTCGACGCCGCCCGGCGATGATGGAAGTGACAGGCATAGAGTCCCTCCGGTGCCCGCCCAGGCGCCGCAGCAGAACGCGACGCGACGACGCGACGCCAGCGCGAGCGGAGAAGACAGGCGTGACGATCCCGTACCCGAACAGCCAGCCGATGCCCGCCATCGCCGCGGTGACGCCCCCCTCGGGCGCGCAGCGGCCGCGGGTGACCTTCCTGGGCACCGGCTACCTCGGTGCGACGTACGCCATCTGCTACGCGGAGCTGGGCTACGAGGTCCTCGGCTTCGACGTCGACGCCGACAAGATCGCCATGCTGAACGCCGGCGAAGTGCCGATCCACGAGCCGGGCCTGGACGAGCTGCTCAAGCGCAACCTGGCGGCCGGGCGGCTGCGGTTCAGCACGGACATCGCCGAGGTCGCCGAGTTCGGCGACGTGCACTTCATCTGCGTCGGCACGCCGCAGATCGCCGACGGCATGGGCGCCGACCTGTCGTACGTCGAGGCGTCGGTGACCAGCCTGGCCCAGCACCTGACCCGCAAGGCGCTGATCGTCGGCAAGTCCACCGTGCCGGTCGGCACCGCCGAGTGGGTCGAGCAACTGGTGAGCAAGCACACCCCCGCCGACCTCGGCGTCGAGGTGGCGTGGAGCCCCGAGTTCCTCCAGGAGGGCTTCGCCGTCGACGACGTGCTGCGGCCCAACCGGATCGTGGTCGGCGTCAAGAGCGAGTGGGCCAACGGCATGCTCTACGCCGCCCACAAGGGCGTCTTCGACCTGGCCGCCACGGAGGACCGCGAGGTGCCCCTGGTGGTCACCGACTTCGCGACCGCCGAGCTGGTCAAGGTCGCCGCGAACGCCTTCCTCGCCACCAAGATCTCCTTCATCAACGCGATGGCCGAGGTCTGCGAGGCCGCCGGCGGCGACGTCACCCACCTCGCCCGGGCCATCGGCTTCGACCCCCGCATCGGCAACCGCTTCCTCCAGGCCGGGCTCGGCTTCGGCGGCGCCTGCCTGCCCAAGGACATCCGGGCCTTCCAGGCCCGCGCCCAGGAGCTCGGCGCCGGGGAGGCGCTGCGCTTCCTGCACGAGGTCGACCTGATCAACATGCGCCGCCGGACCCGGGTCGTCCAGCTCGCCGCCGAGCTGCTCGGCCGCCGGTCCGGGCCGGCCGGGCCGGACCTGTCCGGCACCCGGATCGCCGTGCTCGGCGCGACCTTCAAGCCCAACACCGACGACGTACGCGACGCCCCGGCGCTCGCCGTCGCGTCGCTGCTGCGCAAGGCCGGCGCCGACGTGCACGTCTACGACCCGCAGGGCATGGAGCGGGCCCGCGCGGTGGCCCCCGAGCTGGTCTACGAGCCCGGCATCAACGAGGCCGTGACCGGCGCCGACCTCGTCTGCGTGCTCACCGAGTGGGCCGACTTCCGCAACGCCGACCCCGTCGCCCTCGGCGAGCTGGCCGCCGGCCGCCGGGTGGTCGACGGGCGCAACTGCCTGGACTCGGCACTGTGGACGCAGGCCGGCTGGGAGTACCGCGGCATGGGCCGCCCCTGACCATCGACCGCTGAAACGGCCGGCCGTGGAGCACGCTCCGCGACCGGCCGTTTGCCGTCCGCGTGGACGATCTTTGCCCCGGACCCGCCGACAACTGTCGAAATCCGCGCCCGCATTCGGCATGCTGCCAAGGTGGGAGTCCACAGTGCGGGTGGAGGGGTGTCGTGGCGAGCTTTCAGTGCTCCTCGTGCGGCCGGGAGATCAAACCGGCCGTCAGCTGCCCGCACTGCGGCGCGCACCAGCCACAGTGGGTCGAGCACCTGGCGGAGATCGAGCGGTCCATCGCGGAGATGAAGGCCCGCGAGGCCGCCATCGCCAGCGAGCAGCGGCAGATCGCCGCCAAGATGCAGGCCGCGCTCTTCCAGCGGGACATCCTCGCGCACGCCGGTGAGGAACGTCTCAAGCAGGCCACCCGCCCCCGCCGGGTGCTGCGCCGCCGGCCCGGCCGCCGCCCGCCCACCGCCGCCACCGGCGCACCGCCCCGGGTGCCCCGGCAGGGCACCCCGGCCGGCCCGGAGGACCCGCCCCCGCCGCCGAGCGCCACCTGGCTCGACGCCGACGACCCGGAGCACCCGCCGGAGGCGTCCTCCCGCGAGGTGCAGAACATCCCCCTCGGGCTCGGCGCGCTGCTGCTCGGCGTCGCCGCGGTGGTCTTCGCCGCGGTGGCCACCAGCTCGATGGACGCGCTGGCCCGGCTGGGCATCCTGCTGCTCGCGACCGTGCTGATGCTGCTCGCCCCGCCCGTGCTGGCACGGCGCGGGCTCACCTCGACCGCCGAGACAATCTCCGCCGTCGGCCTGCTGCTGGTGCCGCTCGCCGGCTACGCGCTGTGGGCGGTGGACCGGATCGGCAACGGCGGCGCCTCGGGTGCGGTCTTCGCCGGGGTGATCTTCGCCGTCACCGCCGGCGTCTCCTTCGGCTACGCGGGCTGGACGGGGCTGCGCGCGCCCCGGTTCGCCACCGTGCTGGCCGCCCAGCCGGTGCTGCCGCTGTTCGCGTACGACCGGGTCACCGGCCCCGGCGGCTGGGCGCTGGTGCTGACCGCGGTGGCCGTGCTCGACCTCTGGCTGGCCCGGTCACCGGTCACCGTGGAGCGGCCGGTCCGCCGGGACCTGCCCGAGCCGCCGGCCGCCCCCGCCGCGTCGGCGGCACCGGCCACGCCCCGGCAGCGTCGCGCCGAGGGTCGGCCGGAGGGGGCCCCGGAGGAGGCCGGCGAGGTGCTCGACGGTGTCCCGCCGGAGCAGGCGACGCCGGCCCCGGCCGCCCGGGCGGTGCCGTGGCTGCGCGAGCTGACCTGGACGCTGCACGGGGTGGCGGCCGCCGTCGCCCTCGCGTACGCCGTCTCCGCCCTGCTGCGCGCGACCACCGTGCCGGCCGCGACCGGAGCGGGGCTGGCGCTGTTGCTGGCCGCCGCCGTGGGCCTGGCCGGAACGCTGGTGCTGCGCCGGCCGCCGTTGCCCGACCTCGGCGCCGGGATCTTCACCCTGGCCGTGATCGGCGCGCTGAGCCGGATCGCCTCGGTGGCGCTACCCGGCCGGGCGCTGCTGCTGATCGCGGCGGTCATCACCGTCACCGGGCTCGCCGTGCGGGCGGTGCCGGAGGCCGCCCGGCGCGGCCCGCAGCTCGCCTCGGCGGTGGCGCTCACGGTCAGCGGGGTGGTCGTCGCCGGCGGGGCCCTGCGCGCCGGGGTCGCCCCCGTCCGAGCCGCGCTGCCGGCCTGGGCGGCCGACCTCGACCGCCACCCGGCCGAGCTGGCCGCCGCGGTCGGCCCGGCCGCCTGGCAGCTCGCCGCGAGCGCCTTCCTGCTGACCGTGGCCGCGGTGCTGGCCTTGCCGCCGGAGATCCGCCGGGAGTTCGCGGTGGTCGGCGCGGCGCTGACCGCGCTCGCCGTACCGGCGTCGTTCGGTCTCGGGTGGGCGGTGGCGCCCTGGCCGATGGTCCTGACCGCGATCGGCATCGGGGTCGTCGGGCTCTCCGCCCGGACCGGACGGGCGGCCGTGGCGCACGCGGTCGCCGCGGCCGGCGTCGGGCTGTTCGGGGCGGGCGCCGCCCTGGCCCGGCCGGCGCTGACGACCGCGGCCCTGCTCGCGCTCTTCGCCGCCGGGGTGCTGGTCGCCGTGGCACCCCGGATGCGGCTCGCCCCGGCCGCGGCCGACACCGTCTCGGCCTGGGCCGCCGGCGGCGCGGCGTTCGCGCTGCCGGGCGCGGTGGCCGCCTTCGTCGCCGCCACCGTGCCGACCGACCCGACGCCCACCCCGGCGAGCCTGCGCGAGGCCACCGTCCCGGTGCTGGCGGCCAGCTTCCTGGCGGTCTGTGTCACCCTCGGCTACGCCGCCATCGTGCAGGTGTCCCAGCGACACGTCCCGGCGCCGCTGGCGGTGGGCACCGCCCTGGGCACGGTCGTGGTCACCGCCGCCGCGTTCGGGGCCCCCGGCGCCACCGCCGCCGACGCCTGGGTCGGCGGGCTGCTGCTCGTCGCCGCCGCGATGGTGGTGTTCGCCGGCCCCATCGACGCGGGCCGACGCTCCGATCTCGCCCTGGACGGCTCCGACCTCGCCGCCGCGGCGGTGACCGCCGCCCTGATCGCCACCCTCGCCCGGATCGCGGCGGTGCTCGCCCCCGGCGGCCAGCTCGCCGTCGCCGCCGGGCTGGTGCTGGTGGTCGCGGTGGCCGCCCGCGCGATGCCCGAGGAGTGGCGGCGCGGGCCCATCCTCGGCCTTACCGTCGGCGGCGTGCTCATCGGCGTGCTGGCCGGCTGGAGCGCGCTGCGCGGCGGGCTGGGGGTGCTCGCCACCCCCGGCCCGATCTGGGCCGGCGACCTGACCGGCTGGCCGGCCACGTCGACCGGCGGGTCGGCGTGGCAGGCGCCGGTCGCGCTGGCCCTGCTCGGCGTCGCCGCCGCGGTCCTGCTGCCGCCGCCCTGGAAGTACGACGTGTCGGGGGCGGCGGCCGTGCTCGCCACGATCGGCGCGCCGGCCGCGTTCGACCTGCCGTGGTGGTCGCCGGTCCTGGTCGGTGCCATGGTCGCCACGGTCTTCGGGATGGCCGCCGTGGCGGCGACCGACCCGCGCGCCGGGCTGTCCCGGGCGGTCGTGGCGGGCGTGGTGGCCCTGCACGCCGCCGGGGCCGGCCTGGTCCGGCCGTGGACCACCGCGCTGGCGCTGGGCAGCATCGCGCTGATCGGCGTGGTGGTGGCGGCGCTGGCCCGGACACTGGCCGTGCCGCTGGTCGACGACATCGAGGCCGAGGGGATGCCGCCGCACCTGACGCAGATCGGGGGCGCCGCCGCCGGCGCCGCGCTGCTCGCGTCCCCGGGCGCGGTCGCGGCGCTGGCGGCCGAGTTCGGCCGCTCGCCGGAGGTGGTGCTCACCGCCGCGCTGGCCGCGTCCAGCCTGGGCCTGGCGGCGGTGGCCGCCGCCCGGCGGCGGGTTCCGCAGTACCTGCCCTGGGCGAGCGCGGCGGTGGCCGGCGGCGCCACCGTGACCGCGCTGGCCGCCGTCCCCGCCGGGCTGCCCGTCGGGGTATACGCCGCCGCCGCGGCCCTGCTCGGGGTGCTCGCCGAGCTGGTCCGCGGCGCGACCGAACCGCCGGCCGGCTCGGCCCAGCCGGTACGGCGCTGGTCGGTGCTGCTCGACGGGGCGCTGCGGCGGCTGCCGGACGACGGCACGCGGCGCTGGCGGGTCAGCCCGGCCGCCGGCGCGCTCACCGTCGCCGCGCTGCCCACCGTCCTGGCGCTGGTGTCGATCGCGCCGTCCCTGGTCGTCGCCCTGGTGGAGCCGCACCGCAGCCTCGCCCGGATCTGGCAGGGGCCACCGCCGGAGCTGCTCACCCCGCCGCCCGGCGCGGTCGACGCCACCCACGTGCTGACCGCGCTGCTGCTCACCGCGACCGCCGCGCTGGCCGCCACCGGGTTCAGCGGCGGCCGGCGCTCCCGGGCGGTGCCCGTGGTGCTGCCCGGCGCGGCCGTGACCCTGCTGATCACCCCGGTGGCGCTGGGCAACGGCTGGCCGGCGAGCACCCTCGCGGCGCTGGCCGTGTTCACCATCTCGATGCTGGGCCTGGCGCTGACCCCGCCCCCGCCGCTGGTCGAGCCGGCCCGTTCCCTGCGGCTGACCCGGGTGCTGGTCTTCGCCATCGGGCTGGCCGCCGGGGGCGCGGGGCTGGCCGGCAGCCTCGCCACCCGAGAGCTGACGCTCTTCACGCTCGGCGGCGCGGTCGGCGTCGGCACGGTGGCGGCGCTGTTCGGCACCACCCAGCGGGCACGCATCCTCGGCTGGCTCTTCGCCTCGCTGATGGCGCAGCTGTTCGTGCTCACCGTCGGCCTGGTGGCCGGGCTCGCGGCCGTCTGGTCCGCCTTCGGCGTGCTGGCGGTCGGCGCGGCCCTACAGGTGTTCGCCGCGACCCTGCCCCGGCTCCGCCGTCCCGAGGCCCAGCGCGAGGCGGCCACCGTGGAGTGGAGCGGGCACGCCGCCGCCCTGATCGCCCTGGCCCTGGCCTTCGACTCGCCCCGGCACATCGCGGCGCTGCTGGCCGCCTGGGGCGCGGTCCTCGGCGTCGCGGCCACCCGGCCGGGCCGCCGGCCGGTGGAGCGGCGCATCCTGTTCTGGGCGGTGGTGGTCTGCGAGATCACCGCCTGGTGGATCCTGATGCGGGTGGCCGACGTGGCGCTGCCGGAGGCGTACACGCTGCCCTTCGCGGCGCTCGCCCTGCTCGTCGGGGTGCTGGAGCTGCGGCACCGGCCCGACCTGAGCAGCTGGGTCGCGTACGGGCCGGCGCTGGTCACCGCGTTCGTGCCGACCCTGGCGATCGTGCTGGCCACCGACTCCAGCACGCTGCGGCAGGTGCTGCTGCTGCTCGGCGCGGTCGCCGTGCTCATCTTCGGCTCGACGAGCCAGCAGCAGGCGCCGGTGATCGTCGGCGCCGCCGTCACCGCGATCGCGGCGGTGCACGCGCTGTTCAGCCTCGGGCCGTGGCTGGCGCTGATCCCGGTCGGGCTCCTGCTGCTGGTGCTCGGCGCGAGCAACGAGCGCCGCCGCCGCGCCCAGGAACGCCTCCAGACGGCCCTACGCGGCATGCGGTGAGCCGCAGGGCCCGACGGGCGGCGCCGGGGTCGGACGGGACGCCGAGGCCGGGCCGAACGCACCAGAAGCCGGGCGGGCGGCGCCTGGACGGGCCGGCACGCCGAGGTCGGGCTGAACCCCGGGCGCGCGCTCGGGCAGCGGCGCGACGACCCGCCGGCGCTCGGCGTCGAGATGGCGCGGGACATCGTCCGGAGGAGCCGGACCTCGCCGGCTGACAGAGCGCCGCCGACGAGCGGCCCTGCTGCTCGTCGGCGGCGTCCGTGCGGGTCGGGGGCCCACGACGGGACCATCGCCCCTGCCCCGGCCCCCGGATGGTCGCGGTCGGCTACTGGAACCGGGCGACGTAGCGGCGCTGCCAGGGGGTCTCGACGGCCTGGGGCGAGTAGTGCTGCCGGACGTAGGCGACCGCCCGGTCGTTCGGCACCCCGTCGATCACCGCGAGGCAGGCGAGGGCGTGGTCATCTGTCGTCAGGGCCGCCGTGCCCTCGCGGGCCGGTGTGCCCGTCCTCCTTCCGGTTCGGTGTGTGTCGGGCAAGGATCATCGGGGTCGGCGGCCCGCCACGCGCGGCGCGCCGTCCCGCCGACCCGGCTACCGGTCGACGGCCGCCACGAGGACCTGCGTGTCGGCGTCACGGTCGGTGTCCGCGACCGCGGTCCGACGACGGCCGGCGAGGAATCGCGGCGCCCACCAGTTGGCCTCGCCGAGCAGTCGCATGAGCGACGGCAGGACGACCGCGCGGATGACGGTGGCGTCGATCAGGATCGCGGCGGCCAGCCCCACGCCGAGTTGCTTGAACTCGACGACCGACAGGGTGGCGAAGATGCAGAACACGGCGACCATGATGATCGCGGCGCAGCTCACCGTGGACGCCGACGAGACGATGCCCCGCTCGATCGCCTCCCGGGTCGGTACGCCCCGCAGGACCGCCTCGCGGATGCGGCTCACGACGAACACGTGGTAGTCCATCGAGAGCCCGAAGAGGATGACGAACAGCATCAGCGGCAGCCAGGACACGATCGCGCCGTTGGAGGTGAACCCGAGCAGGTCTTCCGCCCAGGTGTGCTGGAAGACCAGCACCAGCAGCCCGTACGAGGCGGCCACGGAGATCGCGTTGAGCAGGATCGAGGTCATCGCCACCACGACCGAGCGGAACGTGACGAGCATGACCAGGAAGGTCATGGCGAGCACGAACGCGACGACCGCCGGCAGCGCGTCGGCCATGCGGTCGCGGAAGTCGGCGTCGTTGGCGGTACGGCCGGCCACCGCCCACTCCGTGCCTGGGACCGTGCCGACCGTCTGCGGCAACAACTCGGCGCGCAGCCGGTGCAGCGACTCGGCGGCCGCGCGGCTGTCGGTGGTGCCCGCGACCCGGACGGTCGCCAGGAAGACGGTGCCGTCGGCGGACCTGCGTACGGTCGGGGTGCGGTCCTGTGCGAACCGGCCGTCCCCCTTGATGAGCGCGGCGAGATCGGTGATCTCGCGCTCCACCGCCGGCCCGCCCGTGCCGCCGGTGCGGATCGCGACGAGGTGGCTGGTGCCGAGGTCGTTGCCGGGGAACGCCTGGGCCAGGCGGTCGTAGGTGTGCAGGATCGGGATCGAGCGGGGCAGGTCGGTGAGGGTGGGCCGCTTGAGGTTCATCCCCAGCGCCGGGACGGCCACGACGACCAGCACTCCGACGGAGATCACGAACGTCGCCAGCGGCGCGCGCAGCGCCGGCCGCAGGACCGCCGCCCAGAAGCGGCTGCGCTCCGCCCGCTGGATCCGCCGGCCGAGGAAGGGCACCCGGGGCCGGTCCACCCAGCGTCCGAGCACGACCAGGATCGCGGGCAGGACGGTGAGGGATCCGATCATGGCCACCCCGACGACCAGGATGGAGCCGGTCGCCATCGAGCTGAACGTGTTGTCGCCGACCAGGAACAGGCTGGCCATGGCGACCATGACGGCCACGCCGGAGACCAGCACGGCGTGCCCCGAGGTGCGGGCCGCGATCTCGACCGCGCTGCGGTGGTCGCGCCCGCGGGCCCGTTCCTCGCGCTCGCGGCGCAGGTAGAACAGCGAGTAGTCGACGCCGACCGCCATGCCGATCAGCAGGATGATGCTGTTGACCATCTCCCCCGCCGGGAAGATGTGCGAGGCGAACTGGGCCAGGCCCATCGCGCCGGCCACGGCCGACAACGCCAGCACGACGGGCACGCCGGCGGCGATCAGGGCGCCGAAGCTGAACAGCAGGATCACCAGCGCCACGGGCACGCTGATCAGTTCCGCCTTGACGAAGTCGGCCGCCAGCGTCTCGGTCAGCGCCTTCGACAGCGAACCCGATCCCACCTGTTCCACCCGGAGGTCGGGATGCCGCTGCTGCGCCTGCGACGTGACGTCCAGCAGCGGCGCGACCCGCGCGTCGGCGTCGTCCGCCGAACCGGCCATCTCCACCTCGACCAGCAGCGCCTGACGGCTGGGGGAGGTGACCGGGTCCGCCACCTTCGCCACGTCGGGCAGGGCGCGCATGCGCGTCGACAGGTCGGTGGCCACGGCCCGCGCCCGGTCGAGATCGAGTTCGCCGGCCCGCGCCGTGATCAGGACGCTCTCCGCCGCCGGGGCCTTGGGGAAGGCCCCGGCCTGCTCGATGCGGTCCGCACGGGCCAGTTCCCCGTGCAGGCTGTCCTGCGTGGTCGCCTCGACCGTGCCGGCGAGGCTGCCGCCGACCACGCTGGCCAGCACGAAGCACAGCCAGGCCGTGATGGCGAGCCAGGGATGGTTGGCGCTCCACCGGCCAATCCGCGTGGTGAAGGGTTCCGGGGCCGACAGGCCGGCGTGCTTCGGCGCACGCGACAAACGGATCATGCCGACGACGCTACGAATCCGGCGTGGCCCGGACCATGAGGTCGACCGCCGACTCCGCGGGGCCGCCCCCAGCCGTCGGGGTGCGGAAAACCGCACCCGGGCTCGGTCCTCGCACCCTGTCGCCGGGACCCGACCCGGGCGACGGAGGCGCGGAGGGCGCGGACCGTCAGGCGACGGAGGCGCGGAGGGCGCGGACCGTCAGGCGAGGGAGGCGCGGAGGGCGGCGTCCTTCTCGGCCACCAACTGCTCAAGGTCCGCCTGGTAGGCCGCCATCCGGTCGAGCAGGGCGGGGTCGCCGGCCGCCAGGATCCGGACGGCGAGCAGCCCGGCGTTGCGGGCGTTGCCGATGGACACCGTGGCCACCGGCACGCCGGCCGGCATCTGCACGATGGAGAGGAGCGAGTCCATCCCGTCGAGGTGCTTCAGCGGCACCGGCACGCCGATCACCGGCAGCGGGGTGACCGAGGCGACCATGCCCGGCAGGGCGGCGGCGCCCCCCGCACCGGCGATGATCACCTTCAGGCCCCGGTCGGCGGCGGCCCGACCGTAGTCGATCATCTTGACCGGGGTCCGGTGCGCCGAGACCACCTCGACCTCGTACGGCACCTCGAACTCGTCCAGCACCTCGGCGGCGGCCTTCATCGTCGGCCAGTCCGAGTCGCTGCCCATGATCAGGCCGACGACGGCATCCGCACGTTCACCGGTCACGCTCACTGGTGCCCCTCCCGCAGCCAGCGGGCGGCCCGCGCGGCCCGCGTCCGTACGTCGTCCAGGTCGTCGCCGAGCACCGTGACGTGCCCGATCTTGCGCCCGGGTCGCACCTGCTTGCCGTAGAGGTGCACCTTGGCGCCCGGCTCCGCCGCGAAGAGGTGGTGCAGCCGCTCGTCGATCGACATCCCGCCCGGCTCGCCGCCGAGCACGTTCGCCATCACCACGACGGGCGCGGTCAGCGAGGTGTCTCCCATCGGGTAGTCGAGCACCGCCCGCAGGTGCTGCTCGAACTGCGACGTGCGCGCGCCCTCGATGGTCCAGTGCCCGGAGTTGTGCGGCCGCATCGCCAGCTCGTTCACCACGATCCGGCTGCCGGCGGGCGCGGTCGGGTCGGCGACCTCGAACAGCTCCACCGCGAGCAGGCCGACCACGCCGAGCGCGGTGGCCAGGTCGATGGCGAGCTGCTGGGCGGCGACCGCCAGCTCCTCCGGCAGACCCGGCGCGGGGGCGAGCACCTCGACGCAGATGCCGTCCCGCTGCACCGTCTCGACCACCGGGTACGCGGCGACCTGCCCGAACGGCGAGCGGGCCACCTGCACGGCGAGTTCCCGGCGCAGCGGCACCCGCTCCTCGACGATCAGCCGGGTGCCGCCGGCGAGCAGCGTCGCGGCCAGCTCGGTGGCCTGCGCCGCGTCGCCGACCAGCCAGACGCCCCGGCCGTCGTAGCCGCCGCGGGCCGCCTTGAGCACGACCGGCCAGCCGGTCTCGTCGCCGAAGGCCACCAGGTCGGCCGGTTCGGCGACCGGTCGCCACGCCGGGTTCGGCGCGCCCAGCTCGCCGAGCCGCTCCCGCATCACCCGCTTGTCCTGGGCGTGCAGCAGCGCGTCGGCCGGCGGGAAGAGCTTCACGCCCTCGGCGGCCAGCGCCCGGATGTGCTCGGTGGGGACGTGCTCGTGGTCGAAGGTGACCACGTCACAGCCCTTGGCGAAGGTGCGCAGCGCGGCGAGGTCGGTGTGGTCGCCGTACTGGACGTCGGCGGCGACCAGCGCGGCGCCGTCGTCGGGGGCCAGCGCGAGCACACGCAGCGACTGGCCGAGGGCGATCGCGGCCTGGTGGGTCATCCGGGCCAGCTGGCCACCACCCACCATGCCGACAACGGGCAGACCGGTACGGGAATCCATAGCGGCGCCAGCCTATCCGGGCGACCCGTCCGCCGCCCCGCCGGATGGCCGATCGCACACCGCCGCGGCCGTGGGCCTCAGCGCCGGCCGAGCTGGCCGACCAGGTCCTCCACCATCGTCACCGGGCGCTCGCAGACGAAACCCCGACAGGCGTACGCGGTGGGCCGCCCGTCGACCATCGGCCGGTCGGCGAGCAGCGGCACCCCGGCCTGTCCCGGGCGGCCCGCCACGATCACCGCGCCGGGCGGGGCGTGCCGGTGCGCCGCCGCCACCAGCGGGTCGCCGGTCGGCTCGTCGGTGACCACCGCGATCTCGTACGGCCCGGAGAGCAGCGCCTCGCCGACGGTGGCCGCGTAGCCGGTGAACCGGGCGTGCCGGCCGACGATCGGCGCCACGGTCGACAGCGCGGCCTCGGCGGCCTCCCGGTAGCGGGTCTCACCGGTCAGGGCCGCGTACGCGACCAGCGCCGCGACGATCGCCGAACGCCCGGACGGGGTGGCGTTGTCGGTGGGGTCGGCGGGGCGGGCGACCAGCCGCTCGGCGTCGTCGGCGGTGTCGTAGAACCCGCCGCCGGGGGCGGCGAACCGCTCCAGCGCGACGTCGAGCAGCCGGCCGGCCAGCGTCAGCCAGCGCCCCTCCCCGGTGAGCTGGTGCAGCGCGCAGAACGCCTCGGCCACGCAGCCGTGGTCCTCCAGCACGCCGGCCGGCTCGCCGACCACGCCGGCCCGGGAGACCCGGCGCAGCCGCCCGTCCACGATGTGCCGCTCGGCGAGCACCTCGCCGATCCGGACCGCGGCGGCGGCGGTGACCGGATCGCCGGTGAGCGCGGTGTGCTCGACCAGCGCGGTGACCGCGAGCCCGTTCCAGGAGGCGACCACCTTGTCGTCCCGGGCCGGCTGGGGACGGGTGTCGCGGACCTCGCGCAGCCGGGCCCGGATCCGCTCCCACCGGGCGGCCACGTCCGGGGCTGCGTCGTCCACGTCCCGGGCCAGCCGCAGCACGCTCGTGCCGTGCTCGAACGATCCTTCCTCGGTGACCGCGAACAGGTCGGCGGCGAAGCGGCCGTCGTCCTCCCCCAGCGCCTCCACGAGCTGGGCCGGGGTCCAGGAGTAGGTGAGCCCCTCGACGCCCTCGGTGTCCGCGTCCAGCGCGGAGGCCAGGCCACCCTCGGGCGTGCCCAGGTCGTCGATCATGAAGGCGGCGGTCTCGGCCGCCACCCGGGCGGCGAGCGGGTCGCCGGTCAGCCGCCAGAGCTGGGTGTACGTCCGCAGCAGCAGCGCGTTGTCGTAGAGCATCTTCTCGAAGTGCGGCACGGTCCAGTGCGCGTCGACCGAGTAGCGGGCGAAGCCGCCGGCGAGCTGGTCGTAGATGCCGCCGCGGGCCATCGCCTCGCAGGTGTGCCGGGCGACCTCCAGGCTCCGCGCCGAGCCGGTGCGCTGGTGGTGCCGGAGCAGGAAGAGCAGGTTCATGTGCGGCGGGAACTTCGGCGCGCCGCCGAAGCCGCCGTTCACCTCGTCGTACTCGCCGCCGAGCTGGTCGGCCGCGGCGTCGAGCAGCGCGGCGTCCAGCGGCGCGGTGGGGCCGCCGACGGCCTGGGCTCCGCCGATGGCCTCGACCACGGCGGCGCCCTGCGTGATCACGGCGTCCCGCTGGTCCCGCCAGGCGGCGGCGACCGACTGGAGCAGCCGGACGAAGTTCGGCCGGGGGAAGTAGGTGCCGCAGAAGAACGGGGTGCCGTCCGGGGTGGCGAAGACGGTCATCGGCCAGCCGCCCTGCCCGGTCATCGCCTGGGTGGCGGTCATGTAGACGGCGTCGACGTCGGGTCGCTCCTCGCGGTCCACCTTGATCGAGACGAAGCCGTCGTTCATCAGGGCGCCGACCTGCTCGTTCTCGAACGACTCGTGGGCCATCACGTGGCACCAGTGGCAGGCGGCGTAGCCGACCGAGATGATCACGGGCACGTCCCGGCGCTTCGCCTCGGCGAACGCCTCGTCGCACCACGGCCACCAGTCGACCGGGTTGTCGGCGTGCTGGAGGAGGTACGGGCTCGTGGCGTCAGCGAGTCGGTTCACCCGACGACCATAACCAGCCGGTGCCCCGCCCGCCCGCGCTCCGCGTGGGCGCCCGCCCGAGCGGTGCGGTGCGCCGGGCCGGGTCAGGAGGCGCCGTCGGCGCGCAGCGGGAAGACGTTCGGCCGGGCCTCGTCGAGCAGGGTGCCCAGCACCGCCCCGATCTTGTCGGCCGGCATCGGCTTGAAGAAGTGGTAACCCTGTGCGGCCGTGCAGCCCAGCTCGGCCAGGGCGGACCGCTGCTCGGCCGTCTCCACGCCCTCGGCGACCACCCGCAGCCCCAGCTCGTGGGCCAGGCCGACGGTCGTCCGCACGATCGCCGCCGCCTCGGGCGAGTCGGCCATCCGGATCACGAAGGAACGGTCCACCTTGAGCTCGTCCACGGCGATCCGGGTGAGGAACGTCAGCGAGGAGAAGCCGGTGCCGAAGTCGTCCACCGCGAGCTGCACGCCCATCGACCGCAGCGTGGTGAGCACCTCGTCGATGACCTCCAGCTCGCTCATCACCACCGTCTCGGTGATCTCCAGGACCAGCCGGTCCGGCGGCACCTCGTGCCGCCGCAGCGCCTCGGCGATCTCGGCGGGCAGGTGGGGGTCGAGCAGGCTGCGCGCCGACAGGTTGACCGAGATCGGCACGTCGACCCCGTCCCGGGCCCAGCCGGCGGCGACGGTGAGCGCCTTGTCCAGCACGTAGCGGGTGAAGCTGCCGAGCTGCTCGCTGTTCTCCACCGGCCGGATGAAGTCGTGCGGGGCGAGCCAGCCCCGGCGCGGGTGCCGCCAGCGGATCAGCGCCTCCACTCCGGTCGGCGCGCCGGTGGCCAGGTCGACCGCGGGCTGCAACGCCAGCACCAGCTGGTCGTCGGCCTTCAGCGCCTCGCGCAGCTCGGCCAGCAGGGCCAGCTGGTCGGTGCTGGCGGCGTCCCTGGTGGAGTCGTACGCGGCGACGCTGCCGCCGCCCTCCTTGGCCTGGTACATCGCGATGTCGGCCCGGCGCAGCAGCTCGGTCAGGTCGGCGGTGCCGGCGTCGGCGACCACCACCCCGACGGAGACCTCGACGGACATCCGGACCCCCGCCACCTCGGTCGGCGCGGCGAGCCGCTCGGCGATCTCGCGGGCCTGCCGCAGCGCGTACGCCATCGCGGCGGCCCGGTCGCCGACCACCGGGACCGACGTCAGCAGCAGGGCGAACTCGTCGCCGCCGAGCCGCGCGAGCAGGTCCCCGGGGCGGGCGAGGGTGCCCAGCCGGTTGGCGGTCAAGCGCAGCAACTGGTCGCCGGCGGCGTGCCCGAGGGTGTCGTTGACCTCCTTGAACTGGTTGATGTCGAGCAGCAGCAGCGCCACCGGATGGTCGTGGGCGAGCTGCCGCAGCGCCTGGTCGCCCTTGCTGAGCATGGCCGACCGGTTCACCAGCCCGGTGAGCTGGTCGTGCACCGCCTCGTACGACGAGCGGGCGGTCACCAGCCGCAGCTCCCGGTGGGTGGCGGCGTCGTGCAGGGCGGCGGCGAGGGCGTCGCCGAACGCGGCCACGGCGTCGCGCTCCCGGGCACTGGGCGGGGCCGAGCGCGGGAAGCGGACCCGCAGCTCGCCCACCCGGGCGGCGCCCACGGTGAGGGTGCGGACCAGCTCGTGCTCCGCCGGGTCGGTCCGGCCCGGCGGCGCGACCTCCCGGTCGACCAGGTGACCACCCGGGTCGCCCCGGTAGCGCCGCCACCGGCCGTCGCCCCGGGCGACGTCGACGTCGACGAGTTCGGCGTTGAACAGCGCCAGGGCCCCGGTCACCGCGGCGGTGGCGACCCCCCGCTCGTCGAGCTGGTTGAGCGCGGCGGTGGCCTCGGCGAAGGCGCGCCAGGTGCGGCGCTCCTGGTCGGCGCGGAGCCGGTGCCGGTAGGTCTGCTGGAGCAGCCAGAGCGGCGGCGGGAGCAGCAGCAGCCAGCGCGCGTCGAGTTCCAGCAGCGCCACCACGACCAGCCCGACGGCGACGTTGCCGACGAACATCAGCAGCTTGCCGCGGAGCGCGGCGAGCAGCGGCGGGGCGACGGGGATGCCGTGCCGGAGCGCCAGGGTGGCCCCGCCCAGCCAGGCGGTCGCGAGCAGGTAGGTGACCGACCCGGCGACCACGGCCAGGGCGAGCCCCGGCGTCGGCGCGGCCAGCAGCGGCCGGCCGAGCGCGGTGGTGACCGAGACGGCCAGCGCGGTGGCGGCGGTCAGCGAGGCCGTGATCCGGACGACCTCAAGCACCGGCCGGCGGTCGCCGAGCAGCGACATCGCCGACCAGGCGAGCCCGGCGCCGAGGAGCGTGGCGGAGGGCAGCCAGCCGGCGGGCGCGAGGTAGAGGCAGATGATCAGCGCGGCCTCGCCCCAGGTGATGCTGACCATTCCGGCGGCGGTGCGGAACCGCAGCCGGGCCAGTTGGGCGACGGCGAACACGACGACGGCGATGCCGAACCGGGCCGGCCCGCCGAGCGCGGCGTCGGCGGGGATGCGCGTCGGCAGGGTCCACCCCACCGCGGCGGCGACCAGGGCGGTCAGCGCGACGGCGGCGGTGAGCAGGAGCAGCCGCGGCGGGGTGCCGCGGTCTTCGAGCCGGTTGGGCGGCTCGCCGGCCTTGCCGGAGGTCACCGATCCCCTCCGCCCACGGGCCGATCGCCGGTACGCCGGGCGGCCGCTGCTGTGGTGGTCATCGGCGCCCCCTTCCGCGCACGGCTCGGGAACTCTTGGTCCCCCGGCGGAAGGCTAAGGCAAACCCGGTGGCCGCAACAGGGGGCGACGACCCGGTTCGACGTGAATCATGCGTGGATTACCCGTTGCGGCGCTGCTGACGCCCCTTGGGGGCGTCCGAGGATGAATCCTGCGCCGGCGTCCCGTCTGTCGGATCGACGACCGCCGCGTCCGCCCGGTGCGCGTCGACGGTTGGCCCCTGCTGGGGGAACCGGTCGGGCAGCCGGCGCAGCCGGGCGTTCATGTTGCGGATCAGCAGGATGGTCGCCGTCGCCAGGACCAGGATGAGGAAGAGGCCCATCGGCCCCGCCAGGCCACCCGAACGGGTGTCCCCGAAGTTGTTCTGGGCGAGCACCTGTGCAGCGGTCAGCATGGCGTTCCTCCGGTGTGCGGTTGGTGACCAGCGTAGCCGCCCACCGGATCAGCGGGCATGGACCGTCTCGCGCACCCCGGCGAAGAGGTCGGACTCGGGCAGCGGGCTGTCGACCAACGAGCGGACCAGCTCGAAGTCCTCCGTCGGCCAGGCGCGCCGCTGCACCTCCATCGGCACGTGGAACCAGAAGCCGTCCGGGTCGATCTGGGTGGCGTGGGCCCGCAGCGCGTCGTCGCGGACCGGGAAGTAGTCGGCGCACTCCACGCGGGTGGTGATCCGGGGGCCCTTGTCGGGCCGGTCCTCCCAGCGGGTGAGCCACTCCTCGTAGGGCGACTCCCGGCCGGTGGCGAGGATCGCCTCGTGCAGGGCCATGATCTTGCCCTTCGAGAAGCCGATGTCGTAGTAGAGCTTGAGCGGCTGCCACGGCTCGCCCAGCTCCGGGTAGCGCTCCGGATCACCGGCGGCGTCGAAGGCCGCCACGCTGATCTTGTGCGTCATGATGTGGTCGGGGTGCGGGTAGCCGCCCTCCTCGTCGTACGTGGTGACGACGTGTGGGCGGAACTGGCGCATCAGCCGCACCAGCGGGCCGGCCGCCACCTCGACGTCCTGGAGGGCGAAGCAGCCCTCCGGCAGCGGCGGCAGCGGGTCGCCCTCGGGCAGACCGGAGTCGACGAAGCCGAGCCACGCCTGCTCGACGCCGAGGATGGCCCGCGCGGCGTCCATCTCGCTCCGGCGGATCTCGGCGATGTTGGCCCAGACGTCGGGCCGGTCCATCTTCGGGTTGAGCACGCTGCCGCGCTCCCCGCCGGTGCACGTGACAACCAGGACGTCGACCCCCTCGGCCACGTACTTCGCGGTGGTCGCGGCGCCCTTGCTCGACTCGTCGTCAGGGTGTGCGTGGACGGCCATCAGTCGCAGTCGCTCTGCCAACGTCGGCGCTCCTCGTCTCTGGCGGCCGGCGGACCCCCCGCGGGACCGCCCGGCTGATCTGCCGGCATCCTCCCCCCGCACCGGGACCTGACGGTGCCGACGTGTCATTCTTGACGACGGGACGGGCTGGGAAGATGGAACTCTGCCATTCTTGCCGATGCCGCCGACAACAACGCCAGGAGATACCCGCCGGTGACCGAGACGCACGCCACACTTCCGCCGGGCGCGCCGGCCTTCCCGCCCGGCCGGTACGGCCGCCGCCGGGAACCCGGCCGCCGCCGGCCGCTGCTGGCGGCGCTGCTCGTGATCGCCCTCGTCGCGGTCCTGATCCTGGTCACGGTCCGGCTCTACCGGCAGTACGGCGACCCGAACTACGACGCCCAGGTGATCACCTACACCGGCATCACCGACAGCCAGGTGCTGGTCGACTTCCGGGTCACCGTGCCCGAGGGCGGATCGGCGGTGTGCCTGCTGCGCGCCCGGGACCGTGCCGGCGCCGAGGTGGCCAAGGAAAAGGTCACGGTGACCGCCCGGCCGGGCCAGCGGCAGGTGACGACGCAGCACCGGCTGGTCACCAGTGCCCGCCCCTTCATCGGCGAGGTGGTGCGCTGCCGGCCCCCGGCCTGAGCAGCCACGACGCGGGCCGGACGCGCCGGCACAGGCGACACGGCGGCGCCGGACGGGGTGCCGCCGGTGATCGTCGACACCCCCGTGTCGTACCGCACTGGTAGCTTGGAGGTTCACCTGTCAGCCAGCACGCACATCTGAGGAGACCGCCTGTGTCCACTGGCAACGAGGCGCCCGCCACCTGGCTGTCCCAGGACGCATACGACCGGCTCCAGGCCGAGCTCGACGAGCTGATCGCCAACCGGCCGGTCATCGCCGCCGAGATCAACGCCCGGCGCGAGGAGGGCGACCTGCGGGAGAACGGCGGCTACCACGCGGCCCGCGAGGAGCAGGGCAAGGCCGAGGGGCGCATCCTCTACCTGAAGGAGCTGCTCCGCACCGCGCAGGTCGGCGAGGCGCCGACCGCCGACGTGGTGTCCCCCGGCATGGTCGTCACGATCTACTTCGACGACGACAAGGACGACACCGAGACGTTCCTGCTCGGCTCCCGGGAGATCGCGTCGACCACCGACCTGACGGTCTACAGCCCGGAGTCGGCGCTGGGCAAGGCGATCCTCGGCGGCCGGGCCGGTCAGACCTGCACCTACACGGCCCCCAGCGGCGCCGACATCAAGGTGACCGTGGTCGGTTTCGAGCCGTTCTCCGGCTGATCCGCACCGCCCGGCACTCGCCCGCCGCCACCGGGCGGTGAGAGCCGGGCGACGCTCCGCACACCCCGCTGAGGCGTGACACCGACCGGTGTCACGCCTCAGCCGCGAAGACCACCTGGTAGCCGCTGGCCCGCAACGCGCTGATCAGCGTGTCGGAGTGCTCGACGCCCCGGGTCTCCACCGACAGCGCCACCTCCACCTCGCCCAGACGCAGGCGCGGGTTGGCCCGCTGGTGCTCCACGTCCACCACGTTCGCCCGGTGCTCGGCGATCTCGCTGAGCAGCGAGGCGAGCTGCCCCGGGCGGTCCGTGCAGCGCACGGTCACCCGCAGGTAGCGGCCGGCCGCGGCGAGGCCGTGCTCGATCACCCGGAGCATCAGCAGCGGGTCGATGTTGCCGCCGGAGAGCACCGCCACGACCGGCGGCTCCACCTCGACCGCGCCCGCCAGCAGCGCCGCCACGCCCACCGCGCCGGCCGGCTCCACCACCTGCTTGCCGCGCTCCAGCAGCATCAGCAGCGCCCGGGAGATGTCCTCCTCGGAGACCGTGACGATCTCGTCGACCAGCTTGCGGACGTGGGTGAAGGTGATCTCCCCCGGCCGGCCGACGGCGATGCCGTCCGCGATCGTGCTGAACGACGGGAGGCGTACCGGCTCGCCGGCCACCAGGGAGGGCGGGAAGGCTGCCGCGCTGGCCGCCTGCACGCCGATGACGCGCACGTCGGGCCGCAACGCCTTGGCGGCCACCGCCATGCCGGAGACCAGCCCACCGCCGCCCACCCCGGTGACGATCGTCCTGACCTCGGGGCACTGTTCGAGGATCTCCAGGGCCACCGTGCCCTGGCCGGCGATCACGTCCCGGTGGTCGAACGGGTGGATGAGCGTCGCCCCGGTCCGCTCGGCGAAGGTCTGCGCCGCGACCAGGGACTCGTCGACGGTGTTGCCGACGAGTTCGACCTGGGCGCCGTACCCCTTGGTGGCGGCGACCTTCGGCAGCGGCGCGTTCACCGGCATGAAGACCGTGGCGTGGGTGCCGACGAGGCCGGCGGCGAGCGCCACCCCCTGGGCGTGGTTGCCGGCACTCGCCGCGACCACGCCGTTGGCCCGCTCCGCCTCGGACAGTCGGGAGATCCGCACGTACGCGCCGCGCACCTTGTACGAGCCGGCGCGCTGCAGGTTCTCGCACTTGAGCCACGTCGGCCCGCCCAGCGCCGCGCTGAGCGGCCGGGAGGGCTCCAGCGGGGTCGTCCGGGTGACGCCCGCGAGCAGTTCCCGCGCGGCGCGTACGTCGGCGAGACCGACCAGTTCCGTCATGCCCTGATCGTGCCACCCGCCGCCCCCGCCGCCTGCACCGACGCCCGCACCGGAACCATCCGCGATCTTGCACCTTGGGCCCGCGAAGCGCGCCGTTCATCCCCATTTGCCGGGGCGGAAACCGCAAGATCGCGGAGACCTGGCGGGGGTGGGGGTGGGGTTAGACGGTGGCGGGGGTGCGGGGGTAGGTGGGGGCGTGGCGGGACCAGGGGGCCTGCATCTCGAACTGGCCGGCGACGCCGAGCAGCAGCAACTCGGAGCCGGGCGGGCCGATCAGCTGCACGCCGACCGGCAGCCCGTCGGGACGGCGGCCGACCGGCACCACGAGGGCGGGCAGGCCGGCGATGTTCCACGGCGCGGCGAACGGGGCGTACCGGATGTTGGCCAGCATGTTGGCCCGCCAGGAGCGGCCGGACCAGCCGGCGGCCTCCGGCGGCACGGTGGCCAGGGCCGGGGTGAGCAGCAGGTCGACCGAGTGGTCGGCGAAGAAGCCGATCGAGCGCTCGCGCCAGGCGGCCCGGTCGGCCTCCCGGACGTACCCCCGCCGCTGCGCCCACTCGCCGAGGGCGACGTGCCGGCGGCTGCGCCGCTGGAGGCCGCGCCGGTCCAGCCCGGCGGCGCGCACGTCGGCGGCCGCCGCGGCGAACCAGGTCGCGATCCCCTGCAGGCCCAGCGCGGTCGGGTAGACCGGATCGGCCGGCACCGTGTCGTGACCGGCGGCGGCGAGCAGCCGGCCGGCGGCGGCGACCGCGTCCCGGTTGGGCTGGTCGGGGTGCACGCCCCGCACCGGCGAACGGAGCGAGACGCCCACCCGCAGCCGCTGCGGCGGGACCAGCGTCTCCGGGCGGCGGCCGGCCAGCACGGAGAAGCCGACGGCCGCGTCGGCGACCGTGCTGGTGAGCATGCCGTGCTCCGTGAGGCCGAACCAGTCCTCCGCGCCGAGCTGGCACGGGACCACGCCCCGCCCCGGCTTGAGCCCGACCAGGCCGCAGCAGGCCGCCGGGATGCGGATCGAGCCGAGGCCGTCGTTGCCGTGGGCGATCGGCACCAGCCCGGCGGCGACCGCGGCGGCCGCGCCGCCCGAGGAGCCGCCGGGGGTACGCCCGGCGTCCCAGGGGTTGCGGGTGACCGCGGTCTCGTCGTCGGTGATCCCCCAGAGGCCCAGCTCCGGCATCCGGGTCACCCCGAGGATCACCGCGCCGGCGCCGCGCAGCCGACGGACCACCTCGTGGTCGGCCTCGGCGACGGGCGTACGGACCGCGGCCGACCCGTTCCAGGTGGGCAGGCCGGCGACCGGGGTGTTCTCCTTGACCGCCACCGGCACCCCGGCCAGCGGCAGGTTGGCCAGGTCCTCCTGCTCGTCGACCTTCTCCGCCTCGGTGATCGCCTCCCCGCCGCGTACCGTGCGGAACGCGGCGAGGTCGGCGTCGACCCGGGCGATGTGGTCGAGGTGGTCCGCGACGACCTGGGTGGCCGTGACGTCGCCCCGGCGTACGCCCCGGGCGATCTGCTTGGCGGTCGCCCCCACCCAGGTCGGCATGATGTCCTGCACGGCCACCCTCCCAGCCAGCGGTCAGCCCAGCGCCTGCTCCAGATCGGCGAGCAGGTCGTCGACCGTCTCGATGCCGACAGACAGTCGCACGAGATCGCCGGGAACTTCAAGCGGCGAGCCGGCAGCACTTGCGTGTGTCATCCGGCCCGGGTGCTCGATCAGGGATTCCACGCCGCCCAGCGACTCGGCGAGGACGAACAGCTTCGCCCGGTTGCAGATCTCCACGGCGTGCTCCTCGCCGCCGGCGGCCCGGAACGAGATCATGCCGCCGAACCGGCGCATCTGCTTCGCGGCGACCTCGTGGCCGGGGTGCGAGGGCAGTCCCGGGTAGATGACCTGACCGACCTTGGCGTGCCCGTCCAGGTAGGCCGCGATCCGCTCGGCGTTGTCACAGTGCCGGTCCATGCGTACACCGAGCGTCTTGATGCCGCGCAGGGTGAGCCACGCGTCGAAGGGGCCGTTGATCGCGCCCATCGCGTTCTGGTGGTAGCGCAGTTCCTCCCCGAGCCCGGCGTCGGCCGCGACCAGCGCGCCACCGACCACGTCGGAGTGACCGCCGACGTACTTGGTGGTGGAGTGCACCACCACGTCCGCGCCGTGCGCAATCGGCTGCTGGAGATACGGCGAGGCGAAGGTGTTGTCGACCACCAGCAGGGCGCCCGCGTCGTGCGCGACCCCGGCCAGCGCGGCGATGTCGGCGATGCCGAGCAGCGGGTTGGTGGGCGTCTCCACCCAGACGATCCTCGTCCGGCCCGGCTCGACGGCGGCCCGGATCGCGTCCGGGTCGGAGACCCGCGCCGGGGTGTAGTCCAGCCCCCAGCGCTCGGCGACCCGGGCGAAGAGCCGGTACGTGCCGCCGTACGCGTCGTCGGGGATCACCACGTGGTCGCCCGGCTTGCAGACGGTGCGCAGCAGGGTGTCCTCGGCGGCCAGTCCGCTGGCGAAGGCGAGGCCGACCGACCCGCCCTCCAGCGCGGCGAGGCACTCCTGGAGCGCGTCGCGGGTCGGGTTGCCGGAGCGGCTGTACTCGTAGCCCAGCCGGGGCGCGCCGACGGCGTCCTGGGCGTACGTGCTGGTCTGGTAGATCGGAGGGATCACCGCGCCGGTGCGGGCTTCCGGGTCCTGACCGGCGTGGATGGCGAGCGTCTCGAAGCCGTGACTCATTCCCGTGAGGCTAGTCGCCGGGGCCGCGGGAGGCGTCACAACCCGCACCCGATGGATCACCCGGCTCTGCCACCGCACGGCCGCCCTTCCCGGCGGCGGTTACCCTGCCCGGGTGAGCGGGTGCGTGTTCTGCGGGATCGTGGCGGGCGAGGTGCCGGCGTTCCGGGTCGCCGACGAGCCGGACGGGGTGGCGTTCCTGGACACCCGGCCGGTCTTCAAGGGGCACGTGCTGGTGGTGCCGCGCACCCACCTGGTCACCCTGGCCGACCTGCCCGCCGAGGGGCTGGCCGGCTACTTCGGCCTGGTCCGGCGGCTCGCGTTGGCGGTGGAGACCGGTCTGGGGGCCGGCGGCACGTTCGTGGCGATGAACAACAAGGTGTCCCAGTCGGTCCCGCACCTGCACACCCACGTGGTGCCCCGGACGAAGGGCGACGGGCTGCGCGGCTTCTTCTGGCCCCGCACCCGCTACGCCGACGACGCCGAGGCCCAGGCGTACGCCACCCGGATCTCCGCCGCCCGCTGAGGCTGGCGACTGAGGACAACGTGGGCAGGGCCCACCGCCCCTACTGAGGGACCCGGGGCGCCTTTTGTTCGTTCGGATTTCTCCGGCCAGGGCGAACAAAGTCAGGTCAATCTGTTCGGTAGAATAATTTTTCCTCAGCCGAACAACCGTGGGAGCGGCGAGCATGGCGGGACCCGGTCGACCATCTCGGGCAACGGTGCACCGGCGTTTGGAAGAGGCGGTCCTCGAGTTGCGAGAGCGCCTGGGTGGCCTGCCGTCGCCGGACGAGGCGGAAGACATCTGGTCGGACATCTGGCATCAGGAAGCCCACAACAGCACGGCCATCGAAGGCAACACGCTCGTGCTGCAGGAGGTCGAGAAGCTCCTCGACGAGGGCCGCGCGGTCGGCGCCAAGCCACTTCGGGACTACATGGAGGTCCGGGGCTACGCCGACGCCGCGAGGTGGGTCTACGGTCAGGCACTGGCACCAGGCGATTGGCAGGACGGCCAACTCCTGTCCGTACAGGAGGTCCGGCACGTCCATTACCTTGCGATGACACCGGTCTGGACGGTAGCGCCACACCCGCATGCGCTCGACTCAGAGGCTCCGGGCAACTTCCGGCGGCACGAGATCGCTCGCTTCCCCGGCGGCATGAAGCCCCCGCCGTGGCCGGAGGTGGATTCGCGGATGCGCACGTGGACCGACGATGTCAACAGGTTGCGCGAGGACAGCGACACGCCCCTCGCGGAACGCCTCGCCGTCCTCCACAACACCTTCGAGGTGGTTCACCCCTTCCTGGACGGGAATGGGCGTGCGGGACGGCTCCTGCTCAGCCTCCTGCTGGGCAGGCTCGGCTATCCGCCGGCGATCATCTACAAACGCGACCGGGACAGCTATCTCAGGGCAATGCGCAAGGCCGACGCCGGGGAACCGGGGCCTCTCGGCGAACTCATCGCGCGCAGCGTCACGACCAATCTGTACCGCTTCGTCATGCCCGCCGTCGCCGGCCCCGTGAAGCTGCTGCCGCTGCCAGCGCTCGCCACCGCGGACCTCACGCAGGACGCCCTGCGGGTCGCCGCCGCCCGCGGGCGCCTCAGGGCGGTGAAGGGAGACGACGGCGTCTGGCGGAGCAGCCGGAAGTGGGTCACTGAATACGCCAGGACGAGGTACCGCCGGGCCTGAGTGGCGGCGGGGCGGGTAAGGAAGGCGGGTCCGGCGGTGTTGCACGCTGGGAGAGGTACGAGAGGAGTCCCACCGTGTTCCTGCGCCGTATGAAGGCCGAGCTGCCCACCCCCGACCAGGCCCTGCCGGGTCGTCTGATCGCGATGCCCGTCGCGGACCGGCACGAGGTGCTGGGCACCCCCCTCAAGGGTCCGTTCCCGGAGGGCTCGCAGGTGGCCGTGTTCGGCATGGGCTGTTTCTGGGGCGCCGAGCGGCTGTTCTGGACCCTGCCCGGCGTGCTCACCACGTCGGCCGGCTACGCGGGCGGCATCACGCCGAACCCGACGTACGAGGAGGTGTGCTCGGGCATGACAGGGCACGCCGAGGTGGTCCAGGTGGTCTACGACCCCAGCACGATCAGCTACGAGGACCTGCTCAAGGTCTTCTGGGAGAACCACGACCCGACCCAGGGCATGCGCCAGGGCAACGACGTGGGCACCCAGTACCGGTCGACGATCTACGCCACCACCGACGAGCAGCTCGCCACCGCGCAGGCGTCGCGGGACGCGTTCGCGCCGATCGTGGCGCGCGCCGGCAAGGGCGAGATCACCACGGAGATCGACCGGCTCGGCGCCTACTACCTCGCCGAGGATCATCACCAGCAGTACCTCGCACCCACGAAGAACCCGAACGGGTACTGCAACCACGGCCCGAACGGGCTGAGCTGCCCGGTGGGCATCGCCCGCACCGCCGGCTGAGCCCGCGCGACGCCCGCGAACGGGTCTGCGGTGTTTGTCACACCGCAGGCCCGTTTCCAATCAGGCACCGGGCGATGCCGGGCGGGAAAACTCCGGCCGGCCCGGGGGCTTGACACGCGAAGGCGCGCATCCTAGCAACCGCCCACTCCCCCGACATCAGCTCAACGGGCGAACCGCACCGGCCTCTGGCAGCATTGCCTCGCATGTGCGGACTTGCGGGAGAGTTCCGCCGTGACGGCTCGCGCGCCGACGTGTCGGCGGTGGAGCGCATGGCGGCCACGATGAGCGACCGGGGGCCCGACGACAGCGGCGTCTGGGCCCAGGGCCCGACGGCCCTCGGACACCGACGACTGAAGATCATCGACCTCTCCGCCGCGAGCGGGCAGCCGCTGGTCGACCCGGACGCGGGGCTGACCGGAGTCTTCAACGGGTGCGTCTACAACTACCGCGAGCTGCGCGAGGAGCTCCAGGCCAAGGGCCACCGCTTCTTCTCCTTCGGCGACAGCGAGGTCGTGCTCAAGGCGTACGCGGAGTGGGGGCCCGACTTCGTCGACCACCTGGTCGGCATGTTCGCCGTGGCGATCAGCGAGCGGGACACCGGCCGGCTGGTGCTGGCCCGGGACCGGCTCGGCATCAAGCCGCTCTACGTGGCCGAGACGCCGGGCGTGGTGCGCTTCGCCAGCACCCTGCCCGCGCTGCTGGCCGGCGGCGGGATCGACACGACCATCGACCCGGTCGCGCTCGCGCACTACCTGAGCTTCCACAGCATCGTGCCGCCGCCACGCACCATCCTGCGCGGCGTCGCCAAGCTGCCCCCGGCGACCGTACGGGTCTACGAGGCCGACGGCACCTCCGAGCGGGTCTACTGGGACCCGGCCTTCACCCGCGCCGCCGAGCGGGCCGGCTGGTCCGAGAAGGACTGGCAGGACGCCCTGCTCGAGTCGCTGACCACCGCCGTGCGCCGGCGGATGGTCGCCGACGTGCCGGTCGGCGTGCTGCTCTCCGGTGGCCTGGACTCCAGCCTGGTGGTCGCCCTGCTCGCCGGCGAGGGCCAGCGCGGGCTCTCCACCTTCTCCATCGGCTTCGACTCCGTCGGCGGCCGGGAGGGTGACGAGTTCCGCTACTCGGACCTCGTCGCGAAGACGTTCGACACCGACCACCACCAGATCCGGGTGGCCGCCGCCGACCTGGTGCCGCCGCTGGAAGCGGCCGTCGCCGCGATGTCCGAGCCGATGGTCAGCCACGACTGCGTGGCGTTCTACCTGCTCAGCGAGGTGGTGTCGCAGCACGTCAAGGTGGTCCAGTCCGGCCAGGGCGCGGACGAGATCCTCGGCGGCTACCACTGGTATCCGCCGCTCGCCCGCGTCGGCCGGGACCAGGCGCTCGACACGTACGCCCGGGCGTTCCTCGACCGGGACGCGGCCGGGCTGGCCCAGGTGCTGAACCCGGCCTGGCTGGCCGACGGCGACCCGGCCCGGGAGTTCGTGGCCGCGCACCTCGGCCGGGCCGGCGCCCAGACCGCGGTCGACGCCGGGCTGCGGATCGACACCCAGGTCATGCTGACCGACGACCCGGTCAAGCGGGTGGACAACATGACCATGGCGCACGGGCTGGAGGCCCGGGTGCCGTTCCTCGACCACGAGTTCGTCGAACTGGCCGCGAGCTGCCCGCCGGAACTCAAGCTGGCGCAGGGCGGCAAGGGGGTGCTCAAGGAGATCGGCCGCCGGGTGCTGCCGCACGAGGTCATCGACCGGCCGAAGGGCTACTTCCCGGTCCCCGGCCTCACCCACCTGGAGGGCAAGCTCCTCGACCGGGTACGCGACGCGCTCTCCGCGCCCGAGGCCCGCCGCCGCGACCTGTTCCGCGCCGACTACGTCGACGCGCTGCTCGCCGACCCGAACGCCGAACTGACCCCGCTGAACGGAAACAAGCTGTGGCAACTCGGACTCCTGGAAATGTGGCTCCAGAGCCACGGAATCGACTGACCGTGACCGACACCCTGGCGACCGGCACGGCCCGGTCCGACCGGTTCCGTGGCGGCCGGCGACGGGAGCGGGTCGGGCCCGGCGGCGACCCGATGGCCCCGGGCACACCGGAGACGCCCGCCCGCGAGGGCGACACCGACGTGGTGCTGGACTGCGGCTGGGGCCGGCTCGTCTTCGGGCAGACCTTCGCCGACCAGGCCGCCGTCGCCGCCGTGCTGCGTTCCGAGGCCGCCGGCTCCCGGGACATCTGCATCTACCTGCGCGACCCGCACGTGCTGGTGTCCCGGCTGCCCGACGAGCTGTTCATCGACCCGTCGCTGACCTACCGGCTGCCGCTGGACGGCGACCGGCCGGCCGACGACGACGTCCCGGGGCTGGCGATCCGCCCGCTGGCCGACGCCGCCGACGCGGACGCGGTGAACCGGATCTACGCCCGCAACGGCATGGTCACCGCCCCGGTCGACGTGCTCGTCGCCAACGCCCGCACCGACCGCTTCCTGCACCTGGTCGCCGAGGACGCCACCGGCGAGGTCGTCGGCACCATCACCGGCGTCGACCACGTCGCGGTCTTCGACGACCCGGACAACGGGGCCAGCCTGTGGTGCCTCACCGTCGACTTCAACACGGCGCCGCCCGGCACCGGCCAGGCCCTGATCACCGCGCTGGCCGCCCGGCTGGTCGCGCGCGGCCGGGCGTACGTGGACCTGTCCGTGCTCGCGGAGAACGCCGGGGCGATCCGGCTCTACGAGCGACTCGGCTTCTACCGGACGTCGACGCTCTGCGTGAAGCGGAAGAACCCGATCAACGAGCGGCTCTTCCTGCCCGCCACGCCCGAGGGGTACGACCAGCTCAACCCGTACGCGACGATCGTCGCCGACGAGGCGATGCGCCGCGGCATCCGGGTGGAGGTGACCGACCCGGCCTGGGGCGAGCTGCGGCTGACCAGCGGCGGGCGCACCGTCCGGACCCGCGAGTCGCTGTCGGAGCTGACCTCGGCGGTGGCGATGAGCCGCTGCGACGACAAGCGGGTGACCCGCCGGATCCTCGCCGAGGCGGGCCTGTCGGTGCCGCGCGGGCGGACCGCCACGGGCGACGACGGCGACGCGGCCTTCCTCGCCGAGGCCGGCCGGGTGGTGGTCAAGCCGGCGCGGGGCGAGCAGGGCAACGGCATCACGGTGGGCGTACGCACCCCCGAGGCGCTGGCCGCCGCCGTCGAACTGGCCGCCCGGTTCTGCCCGGACGTGCTGATCGAGGAGATGCGTGCCGGCGAGGACCTGCGGGTGGTCGTCATCGACCACGAGGTGGTGGCCGCCGCGGTCCGTCGGCCCGCCTCGATCACCGGCGACGGGGTGCACGACATCGCCGAGCTGATCGAGCGACAGAGCCGCCGCCGGGCCGCCGCCACGGGCGGCGAGTCCACGATCCCGATCGACGACATGACCCGGGACGTGCTGGCCGAGGTCGGCCACGAGCTGCACGACGTGCTGCCCGAGGGGCAGGTGCTGGCCGTACGCAAGACCGCCAACCTGCACACCGGCGGCACCATCCACGACGTCACCGCCGAGCTGCACCCGGCGATCGCCGAGGCGTGCGTGACGGCCAGCCGCGCGCTGGACATCCCGGTCACCGGGCTGGACCTGCTGGTCGAAGCGCCGGACGGGCCCGAGCACGTCTTCATCGAGGCCAACGAGCGGCCCGGCCTGGCCAACCACGAGCCGCAGCCGACCGCCGAGCGCTTCGTCGACCTGCTCTTCCCGGGCACCCGCGCGCCGCAGCGGCTCTGGTCCCCGGTCGGCCCGGGAGGCGCCGCGTGAGCCCGAGACCTCTGGAGATCGACCTGGACTACCTGCGCCAGGTGCTGGTGGAGCTGCTGGAGGTCCCGAGCCCGTCCGGGCGTACGGACCACGTGCAGCAGTACGTGGGCGAGCGGCTCTCCGCGCTCGGCATCGGCTCCACGCTGACCCGGCGCGGCGCGCTGAGCGCCTTCCTGCCCGGCCCCCGCTCCACCGGCGCCGACCGGGCGATCGTGGTGCACACCGACACCATCGGCGGCATGGTCAAGCGGCTGAAGGAGAACGGCCGGCTGGAGCTGAAGCCGATCGGCACGCACAGCGCCCGGTTCGCCGAGGGCGCGCACGTGCGGATCTTCACCGACGACCTGGACCGGGTGATCACCGGGCAGGTGCTCCCCCTGAAGGCCAGCGGGCACCGCTACAACGAGGCCGTCGACTCCCAGGGCATCGGCTGGGAGCAGGTCGAGGTGCGGGTCGACGAGCCGGTCGACGACATCGCCGGCCTGCGCGCGCTGGGCATCGACGCCGGTGACTTCGTCGCGTTCCTGCCGAACCCGACGGTCACCCCCTCCGGGTACGTCAAGTCCCGACACCTGGACGACAAGGCGGGCGTGGCGGCGGTGCTGACCGCGTTCAAGGCGATGGTCGACGCCGGCGTACGCCCGGCGGTCACCGCGCACCTGCTGGTCACCGTGACGGAGGAGATCGGGCACGGGGCCAGCCACGGGCTGGACCCGGACGTCGCGGAGATCGTCTCCGTGGACGCGGCGGTGGTCGCCCCCGGCCAGCAGTCCCGGGAGGACGCGGCCACCCTGGCGATGGGCGACGGCGTCGGGCCGTTCGACTACCACCTGACCCGCAACCTGGCCTCGATCGCCGCCGAGCACGGGGTGCGCCTGGTCCGGGACGTCTTCGACTACTACCGCTCGGACGTGGCGGCGGCGGTGGAGGCCGGGGCGCACGCCCGGGTGGCCCTGCTCGGCTTCGGCGTGGACGCCACCCACGGGCACGAGCGCACCCACCTCGACGGGCTGCGCCAGCTCACCCAACTGCTCTGCCTCTACCTCCAGAGCGACCTGGTCTTCCCCGAGTGGGACGCCGAGCCGGAGGGCGACCTGGCCGACTTCCCGTCGCTGGCCGTGCAGCCGGCCAGCGAGGAGGGCCCCCGCGAGGGACCCATCGGCATCACGGAAACCCCCTGAACGTATTCCCCGGGGGCCTGTGATCGAAATCCGTTGCCGCCGGCCCGGCCGCTGGATAGCGTGGCCGTACACGGGAAAGGAGGTGGTCCAGACTTGTATAGCAATCGGACTCGTGAGGTGGCTGTCCGCTAGCCGCTGTCCTCGACAGTAAACTCGTCCGCCGCGAGGCGGGCACAGGCACCATCGTCGAGACCGTGTGGCAGCGGTGCGGCGAATCCACGACAGCCACCCGACCCCCGGGGTGCCGGCCCAGTCCAGCCGGCCCGCGCGCGAGCGCGGAAGCCCGGGGGTCGACCCTTTTCCGGGCCGGGTGGTCGACGCAGCCGGAGGTCAACCGTGTCGATGCGCGAGCTGGTGGTGCTCGGAACGGCCAGCCAGGCCCCGACCCGGCAGCGCAACCACAACGGGTACGTGCTGCGCTGGGACGACGAGGTGATCCTCTTCGACCCGGGCGAGGGCAGCCAGCGGCAGCTCCTGCACTCCACGGTCACCGCCACCGACCTGACCCGGATCTGCGTCACCCACTTCCACGGCGACCACTGCCTCGGCCTGCCCGGCACCATCCAGCGGCTCTCGCTGGACCGGGTGCCGCACCCGGTGGCGGTGCACTTCCCGGCCGGCGGCGCGGAATACTTCGCCCGGCTGCGGCACGCCAGCTCCTTCCACGAGACCGCCGAGCTGCGCGTCGAGCCGATCGAGGCCGACGGGCAGCGGATCACCCTGGGCGTCGGCACGCTAGAGGCCCGCCGGCTGCGGCACCCGATCGAGACGTACGGCTACCGGCTCGTCGAGCCGGACGGCTGCCGGATGCTGCCGGAGAAGCTGGCCGCGTACGGCATCGCCGGGCCGGCCGTCGGCGAGCTGAACCGGGTCGGCCACCTCGACCTCGACGGGCGCCGCGTCACCCGGGAGGAGGTGAGCGTGCCCCGGCCCGGGCAGCGGTTCGCGTTCGTGATGGACACCGGGCTCTGCGACGGGGTCTACGCCCTCGCCGAGCACGCCGACCTGCTGGTCATCGAGTCGACCTTCCTCGACTCGGAGGCCGCGCTCGCCGCCGAGGTCGGCCACCTCACGGCGGGCCAGGCCGCGCGGGTGGCGGCCGAGTCGGGCGTACGCCGGCTCGTGCTCACCCACTTCTCGCAGCGGTACGCGGACGCGGCCCGCTTCGCCGACGAGGCCCGCGCGCACTTCGACGGCGACCTGGTGATCGCCGAGGACCTGACCACCGTGCAGGTCCCGCCCCGGCGGGTAGCCTCGGCCGGGTGACGGTCACCCTCCGCCCCGCCACCGCGGCCGACCTGATGCCGGTCGGCGCCCTGCACCAGCGGTCCCGGGTCGCGGCGTACGCGTCGTTCGTCCCGCCCGAGGCGCTGGCCGAGCCGGGACCGGAGGCGATGGGGCGGTACTGGGCCGAGCGGTGGGGGTGGGAGCGCGACGACCACCGGATGACCGTCGCCGAACGCGACGGCCGGCTGGTCGGCTTCAGCTACCTCGGCCCCGACGACGAGGGCGACCCGGCGACGGGGCTGCTCAACGCCCTCCACCTCGACCCGGCCGAGCGCGGCCGGGGCACCGGGCGGGCCCTCATGGTCGACGCGCTGGACGCCATGCGCTCGCGCGGCTGGTCGCGGGCGGTGCTGTGGGTGCTGGCGTCGAACGCGCACGCCCGGCGCTTCTACGAGCGCGGCGGCTGGGTACGCACCGGCACCGCACGGGACGAGCACCTCGGCCCGGTGGTCGTGCCCCAACTCCGGTACGACCGACCGCTCTGACCGCCGTCTGCGTGTAAGGAAGGGCCCCTTGTTAACGCATAGCGTTAACAAGGGGCCCTTCCTTACACCGTCAGCGGGCGCCGAGGTGGGCGAGCAGGTCCTGCCGGGTGAGGACACCCTTCGGCTTGCCGTCGACCAGCACCAGGGCGGCGTCGGACTTCTCCAGCAGGCCGACCGCCTCGCTCACCGGCTGCCCGCCGCCGATCATCGGCAGCGGCTCGGCCATGTGCCGCTCGATCGTGTCGTGCAGGTGCGCCTGGCCGGTGAACAGCGCGTCGAGCAGGTCCTTCTCGGCGATCGAGCCGGCCACCTCGCCGGTCACCACCGGGGGCTCGGCCTTGAGCACCGGTAGCTGCGAGACGCCGTACTCGCGCATGTAGTCGATCGCGTCGCGGACCGTCTCGGTCGGGTGGACGTGCACCAGCTCGGGCAGGCCGCCCGGCTTGTTGGCCAGCGCGTCGGCGACCGTCGGCTCCGTGCCGGAGTTGTCCAGGAAGCCGTACCGGGCCATCCAGGTGTCGTTGAAGATCTTCGACAGGTAGCCCTTGCCGCTGTCCGGCAGCAGCACCACGACCACGTCGTCCGGGCCGGCCTTGCGGGCCACCTCCAGGGCGGCCACCACGGCCATGCCGCAGGAGCCGCCGACCAGCAGGCCCTCCTCGCGGGCCAGCCGCCGGGTCATCTCGAACGACGCCTTGTCGGAGACCTCGATGATCTCGTCGGCGAGGCCCCGGTCGTACGTCTCCGGCCAGAAGTCCTCGCCGACGCCCTCGACCAGGTACGGCCGGCCGGTGCCGCCCGAGTAGACCGAGCCCTCCGGGTCGGCGCCGATGACCTTGACCCGGCCCTCCGACGCCTCCTTCAGGTAGCGGCCGATGCCGGAGATGGTGCCGCCGGTGCCGACGCCCGCCACGAAGTGGGTGAGCCCGCCCCCGGTCTGCTCCCACAGCTCCGGGCCGGTGGTCTCGTAGTGCGAGCGCGGGTTGGCCGGGTTGCTGTACTGGTTGGGCTTCCAGGCGCCGGGGATCTCCCGGGCCAGCCGGTCGGAGACGTTGTAGTAGGAGCGCGGGTCCTCCGGCGCCACGGCGGTCGGGCAGACCACCACCTCCGCGCCGTACGCCCGCAGCACGTCCTGCTTGTCCTGGCTGACCTTGTCGGGGCAGACGAAGACGCACTTGTAGCCCTTGAGCTGGGCCACCAGGGCCAGGCCGACGCCCGTGTTGCCGCTGGTCGGCTCGACGATCGTGCCGCCGGGCTGGAGGATGCCCGCCTTCTCCGCGTCCTCCACCATCCGCAGCGCGATCCGGTCCTTCACCGACCCGCCCGGGTTGAGGTACTCCACCTTCGCCAGCACGGTGGCCTGGATGCCGGCCGTGACGTTGCGCAGCCGTACCAGCGGGGTGTTGCCGATCAGCTCGACGACGTTGTCGTAGTACCGCACCTCGTTGTTGCCCTTCTCCTCCGGCGCCGCCGGCGGCGGCCGGGCAGACGTTTTCTCGACGCCTCAGGGTACGTCGGCTCAGGACACCACGTGCCCGGGGATCACGGAGCTGCGGCGGGCCTCCCACTCCAGGAACCGCTCGGTCTCGGCGAGCACGCTGCCGGCCAGCCAGGTCACCATGACCGCGTCGTCGGCCAGCCCGAAGATCGCCAGCGGGATCTCCGGCAGCAGGTCGATCGGCGAGACGATGTACGCCGTCGCGGCGGTCATCAGGGCCAGCCGCAGGCCACCGTCGTACTCCCCCCGGGTGGTCGCCCGGATCATCCGGGGCAGCGCCGCGAGCCGCGCCCCGAGTGACGGCCCGCCCCGCGACCCCGCCGCGAGCGCCCTCGCCAGCGCGCTGAACGCGGCGCTCCGCTTCAATGTCTTCCCCATGTTCGGCCCCTCTCCGCGTGCCAGGGTGACGTGCCGGCGCAACTGTCGCCCGGTCACCGGAACAGGTACCCAGGACGGTCGTCTTCCAGCCATCCGCGAGCCGACACGACGACGGCGGCGTGTCGTTCCGGCGCGATAATGTCGCTGCATGGGGGTCGTTGGTTCCGCTGTCCCGGTTGGTTCGCGCTGGCAACGCGCTCGGCAGATCGCCCGCCTGGCGGCGATCGGCACGGGTGCCACGGCGGCCGCCGCGGTGGCGACCGGCGGCGTGCTCCTCGGGCAGGCCCGGCAGGCCCGCCGCACGATCCCGATGGCCGAGGCGCCGCCGCCCCGCTGCGACGGGGTCTACGGCGCGAAGCTGCCCGGCCCACCGGTCACCATGGTCGTGCTGGGCGACTCGTCGGCCGCCGGCTACGGCGTGCACCGCCGCCGGGAGACGCCGGGCGCCCTGCTCGCCACCGGCCTGTCCCGCCGCCTCCAGCGGCCCGTCCGGCTGCACCGGTTCGCGGTGGTCGGCGCCATCTCGGCCGTGCTGAAGCACCAGGTGGAGGCGGCGCTGGAGTGCGGGCCCGACGTCGCCGTGATCCTGATCGGCGGCAACGACGTGACCAACCGCACGCCGCCCGGCCTGGCGGTGCGCTATCTGGTCGAGGCCGTCCGCACGCTGCGCGCCGCCGGCTGCGAGGTGGTCGTCGGCACCTGCCCCGACCTGGGCGCGATCCGCCCGATCCAGCCGCCGCTGCGCTGGCTGGCCCGGCGCTGGAGCCGGCAGCTCGCCGCCGCCCAGACGGTGGCCGTGGTCGAGGCCGGCGGCTGGACGGTCTCCCTCGGTGACCTGCTCGGCCCCCGGTTCACCGCCGAGCCGACCCGGATGTTCGCCTGGGACCGGTTCCACCCCTCGGCGGAGGGCTACGCCGTGGCCGCCGCCGCGCTGTTGCCGACCGTGCTGTCCGCGCTGGGCGCCGGGCAGGAGCGGCGCACCACCCCGGCCCGGGGCGAGGGCGTACGCTCGCTCCCCGCGGCCGCCCAGGAGGCCGCTCGACACGCGGGCACCGAGGTCAGCGGCACCCAGGTGCGGGGGCGCGACCGCGGCCCCGCCGGTCGGTGGGCGCAGCTGCGCCGACGGGCCTTCTTCGGTGTCGGCGCGGTGCCGCAACCCGGCCCCGCCGCCGACTCACCCACTCTGGAGGGACTGGCATGAGCGAACGCTTCATCCCCTCGGGGCTCGCCGGTCGACTGGGTCGGGCCGCGGCACTCTCCCTGGTCGCCGGCACGGTCGGCGGCGCCGCCGTCCTCGCCGGTCAGGCCTTCGTCGCCCGGCACCGCCACTACGCCCAGCCGGAGCTCGGGCTGGCGCTGCGCGCCACGGTCGGGCGGGCCGGCGCCCCGCCGGTGCGGCTGGTGCTGCTCGGCGACTCGTCCGCCCTCGGCGTCGGGGTCGAACGCCTCGACGACACCATCGGCGGCCAGCTGGCCAACCTGCTCGCCGAGGGCCCGAACGGCCGGCAGGTGCACCTGTCCAGCGTCGGCGTCTCCGGCTCCCGCTCGACCGACCTCGCCACCCAGGTGGCCCGGGCGCTGCTCGGCGAGCGCCCCGACGTGGCGGTGATCCTGATCGGTGCCAACGACGCCACCACCCTGCGTCGGCCGGCGGAGGCCGCCGCCTACCTCGCGGCGGCCGTGCACCGGCTCCGCGAGGCCCGGGTGGAGGTGGTCGTCGGCACCTGCCCCGACCTCGGCGCCGTACGCGCGATCGCGCCGCCGCTGCGGCACCTGGTCGGCTGGTCCGGGCGGCGGGTCGCCCGCGCGCAGACGGCGGCGGTGCTCGACGCCGGGGGCACGGTGGTCGACCTGGCCACCGAGACGGGTCCGGTGTTCCGCGCCGACGCGGGCACCCTGTGCCACGACGGCTACCACCCCTCCGCCGACGGCTACCGGGTCTGGGCGCACGCCCTGCTGCCCGCCGTCGCGGCGGCCGCCGCGGTCGCGTCCCGCCGCTGACCCGCCGGCCGCCGCGGTCGCGTCCCGCCGCTGGCCCGCCGGGCGTCGCGCCCCCGCCGGACGTGACATTTCCCGGTCGGCCGCCAGCTTCCGCGCGAAGTTACCGACGGGTTAACGTTGGCTCCATGCCGACTGAGTCGTCCCGCGACGCCGTCATCGTCGCCACCGCCCGCTCCCCCATCGGCCGGGCGCACAAGGGGTCCCTGCGCGACGTCCGCCCGGACGACCTCGCCGCGACCATCGTGCGGGCCGCCCTGGACAAGGTCCCCCAGCTCGACCCGACCGAGATCGACGACCTCTACCTGGGCTGCGGCCTGCCCGGCGGCGAGCAGGGCTTCAACATGGCCCGGGTCGTCGCCACCCTGATGGGCCTGGACACCCTGCCCGGCGCGACCCTCACCCGCTACTGCGCGTCCTCGCTGCAGACCACCCGGATGGCGATGCACGCGATCCGGGCCGGCGAGGGCGACGTCTTCATCTCCGCCGGCGTGGAGACCGTCTCCCGGTACGCCCGCGGCAACTCCGACGGCCTCCCGCCCGAGGCGCAGGCGCTGGTCGGCGGCGGCTGGGAGAACCCGCGCTTCGCGGCGGCGGCCGAGCGCTCGAAGGCCCGCGCCCAGGGCGGCGCGCCGGTCTGGACCGACCCGCGCGAGGCGGGCGAGCTGCCGGACATCTACCTGACCATGGGGCAGACCGCCGAGAACCTGGCCCAGGTCCACGACGTGACCCGCGCCGACATGGACGAGGTCGGCGTACGCAGCCAGAACCTCGCCGAGAAGGCCATCGCCGACGGCTTCTGGGCCCGGGAGATCACCCCGGTCACCACGCCGGACGGCACGGTGGTCGGCACCGACGACGGCCCCCGGCCCGGGGTCACCCTGGAGGCGGTCTCCGGCCTGAAGCCGGTGTTCCGCCCGGACGGCCGGATCACCGCCGGCAACTGCTGCCCGCTCAACGACGGCGCGGCCGCCGTGGTGGTCATGAGCGCCCAGAAGGCGAAGGACCTCGGGATCACCCCGCTGGCCCGGATCGTCTCCACCGGCGTGACCGCCCTGTCGCCGGAGATCATGGGCCTCGGCCCGGTCGAGGCCACCCGGCAGGCACTCGAGCGGGCCGGCATGACCATCGACGACGTCGACCTGGTGGAGATCAACGAGGCGTTCGCCGCCCAGGTGATCCCCTCGTACCGCCAGCTCGACATCCCGCTGGAGAAGCTGAACGTGATGGGCGGCGCCATCGCCGTCGGGCACCCGTTCGGCATGACCGGCGCGCGGATCACCGGCACCCTGCTCAACGCCCTCGACTGGCACGACAGGACCATCGGCCTGGAGACCATGTGCGTCGGCGGCGGCCAGGGCATGGCCATGGTGATCGAGCGCCTGAGCTGACCCCGGAGCCCGGCCCGGCGGGCCGGGACCGGGAGGAGAACGCCTAGAGCGCTTCGCGGGTCGCCGTCACCTCGGCGGCGGCCCGCGCCAGCGCCCGGGGCGGCGGGGCCGCGGCGACCATGTCGGCGGCCACCACCCGGAGCTGGTCGGGCAGCGCGAGGTCGTTGTCGAGCCGGGGCACCACCCGCCGGGGCTCGCCCGCGGCGTCGGCGGCCAGGTTGGCGACCTCCTGCACCAGCCGGTGCACCAGGTCGGCACGCGACACGTTGCCGCCGGCGGCCGTGGCCGACCAGCGCGGCTGCTGCCAGTGCCCGACCTGACGGACCAGCAGGTCCACCGCCCGGCTCAGCTCCCCTGCGCTCACCGCCCGAGTCTACGGACCCACCCTGCCGGGCGCGGGCGGGCGGGTGGAGGCCGGGTCAGCGGCGCAGGTAGCCGAGCAGGCGCAGGAACTGCCAGTAGAGGAAGACCAGGCCGGTCAGCAGGCCGAACGCGCAGAGCCAGGCGTAGCGGCGGGGCAGGCCGTCGCGTACCGAGCGCTCGACCAGGTCGAAGTCGAGGACGAAGCTGAACGCGCCGGCGACGATCGCCACCACCGAGAAGGCGTACGGCAACCAGCCGACCTCGCCGGTCAGTCCGTAGACCGCCAGCCCCTGCCGGCCGGAGACCAGGTACGCCAGCAGGTTGACCACGCTGAGCACGACGATCCCGAACAGCGTGCCGACGACCAGCCGGGCCAGCCGAGGCGTGGCCCGGACGAGGCGGGCCCGGTAGAGCAGCGCCATGCCGAGGAAGACCCCGAAGGTGCCCGTGACCGCCTGGACGACGACGCCCGGGTGGACCAGCTCGAAGGCCCGGCTGGCCACCCCGAGCAGCAGCCCCTGGAGCAGGGCGTAGCCGACCATCGGCACCGGGTTGGTGATGCCGCGCCAGGAGATGACCACGACCAGCGCGATCCCGGCCAGCGCGGTGCCGGCCAGCGCGGCGGGGAGCCACGCCGCCGGCGGCACGAGCACCCAGGCCGCGGCGCCGGTGGCCCCGGTGAGCAGCAGCAGCCCGACCGTACGGGCCACGACGTCGTCGACGGTCATCGCCTCCGGGTCGCCGGCGCCCAGCACCCGGCTCTGCACCCGGACGGTCTCGTCGAACCGGGTGAGCACCGGGTTGCTGCTGCGCACGTCGCCTCCCTGCTCGGCGTACCCCCACGCAGTCACTCTGCCCCCGGCGGCCGGGCGGCGGCGCGAAACGCCGGGACCGGCGCGGATGCGGAAACGACGGCGCCCGCCCCCGCGGCAGCGGGGACGGGCTCCGGTCGGTCGCGGACGACGGTCAGTCGTCGCCCTGGAAGTAGCTCAGCAGGCGCAGGATCTCGATGTAGAGCCAGACCAGGCTCACCAGGATGCCGAAGGCGGCGACCCAGGAGTAGCGCTGCGGCAGGCCCATCCGGACGCCGTCCTCGATCTCCTTGAAGCTGAGCACGAAGCTCAGCGAGGCGACCACGATGCAGACCAGGCTGAAGCCGATCGCCAGCGGGCTGCCGTCACGCAGGCCGGTGTTGATGTCGAAGAGCGCGAGCACGAGGTTGATCATCATGACGGCGAAGAGGCCCGCCATCACGGCGATCATGCCCTTGACGAACTTCGGGGTCGCCCGGATGACCTTCGCCTTGTAGAGCATCGCCATCACGAAGAAGACGCCGAAGGTGGCGGTCACCGCCTGGAGCACGATGCCGTCGTAGAGCGAGTCGAAGAACTTGCTCACCATGCCGACGAAGACGCCCTCGACGACGGCGTACGCGACCACCAGCGCCGGGTTCGCCATCCGGGAGAACGAGATGATCAGGCCGAGCACCAGGCCGACCACCGCCGCGCCGATCCAGGCGGCACCGAGCAGGGCGTCCGGCACCAGCACCCAGGCGGCCGCGGCGGAGACGCCGAGGATGCCGAGGAGGGTGACGGTCTTGACCACCACGTCGTCGACCGACATGGTGTTGACGGCCGGCGGAGCCGCCGGGTAGCCGGCCTCCGTCGGGTACTGCTGGGGGTAGCCGGGCTGTCCATAGGGCCCGGTCGGGGCGTACCCGGCGGAACGCTCCCGCTCGGCCGCCTGGCCGAGCCGGGCGAGCACCGGGTTCGAAGTCTTCACTGTCAGGCCTCCCTCAGGGGGTCGTTGCACGTGAACGTGCCCCTCAAGAGTAAACGCCCAGGGCAGCCGCGTGGTGATCGCCAAGCTGAGCGGATGCTGAGAGTGGTGGGGTGCCCGGGGCGGGGGTCGAACCCGCACGCCTTGCGGCAGCCGCTTTTAAGGCGGCCGTGTCTGCCGTTCCACCACCCGGGCGGGTGACACCGGGCGCGTCGACACGCCTGGTGCAGTGTCACGGTAGCCGGTCGGCGGCGACCCGGCGTACCCCGACGCCCGGGTCGCACTAGGGTCGAGGCCGTGAGCAGCGCAGCCCCCACGGCCCCCGACGCCGCCCCTGACCAGGCCGTCCTCGCCGCCGACCGGCTGCCGCGCCGGCTCTCGCCGGCCCGCCTGCTGACGACGGTCTCCCGGCACCGGGCGGGCGTCACGGTCGGGCTCCTCTTCGTCGCGCTGGCCGGCTGGCTCACCCACGGGCTCTGGCCCGACCCGACGACCCGGGTCCTCGCGCTGAACCCGGCGGACCAGGCCCTCTACGAGTGGTTCCTCGCCGTCGACGCGCGGGCGCTGCTCGGCGACTTCGACCTGCTCACCGACCGGCTCAACGCGCCGGACGGGGTGAACCTGATGACCAACACCACGGTCATCGCGCTGGGGATCCTCCTCGCCCCGGTCACCCTGCTGCTCGGGGCACCGGTCACCTTCGCGCTGCTGGCGCTGGCGAACCTGGCCGGCACCGCCGTCGCCTGGTATCTACTCTTCACCCGGACGCTGGGCGCCCACCGGGTCGCCGCCGCGCTGGGCGCCGCCCTCTGCGGCTTCGGCCCGGGCATGGTCTCGCAGACCAACAGCCACCTGCACATGACCGCCCAGTGGCTGGTCCCGGTGATCGTCTGGCTGGTGGTCCGGCTGCTGCGCGCCGCCGACCCCGCCGGCCGGGTCACCACCGACGGGCCGGACCGCCGGCGGGTCGTCAGCTCGGCCGTCGGCCTGGCGGCGGCGGTCACGGCGCAGGTCTTCATCGGCGAGGAGGTGCTCTTCCTCTGCGCGCTGACGCTGCTGGTGATGGCGGTCACGTACGCCGTGACGGACCGTGGCCTGGCCCGCCGCGCCCTGCCCGGCTTCGCCGGCGGGATGGTGCTCGCCGCCGGGCTGGCCCTGCTCGTGCTGGCCTGGCCGCTGTGGTTCCAGTTCGCCGGGCCGCAGGGCGTCGCGGACGGCATGTTCAGCCCGCACTACTTCTCGGCTGACCTGCGCAGCTGGTGGACGGTGTCGCCGCTGTCGGTGGTCGGCAGCGACGGAGCCGCCCGGCTGACCACCGGCCCGGCCGAGTACAACACCTTCCTCGGGTGGCCCCTGCTGCTGGTCACCACCGCCTGCGCGGTCTGGCTGGGTCGCCGCCCGCTGGCCGTCGCGTGCGTGGTCGGGGCGCTGGCGATGGGGGCGCTGTCGCTCGGCCCCCGGGTGGTGCTCGACGGTGAGCGCACCGCCGTGCCGGGGCCGTACACACTGCTCTCCGGGCTGCCCGTGGTGGACGGCGCGCTGCCGATGCGGTTCGCCCTCGCGACGCTCCCGCTGATCGCCACGCTGCTGGTGCTCGCGGCCGACCGGGCGCTGCGCGGCGCGGGCCGGGCCCGGCGGCTGGTCCCGGCGGCGGTCGGCGTGGCGCTGCTGCCGCTGCTGCCCGCCCCGCTGCCCACCGCCGAGCGCCCGCCGGTGCCGGAGTTCGTCACGGCCGGCCACTGGCGGCAGTGCGTCGAGCCGGGCGGGGTGCTGGTGCCGGTGCCGCTCGCCACGCCGCAGGAGCCGTGGCCGATGCGCTGGGCCACCGCCGCCGACGCCGCGTTCGGCATGCCGGAGGGCTTCTTCATCGGCCCGTACGGCCGGGGCGGCACGGCGGCGATGGGCACCTACAAGCTGCCCACGTCCGCCCTGCTGACGGAGGTCGCCAGACGCGGCGGGCAGCCGGTGATCGGGGACCAGCAGCGGCGGCAGGCCGCGAAGGACGCCGACTTCTGGGGTGCCTCCTGCGTCGCGCTGGCCGTCGACACCCCGCACGCCGACAGCCTGCGCGGCACGCTGGAGCAGCTCTACGGGCCGTCGACCCGGATCGCCGACGCCTGGATCTGGCGGGTCTGACCGGCGCCCGCCCGCCCGAGGCGGCGCGGCGTGAACCCGCCCACACAGGCCGCCGGCCCCTCCGCTCGAGCGGAGGGGCCGGCGGTGGTGCTCGGTCAGGCCCGGCCGGCGCCGGCGGGCTGGGACGCCTCGGCGAACTCCTCGCGCGGGTCGTGCAGCTGGCCCAGGGCGACCACCTCGCGCTTGAGGAAGAACGCCAGGGACCAGTCGACCACCACCCGGACCTTCCGGTTGAACGACGGGATCCGGCTCATGTGGTACGTCCGGTGCATGAACCATGCCGGCCAGCCGGTCATCTTGATCCCGTACACCTGGGCGACGCCCTTGTGCAGGCCGAGGCTGGCCACGCTGCCGGCGTGCTTGTGCTTGTACTCCACCGGCTCCCGGCCGCGCACCACGTTGGCGATGTTGTCGGCCATCCGGGCGGCCTGGCGGACCGCGTGCTGGGCGCTCGGCGAGCAGTAGTTGCCCGGCTCCTTGGTCAGGTCCGGCACCGCCGCGCAGTCACCGGCGCTCCAGGCGCCCTCGACCGCCCGGTCGCCGTCGACGATCTGGAGGGTCGGCAGGCAGGTGACCCGGCGCCGCTCGTCGCGGGGGAAGTCCGTCGCGTCCAGCATCGGCGACGGCTTGACGCCGGCCGTCCAGACGATGGTGTCGGAGCGGAAGCTGTCGCCGTCGGAGAGCTTCACCACCCCGTCGACGCAGGACTCCAGGCGGGTGTCCAGCCGGATGTCCATGTTCCGCTTGAGCAGCTGCTGGACCGTGTAGGCGCCCATGTCCCGGTCGACCTCCGGCAGCACCCGCTGGGTCGCCTCGACCAGCACCCAGCGCATGTCCTCCGGCTTGAGCTCCGGGTAGTACCTCAGCGCGTCCCGGGCCATGTCCTCCATCTCGGCGAGCGCCTCGATGCCGGCATAGCCGCCGCCGACGAAGGTGAAGGTCAGCGCGGACCGGCGGACCTCCGGGTCCGGCGTGACGGCGGCCACGTCGAGCCGGTCCAGCACGTGGTTGCGCAGGTAGATGGCCTCACCGATGGTCTTGAAGCCGATGCCGTGCTCGTGCAGGCCGGGGATCGGCAGCGTCCGCGAGACCGAGCCGGGGGCGACGACGACGTGGTCGTACGGGATCTCCCGGGTCGGGCCGCTGATCGGCTGCACGACGGCGGTCTTGCGGTCGTGGTCGATCCGCGTCACGGCGCCCGCCACCACCTTGCACCGCCGCAACTCGCGTCGCAGCGGCACCACGGAGTGCCGGGGCGAGATGTTGCCGGCCGCGGCCTCGGGCAGGAAGGGCTGGTAGGTCATGTGGGGCTGAGGGTCCACCACGATGACCTCAGCCTCACGGGAGCTGAGCTTCTTCGACAGGCGCAGGGCCGCGTAGAGACCGACGTGCCCGGCACCCACCACAAGGATCCGCTTCGGATTCACGTCATCTATCTTTCCCGGCGCGGCCCGGCTAATCCCGATCGCGCCCCTCTTCTGTGACGGAGCACAACCCCTGTGACCTGCGCAACTGCTGTTACCGGCAGGTTAACGGCGGCGCAGCAGCCACCCCAGCAACGCTGTCAACGCTATCGCCGTCAGTAGTCCGGCCGCGGTCGCGAGTTGGGATCCGGCGCCGTCGCCGAGGCCGCCGATCTCCACGAGGAGCACGCCGAGCACGAAGGTGCCCAGCAGCACCGCGCCGGCCCGCGCGAGCCAACGCACGATCACGTCCGGGTCGACCACCGCGTCGTACGGCAGGACGGCGGCCAGCGCGCAGAGGGTGTGCGTGAGGTAGAGCACGGCCGCCACGGCGAGCAGCCGCCAGAGCGCGATGGGCCGGCCGTACCCGTCGGTGGCGACCAGCCAGCCGGCGACCGTGACCAGCGCGGCGAAGGTCGGCCAGACCCGGCGCGGCCCGAGCGCCGGCAGCAGCGCCACCACGACCAGGGCGAGCAGCGGCTGGCCGAGGAGCACCTGCGACGGGTAGGCCACCACCAGCCCGACCAGCGTGGTGAGGAAGATGCCGGCGCGGACCAGCAGCGGCGTCAGGCTGACCCGGGCGGCGGCGTACCGCACCGCCCGGACGCGCTCGACCGGTTTCATCGGGCCCCCACCCTCGGGGCGGTGGCCAGCCGCGCCACGTCCCGCAGCACCTGGTCGAGGCTGCCCGCGCCGGCCCAGCGCACCACCGGCACGCCGTGCTCCCGCAACTGCCCGATCATGGTGTCCCGGTCCAGCCGCCACAGCCGGTACGCCACCTCGGCCCAGCCCCGGTCCTTGGGCGGGGCGAGGTCGGCCGGCAGGGTGTCCACCGCGACGACGAACCGCCCCGAGCGGGCCAGCCGGGCCAGCATCTGCGCCGACCGCTCGTCCAGCAGCGGGGTGAGGACCACCACCAGCGCGTCCGCGGAGAGCAACTGCGGCCCGAAGACCTGGTCGTACGGCTCGTGCGGGGAGGACTCGGCGCGCACGTCGAGCAGCCACTCCAGGACGGTCAGGTACTGCCGGCGGCCGGTGGCCGGGCGCAGCCGGCGGGCGGCCGGGCCGTACTCCAGCATCGACACCCGGTCGCCGCGGTGCAGGTAGTGCTCGGCGATCGCGGCGGCGGCCCGGACCGTGGTGTCCAGCACGGAGGCGGCGCCGGACACGCCGCCGGAGCGGCCCGCCTCGGCGAGCACGTCGAGCAGCACCACCACCTCGGCGTCCCGGTCGGAGAGGGTGGCCGCGACGTGCAGTTGCCGGGCGCGCAGCGACACGCGCCAGTCGATCCGGCGCAGCCGGTCGCCCGGGGCGAAGACCCGCACGCCGGCCAGTTCCCCGCCCTCGCCGGGCCGGCGCGAGTGGTGCGCCCCGACCAGGCCGGCGGCCCGGGGCATCGCCTCGACCGCGTCGAACGGCTCGGTCCTCGGGTAGACCCGGACCCGGGCCGGCTCGGTGACCACCGCGCGGGAGACCAGCAGGCCCTGCGCGGCGGCGACCCGGGCGCCGGCCGGGCCGACCGGGTGCCGGCCCCAGCGCAGCGCCGTGCCGGCCAGCTCCAGGTCGACGGCCGCGTCGGTCGGGACGGCGGTCACGAAGGGCCGGTCGGCGACGGACGGGACGACGGCCGAGGGGGCGCCGGGCGCGGCCACCGCCCCGGCGATCGTGGCCCGCTCCACCCGCAGCCACGGCGAGACCCGGCTGCGGACCACCGCCACGTCGTAGTCGAGCAGGTCCGGGTTGCCGACGCTGACCGTGCCGGTCAGCTCGCCGCCCTCGACCAGGTGCCCCTCGTCGGCGGAGATCCAGACCTGCGGCAGGGCGGCCGGCCGGCGGCGCAGCGCGTACGCGGTGCCGATCGCGAACGGGGCGGCCAGCACGATCAGGTCGACCCGGCCGAGCAGCACCCCCGCGATCAGCAGCAGGCCGGTGAGCAGCACCGCCCGGCCGAGCGCCCAGGTGGGCACCCAGCCGGTCGCGGGCTGCGGCCCCTGCTCCGGCGACTCGGTGCGGGGCGGCACGGCGGGCGCGACCATCAGTGCCCGGGCCGGCCGGCGGCGTAGCTGGGCAGCGCCCCGCTGGCCGGCGCCGGGGTCGCCTCCAGCACCTCGCCGACCACGAAGGACGGGTCGACGCGGCGCAGCCACATCTCCGGACGCAGCGTGATCCGGTGCGCCAGCGCGGGCGCCGCGACCTCCTTGACGTCCTCCGGCACCACGTAGTCGCGGCCGGCCATCACGGCCCGCACCCGGGCCAGCAGCAGCAGCGCCAGCGAGCCGCGCGGCGAGGCGCCCACCAGCACCGACGGGTGCTCCCGGGTGGCGGCGGTCAGCGCGACGATGTAGCGACCGACGGAGTCCTCGACCACCACGTCCTCCAGCGCGGCCTGCATGGCGCGCAGGGTGGCCGCGTCGACCACGGGCTTGATGTCCGCCTCCTCGCGGCGGCGGGCCATCCGCCGGCGCAGCACCTCCCACTCCTCCTCGTGCTCGGGGTAGCCGAAGGAGACCCGCAGGAGGAACCGGTCGAGCTGCGCCTCGGGCAGCGGGTAGGTGCCCTCGTACTCGATGGGGTTGGCGGTGGCCAGCACGTGGAACGGCTCGTCCAGCCGGTAGGTGACGCCCTCGACCGAGACCTGCTTCTCCTGCATCGCCTCCAGCAGGGCCGACTGGGTCTTCGGCGGGGTCCGGTTGATCTCGTCGGCGAGGAGCAGGTTGGTGAAGACCGGGCCGGCCCGGAACGCGAAGTCGCCGCTGCGCTGGTCGTAGAGGAACGAGCCGGTGACGTCGGCCGGCAGCAGGTCGGGGGTGAACTGGAGCCGGCGGAAGTCCAGCCCGAGCGCCTGCGCGAAGGAGCGCGCCGTCAGCGTCTTGCCCAGGCCCGGCAGGTCCTCCAGCAGCACGTGCCCGCCGGCCAGGATGCCGGCGAGGACCAGCTCCAGCGCGTCCCGCTTGCCGACCACGACCTGACCGACCGCCTCCAGCACCGACCGGGCGAGGTGGCCGACCTCCGCGGCGGGCATGCTGCGGTCCACGTCGTTCATATCTTCTCCAGTTCGGCGACGATCGCCGCGAGGTCGCGCGGCGACGGGGGGCGGCGGGAGGGCGTGCTGAGAAAGGTCCAGAGCCGGTCGCCCAGCAGGGCGCGGGCGCGGGCCGGGTCCGACTCGCGGGTCAGGCCGTGACGCTGACGCAGCCGCTCGTCGGCCAGTTCGCCGAGCCGCGGCAGGACCCGCTCGGCGAACCGCTCCCGGCTGCTCCCGCACCAGTCCAGCGGGCGCTCCCAGCCGTTGATCGCGGTGCGCAGCGCGTCCCGGGCACCCCAGTTCCACGTGCCGTCGTCGTCGCCGGCCGGGCCCCGGGCACCGGCCCGGGACGGGGGCGTGGGCGCGAGGGCGGCGACGACCCGGCGCACCACGAACAGGGCGACCACCCCGACGACCAGGACCGGCAGGGAGACCCGGAGCCCCACCACGCGCAGGCCGGCGACCAGCACCACCACGACCGCCGCGATGCCGGCCAGGGCGCGGAACACCCGGCCGACCCGCCCGCCCCGGGACCGGCCGGCAGGCCCCGGCCGCTCCTCCTCGAAGCTCAGCAGGTCGTCGATGCTGGTGCTGCTCACCGCGCCACCTCATCACGCCGGGCGCACGCCCGCCACGACCCGGTCACGTCGGCACCCCGGGGTCGCCGGCGACCACGGCGGTCAGCTCGGCGCGGAGCCGGCGCAGCGCCGCCCGGGCCTGGTCGCGGGTGCGCTCGTCGACGGGTCGGGTGGCGTACCGCGCCTCGCGGTAGACGTGCGCGAACTCGGCCAGCACGTCGGCGCTGACGATCGCCGGCACCCCCGCCGACGGGTCGCCCCGCAGCAGGCGGGTGACCAGGTCGGTGGGGGTGTCCCCGGCCAGCCGGGGCACACCGGCGCCGGCCGCGGCCTCTTCGAGGCGTACCCAGCAGGCGATGACCGCGGCGCGCGGGTCGGCGTCCGCGTCGTCCAGCTCCACCAGGCCGGCGTCGAGGGCGGCGGCCACCTCGAGGGCGGTGCCCTCGGCCGTACGCCGGTTCCGCTGCCGCGGCAGCGCCCGGGTGGTGCGGCGCATCGCGCCCCGGACCAGCGTCCAGGCGAGGTAGCCGAACGCGGCGAGCAGGGCCGACCCCAGCAGCACGAGGGCGACCGTGCCGAGCCACGGCGGGATGCTCGCCTGGGTGTCCTCGCCGGCACCCCGGGGATCGACGGGGATCGACGCGGCCGGCTCGGCGGTAGGGTATTCCGGCACGTAGGGGAGGTTGTCGGCGGCGGGCGGGATCCGGCTGGCGCCGATCGACGAGTGGGCGGACGCCAACGCGGCGACGGCAAGCAGGACGCCGACCGCGGCGACCGGCCACCACCTGCGTAGCACGCTCAGATCCATCCGGGGTTACCTCCGGGCCGCCGGGGGGTGCGTCGCGGGCCGACGCGTTCCGTCCGTCATCGCCACCGCCCCCGCGTGCCTCAGTCCACCCCGGCCAACTGCTTCGCCCGGGCGAACACGTCGTCCAGCATCCCTGGTGTCAGCCGTCCGGTGAAGGTGTTCTGCTGGCTGACGTGGTAGCAGCCCAGCAGCTCCGGTGCGGCCGTGCCGGACCAGTGTGCCCCATGACCGAACGCCGGTCGCGGGGCGGGCGGGCGCTGGCCGTACACCTGACGCAGCACCGGCCACCACGCGGACCAGGCGAAGGCGCCCAGCGCGACCACGACGCGCAGGGTGGGCCGGATCAGCGCGACCTCGCGGTGCAGCCACGGTGCGCAGGTGTCCCGCTCGCCCGGGGTGGGCTTGTTGTCCGGCGGCGCGCAGCGCACGGCGGCGAAGATGCGGGTGTCCCGCAGGGACAAACCGTCGTCGGCGGCGACGCTCGTCGGCTGGTTGGCCAGCCCGGCGCGGTGCAGCGCGGCGAAGAGCACGTCGCCCGAGCGGTCGCCGGTGAAGATCCGGCCGGTGCGGTTCCCGCCGTGCGCGGCGGGCGCCAGGCCGAGGATGGCGATGCGCGCGTCGGGGGCGCCGAAGCCGGGCACCGGCCGGCCCCAGTACTCCTGGTCGCGGAAGGCCGCCCGCCGCGTGCGGGCCACCTCCTCGCGCCACTCGACCAGGCGGGGGCAGGCGAAGCAGTCGCTGACGGCGGCGTCGAGGTCGGCGAGGTCGGTCGCCCGCGCGGCGCGGGCGACCACCTCGTCGGGCGTACGCGGCTCAGCCAAGCTTGGCCCGGAAGAGTTCGAGGGTGCGCGCCCAGGCGGTGGCGGCGGCGCGCTGGTCGAAGTTCTCCGGCCGGTCCTCGTTGAAGAAGGCGTGCGCGGTGCCGGGGTAGTCGTAGGTCTGGCACGTGCCGCCGGCGGTCTCGACGGCGCGGCGGACGGTCTGCACGCCGTCGGCGGTGGAGGTGCCGTCGGCTTCGGAGCAGTGGATGAGGGCGGCCTTGCCCGCGTAGTCGGCCCACTCGGAGCGCATCCCGTCCCAGGGCAGCCGGGGGTAGAAGGCGGCGGTGGCGACGATCCGCTCGGTGCGGCTGGCCGCCCACAGGGCCAGGCTCGCGCCGGCGCAGAAGCCCGCGCAGCCGACCTTGCCGGTGACCTCGGAACGCCCGGCGAGGTAGTCCGCCGCGGCGGCGATGTCCGCCGCCGCCTCGTCCATCTGCGGGCTGTTCAGCATCTGGCGCGGCTCGTCGGGCTTGCTGGCCGGGCCGCCGTGGCGGAAGTCCGGGGCGAGGGCGACGAACCCGGCCTCGGCGAACCGGTCCGCGACGGAGGTGATGTGGGGCACGAGCCCCCACCAGTCCTGGATGACGATGACCGCTGGGCTGGCCGCACCGCCGGACGGTATCGCGAGATACCCCTCGCGCGTACCCCCGTTGCTGGTGAAGCTCACCATTTCACCCATCGGCCCGTCCTCCTAGCGGTCAGTCATCGTTGGCTGGTCGCCCAGTGGTCCTACGTGCCGGTAGCCTGCCACGCCGTGCGCGCCCCGGGGAAGACGCCGGAACAGTGGCATTCACCTCCCGTTCGCCGGCCGTACGCGGAGACGCCGACGGCGGCGCGGACCGTCGTCCGCGCCGCCGTCGGCGGTGCCGTGGTGCCGTGGGGCCGGTCAGGCCTTCTTGGTCAGGCAGAGCAGGTAGCCCGTCTTGCCCGGCTCGATGCTGTAGAAGACGTAACCGTCCTGGTCTTCCTTGATGTACTGCTCGCACGCCTCGCCGGAGCGGGCCTGCGCCTCGGTCTGCCCGTCGACCCGACCGACCACGTTGTACACGGCGTCGGTGGAGGTGCACTCGACGACCTTCGCGCCGTCGACCTCCTCCTCCTTGGTGCCGGTCACCTCGGGCAGCTCGGCGATGCAGTCGCCGACCTTGGCGTCGGCGGTCTCGTCCTTGTTGAGGAAGTTGCCGATCGCCGAGCCGACGCCGAACTTGAGCCCCGCGACGACCAGGAACGCGACGATCGCGCCCACGATGCCGAGCACCTTCTTGGAGCCGGACTTCTTCGTCTCCGGCCCTGCCGGTGGCGGCGCCTGGACGGCCGACGGGGGCTGCGCGGCGTCCGGCGCGGGGGGCGGTGCGACCTGCTCTGACACGGGTTGTCCTTCCGAGGGGTGGATGAGCAGACGACACCGTAGCGATCGGGTACGACGGCCGCCGCCCCGTCGACCTCATCCGTTCAGCTATTTCCCAGCTTTCCCGGACGCGATCCGGCTCACGTCCGGCTCGGCGCCGGGGTGGCCGGGGCCGCCTCCGTCGCGGGCGGGGCCTCCGTCGCGGTCGGGACCGCGGTAGGTCCGGCCGTCGGGCTGCCCGTAGGGACCGGGCCGGACGGGTCGGCCGACGCGGTGGGCGCCAACGGGGGCAGGCCGGGCGCGGGCCGGGTGGCCGCCGGTGGGCGCGGCGCGAACGGCGCCTCGTCGGGGCAGTACGGGTACGGGCGCAGCAGCGGGTTGCCGACCCCGTTCGGGTCCCGCCCGTCCGGGCAGTGCGGGTAGCCGAGGCGGATCGGGTCGCCGTTCTGGTCGAAGAGCCGGGCGTTCTCCACCAGCCGGCCCTCGCTGTCGTAGACGTAGACGTCCCGGACGTGGGAGTACCGGTCGTCGACCGAGATGTGCTCGTAGCCGAAGTCCCCGGAGCCGACGCGGCCGTTCACGTCGGTCAGGCCGATCAGCCCGAAGACCACCAGCACCGCCGTGCCGGCGTGCAGCAGCCGCCGCTTGGGCCGGGTCAGGCTCGGCGTGTGGTGGCCGAGCCAGATCGAGGCGAGCACGCTGCCGGCGAGCAGCACCAGGCCGGCCAGCGCGCTGCCGTTCAGCTCGGGCAGCACGCCGAACGAGTCACCGGTGGTGGCCACCGTGACGAGCATGGCGGCCAGGTAGCCGCGCAGCACCCACCAGGCCGGCCGGAGCAGCCGGAGGAACTCGCTCGCCGAGGCGTACCCCAGGGGCGGTCCGAGTTGGACGTCCCAGCGCTGCGCCCGCGCGCGGAGCCGGTCCACGGCGGCACCCAGGCGGCGGTCGAGGCGACGGCCGCGGGCGACGGCGCCGACCCCGGCGGCGGCGCGCAGCTCGGCCGCGTACGCCTCGGGCGCGCCGAGCCGCTCGACCAGCGTGCCGTCGGCCTCGACGGCGACCTCGGCGAGGTGTTCCGGCAGGTCCTCGGTCAACTCGTCGCGGTGCGCCGGCGGCAGGTCGGCCAGTGCGGCCCGCACCCGTGCGACGTAGTCCGCGATCTCCTGCTCCGTGACGGTCATGCCGCCATCCCCCGATCGTCGAGCAGTGCGTCCATGGTGGTGGCGAACGAGCGCCAGAGCTTGCCGTAGCGGGTGAGCTGGTCCCGGCCGGCGGCGTTGAGGGAGTAGTACTTGCGGTGCGGGCCGGACTCGCTCGGCACGACGTAGGTGGTCAGCAGGCCGGCGGCGTAGAGCCGGCGCAGCGTGCCGTAGACCGAGGCGTCGCCGACCTCCTCCAGCCCGGCCTCGCGGAGCCTGCGCAGGATGTCGTAACCGTAGCCGTCCTCCTCGCGCAGGACGGCGAGAACCGCGAGGTCCAGCACGCCCTTCAGGAGCTGTGTGGTGTCCACGCTTTGCACACTACTGCGCATTGCGAAATAGTGTCAAAGGAACGCGCCGCGCGGCGGGTCAGGCCGCGCGGCGCGCCGCCTCGTCCGCGATCCGCAGCAGATCCCGGAGTACGTGCACCAGCGCGCGAGCCTGCGCCAGGTCGATCGGCCAGCGCTCCGGATCGTCGCCGGCCGACAACTCCAGCAGGACGCCGGCCGGAGCCAGCCGCCCGACGTCCATCTGCCAGAGCGCGGCACGCACCTGGATCACCTCGTCGCCGCGCGGCGCGGCCGGCCGCAGGCGGGACAGGTGCAGCGCGCTGGTCCCGCAGCCGCTCTCGGGCACGCACCACGTCGGGTGGAGGCGTCGGATCGTCACGTCATCGCCCCTCGTCGGGTTGTGAGGGCACTGTGGGCCCCGGGTCGCCCCCATCATCGTGACCATCCGACTACGGTCGGAAGTCACGCGGCGGGCACCGGCCGGCGGTGGCCCGCCCGGCCCGACGTGTGAAGCCCGGTGAGCGAGGTGTGATGACCAGACCCCAACTGTCGACGCTGGATCTCCTGGCCGGCGAGCTGCGGCGGCTGCGCACCGAGCGCGGGCTGAGCCAGGAGGAACTGGCCCGGCGGATCAACTACTCCGGCTCGCTCGTCGGGATGGTGGAGATCGGCCGGCGTACGCCCTCGCTCGACTTCGTCCGGCGCGCGGACGAGGCGCTGGACAGCGGCGGCCTGCTCGGACGGATCCTGCCGCTGGTCAGCGTGGAGACCGCGCCGGCCTGGTTCCGGCCGTGGGTGGCCGTCGAGCAGGAGGCGGCCACGCTCTGGTGGTTCGAGATCTCCGTCCTGCCCGGCCTCCTCCAGACCGAGAGCTACGCCCGCGCGGTCCTGGCCGGCGGCGGGCTTCACTGCCCGGAGCAGATCGAGCAGCGGGTGACCGCCCGACTCCAGCGGCAGCAGATCCTCGACCGGGCCCAGCCACCGCAACTGGTCGCGGTCATCGACGAGGGCATCCTGCGCCGGCCGGTGGTCGACCAGTTCGGGGTGATGCGCGAACAGCTTGAGCATCTGATCACGTTGGCGGCGCGTCCGCACGTCCACCTGCATGTGGTTCCGACCGAGGTGGGCGTCTACCCGGGCCTTGCCGGGCCGTTCATCCTGGCCGGGTACGCCGACGGTGGTTGGGTGGCGCATCTCGACAGTCCGCTGCGCGCCCAGGTGCTGGACCGCGCCGAGGAGATTGCCAGCCTGCACCGCAGGTGGGAAAGTGTCCGCTCAGAGGCGCTGTCCCGGCGGCAGTCGCTGGCCCTGATGCAGGAAGTGGCGAAGACATGGAGCTGACCGGCGCCCGGTGGCGCAAGTCCACGCGCAGCGACAACGGCGGTGCCTCGTGCGTGGAGGTCGCCGACAACCTGCCCGGCGTGGTGCTGGTCCGCGACAGCAAGGACCGCTCGGGCCCCGTGCTCTCCTTCGGGCCGACCGCCTGGTCCCGCTTCGTCACCGGCGTCGTGGACGGCACGGGTCTCCGGAGCTGACGGCACCGTTTCGCCGAAGGGCCCCGCTAGCCCGTCAGCAGGTTGACCACGACACCGGCCGGGATGGACGCCGCGACCCCGGCGAGAAAGAACCACCACTGGGCCCGCTGCCCGCGCTCGTTCGTCGTGCGCACCAGGGTCTCCAGGTCCACCAGCCTCTGAGGCACGTCGGGCGCTGGCCCGGGCGGAGCGGGAGGCGGGGGCACCGGGTTCGGCGCCGAGGTGAGGAAGGTGTTCGGCCGCGTCTTGGGCCAGCGGCGTACCCGACTGGTGGAAGACGCGATCTCCCTAACCGTGGAACTGAGCCACCGCAGTCGCCGCCTGGGCCGGGGCGTGGCCGGAGCCATGGGTGGCGAATCCGACTGGGGCGGGGCATACGATTCGGCACGCGGTACCCAGCGCCGCCAGGGCATTCCCGCGTGTCCGCCGGGATGCCCTTGCTGCGGGTATCCCTGGAACTCGGGCGGTTCGATCCGATGGCGGAGCAACACCTCCCGACTGCGACCCGCCCGGAGCCAGAGCCCGCCGGCTAGCCCGACCAGCAGCAGGTCCGCCACGGCCGCCACCAGCGACCACGGCTGCGGAAGCCCGTACGCCACGACGCCCGTCACGCCGGCCGCCGCGATCAGCACCCTGGGCAGTCTGCTCATGCCGCTATTCAAGTCCTTCATTCCCCGGTTGTCGTGACGCAAAGGCGACACCGGGCACGCATCGGTTTCCGACCTCGCGTAGCCGGCGTCGCTGCCCGGCCGGCTACGCGAGGCTCCAGGCGATGCCGTCCGACATCTGCGACAGAATCCGTACGGTCATATCAAACATAGAGCTTGCGGAGTTCCCGGGCGATGTCGGAGACCTCGGTCATCGCGCCGCTGGCCACCGACATCACGAAAGCTTCGGCCTGATCGACGTCGACATCGCGGATCGGGACCTCGTTGAGGGCCAGGAAGACACGCGCCGCCGCCCAGGCGAGACGCTTGTTCCCGTCGATCAGCGCGTGGTTCATGCAGATCGAGTGCAGCAGCGCGGCGGCCTTGCCCCACAGTTCGGGGTAAGCCTCCTGGCCGAACGCAACCGTGGCGGGCCGCACGACCGCGGAGGAGAGCAGGCCGGGATCACGCACCTGCGGTGCCTCGCCGAGGACGATCGAGGCGATCTCCATCAGGTCGTCGACGTCCAGGTAGTTGATCACTCGGCAAGTCGCCGCAGCAGCTCGGCGTCACGGTCCGCGACCTCGCGGGCAAGACCCTGTACGCGGGCGCGACGGCTGCGAGCAGCCACGTACTCCTCCACCGCCACGACGATGGTGGCGTTCATCGACCTGTGCTCCTGCTCGGCGAGAGCCTTCAGCCGCTCGTGCAGACCGTCGGGGAGATTGACCGTGGTGACCATATGGAAATCATACCGCTGGTGACCAGCGGATTCCGGGTCGCGCGACCTCAGGCCAGCGACCAGGCGATGCCGTCGAGGATGTCGTGCTCGGAGGCGACCACCGAGGCCATCCCGGCCCGCTCCATGATCACCCGGAGCACCAGGGCGCCGGCGCCGATCACGTCCGCCCGGCCCGGGTGCATCACCGGGATCGCGAGCCGCTGCTCCCGGCTCTTGCCGAGCAGGTCGGCCGTCACGTCGGCCACCGCCTCGTACGACACCCGGGCGTGGTGGATGCGGCCCGGGTCGTACTCCTGGAGGCCCTGGGCGATGGCGACCACGGTGGTGACCGACCCGGCGAGCCCGACCAGGGTGGCGGCCTGCCGGCCCGGCACGGCCGCCAGCGCCCGGTCGACCGCGACGGCGATGTCGGCCTGCGCGGCGGCGACCTCGGCCATGCCCGGCGGGTCGCCGTGCAGGTGCCGCTCGGTCATCCGGACGCAGCCGATGTCCATCGAGATGGCCGCCTCGACGCCGCCGGCGCGGCTGCCCACGACGAACTCGGTCGAGCCGCCGCCGATGTCGATGACCAGGAACGGTTCCTCGGTGCCGGCGGGCAGCCCGCGCACCGCGCCGGTGAAGGAGAGCCGCGCCTCCTCGTCGCCCGTCACCACCTCGGGCGCGACCCCGAGGGTCCGCTCGACCATCTCCCGAAAGTCGGCGGCGTTGGAGGCGTCCCGGGACGCCGACGTGGCGCACATCCGGACCCGCTCCGCGCCGAGTTTCTCGATCTCGGCCGCGTAGGAGGCCAGCGCGACGCGGGTGCGCTCGATGGCCTCCGGGGCCAGCCGGCCCGTCTTGTCGACGCCCTGGCCGAGGCGGACGATCTCCATCCGCCGGCTCAGGTCGACCAGCGGCGCGTCCGGGCCCGCCGAGGGATCGGGCAGGTCGGCGACCAGCAGTCGGATCGAGTTGGTCCCGCAGTCGATGGCGGCCACGCGCGTCGTCACGGCAGCAACCCTACGGCAGGATCCGGGGCTTGTTCGCCGCCCACCCGCACCGGGCTGGGGCCACGGGCGGATGCTCCCATGGAGGTCAAGGGGTGAGGGCGGCGAAGTCGGCGCGTAGGGTGTCGGCGGCCGGGCCTCGCCTACCGGCCGGTGGCTACCCCCAGTTCCGGGCAGCGAGGGCGTAGGGGCCGAACCTGCCCCAGGCGACCAACACCGCCAACGCGAGCACCACCAGGTTGCCGATGCTGTGGGGGTATTCTCCCCGGCCGATGTGCACGATCCCGCCGCCGAGCATGACAACGGCGAGACCGGTGGCGGCGATCGGAGTGAGCACAGGCGCGATCAAGGTGAGGGCGGGAAGGACCAGCCCGGCCGCGCCGAGCACCTCCAGGACGCCGATCACCTTCACCATTCCGGAAGAGAAGTCGACCACCCACGGCATCAACGGGACGAGCGAGTCCTTGGCCATGACGACCTTCATGCCGCCCGCCCCGGCGAACAGGACGGCGAGGAGGCCCTGGGCGACCCAGAGAACGATCTTCAACGTAACTCTCCACAAAACGAAGGGAACCCTGCGGTTGAGCGGTACGCCAACCGTACCAGAAACGCAGGGCACCCTTCACTTCGTAGGATTGGGTCATGAGATCTGGCAAGGGGCTGCGGAGGGACGCCGAACTCAACCGTGGACGCGTCGTGGCGGCAGCCCGTGCGGTGTTCGGCGAGCGCGGGCTGGAGGCACCGCTCGAGGACGTGGCCCGGCGGGCCGAGGTCAACATCGCCACCCTCTACCGGCACTTCCCGAAGCGGGAGTCACTGATCGAGGCGGTACTGACCGATCGGCTGAACGAGCTGGCCGACCTCGCCGAGCAGGCCGTTCGGGCACCCGACCCCGGGGCCGCCTTCCGCGACTTCGTCGAGCGGGTGTGTGCGATGCAGGCCGCCGACCGAGCGGTGACCGAAGGCTTCACCGCCTGTTTCCCCAACTCGCCCGGCATGGAGGAACCCCGGTCCCGGGCGCTGGGCGCACTGGATGCCCTGATCCGGCGCGCCCAACAGGAGGGCCAGCTGCGCTCCGACGTGACGGGCGCCGACGTCATGCTGTTCCTGATGGCCAACGCCGGCGTGCTGCGCTCCACCCGGCAGGCGGCGCCGGGGGCGTGGCGGCGCCTGGTGGCGCTACTGCTCGACGCCTGCCATCCGGAGGGCTTCGCATCCGCACTGCCCCCCGTCCCCACTTCCGAGGAGCTGCACGACGCCATGGTCGCCACCCGCCCCGGCCGCTGACCAGCGAACGGTCGGTCAGAGGCGCAGCAGCATCCGGGTGTTGCCGAGGGTGTTCGGCTTGACCCGTTCCAGGTCCAGGAACTCGGCGACACCCTCGTCGTAGGAGCGCAGCAACTGCTCGTAGACGGGCTGCGGCACCGGCGCGCCGTCGATCTCGGTGAACCCGAACGAGCCGAAGAACCGGGTCTCGAAGGTGAGCACGAAGATCCGGGCCACGCCCAGCTCGCGGGCGGCGTCGATCAGCTCCGCGACGATCCGGTGGCCGAGCTTCCGGCCCCGGCAGGACGGGTCGACCGCCACCGTCCGGATCTCGGCCAGGTCCTCCCACATCACGTGCAGCGCGCCGCAGCCGACCACCGCGCCGTCGTCCGACCGGACCGCGACCCGGAACTCCTGCACGTCCTCGTAGAGGGTGACGGTGGCCTTGCTGAGCAGCCGCCGGTCGTCGGTGTAGGTGTCGACCAGCCGCCGGATGCCGCGCACGTCGGAGGTGCGCGCCCGCCGCACCACGATCTCGTCGGCCCCCGCCACGCCCCCGCCCCCGTTCGCCATGGTCAGTCGGCCGCCGGCGCGTCCACGCAGGGGCCGGCCGCCCACCACTTCTCCACCAGCGCCAGCGTCTCGTCGCCGAACGGGTTGACCCCCGGCCCGGCACCCAGCGCGTGCCCGAGGTGCACGTGCAGGCACTTCACCCGGCCGGGCATGCCGCCGGCGGAGATGCCGGCGATCTCCGGGACCTCGCCGATCGCCTCCCGGCGGGCCAGGTAGTCCTCGTGCGCGGCGCGGTAGCGCGCGGCCAGCTCCGGGTCGGTTGCCAGCCGGTCGGCCATCTCCTTCATCAGCCCGGCCGACTCCAGCCGGCTGCACGCCGCCGTGGCGCGGGGGCAGGTCAGGTAGAACAACGTCGGGAAGGGCGTGCCGTCGGCCAGGCGCGGCGTGGTCTCCACCACGTCGGGCAGGCCGCAGGGGCAGCGGTGGGCGACCGCCCGGGTGCCCCGGGGCGGGCGGCCGAGCTGCGCGGCCACCGCGGCCAGGTCGGCCTCCGTGGCCGGCTCGCGCTTCGGCGGGGGTACGGAGTCCGCCGCCGGCTCCTGCGGTGGTACGACTGTCACGGTGCCCATCTCTCGTTCGGTGCTCGGGTGCTGCTCACTTGTCGGGCTGGTCGCCGTTGGCGGCCCGCACGCTGGACCAGAGGGTGTCATACCAGGGGTCGGGCGTGGCCGGCTTCGCCGACTGGGCGGCCCCGCCGGCGGCGTCCCGCGCGGCGCCCTCGGGGTCGGAGAGCACGACCAGCAGCGTCTCGTCGGGGCGGACCATGAAGAACCGCTCCCGGGCCTTCGTCTCGATGTACGCCGGGTCCTGCCACTTGGCCGCCTCGGCGGAGAGGCCCTCGATCACCTCGCGCTGGGCCGCCTGGGCGGCCTCCATCCGCTCGATGTCGGCCTGCTGGTCGAGGTAGACCCGCACCGGGTAGGTGTAGGCCAGGGCGAGCGCGATCAGCACCGCGAACAGCACGGTGGCCCGCCCGGTGAGGCCCCGGGAGCGGGGTGCGGTGAGCCGCTTGACCGTGCCGCCGGCCGCCGTACGACGGGCCCCGGCGGGCCGGTTCGCGGAGCGTACGCCCTCGGCGCCCCGGGCCGTCCCCGGTGCGCGACCGGCGGTGGCACGCGGCTCGGCGCGGACGCCGCCGTCGCGGACCGAGGCCCGGGCGCCCCGGGCCCCGCCCGGCCGGCCGGAGTGACCCGGCCGGCGGGCGGGACGCTGACCACCCGGTGTGCGGCGCTGCTGCATCGTCACACCCCTCCCCCGAGGTTCGCGCGTCTCAGGCCGAACGGTAGCGCGGGAACGCGCCCGCCCCGGCGTACCGCGCCGCGTCGGCCAGCTCCTCCTCGATCCGCAGGAGCTGGTTGTACTTCGCGACCCGGTCCGAGCGGGCCGGGGCACCAGTCTTGATCTGGCCGCAGCCGGTGGCCACCGCCAGGTCGGCGATGGTGGTGTCCTCGGTCTCGCCGGAGCGGTGGCTCATCATGCACTTGAAGCCGGCCCGGTGGGCGAGGTCCACCGCGTCCAGGGTCTCGGTCAGCGAACCGATCTGGTTGACCTTGACCAGGACCGCGTTGGCGGCGTTCTCGGCGATGCCGCGGGCGATCCGCTGCGGGTTGGTGACGAACAGGTCGTCGCCCACGATCTGGATGCGGTCGCCGACGGAGGCGGTGAGGGTCTGCCACCCGGTCCAGTCGTCCTCGGACAGCGGGTCCTCGATCGACACGATCGGGTAGTCGCCGATGAGCTTGGTGTAGTAGTTGCTCATCTCCTCGGCGGTCTTCGCGGCGCCCTCGAAGGTGTAGGTGCCGTTGTCGAAGAACTCGGTGGCGGCCACGTCGAGCGCGAAGACGATGTCGGTGCCGAGCCGGTAGCCGGCCTTCTCGACCGCCTCGGCGATCAGGTCCAGCGCGGCGGAGTTGGTGGGCAGGTTCGGCGCGAAGCCGCCCTCGTCGCCGAGGCCGGTGGAGAGGTCCTTCTTCTTCAGCACCGACTTCAGCGCGTGGTAGACCTCCGCGCCGGAGCGCAGCGCCTCGCGGAAGCTGGGCGCGCCGATCGGCGCGATCATGAACTCCTGGATGTCGACGTTGGAGTCCGCGTGCGCGCCGCCGTTGAGGATGTTCATCATCGGCACCGGCAGCAGGTGCGCGTTCGGGCCGCCCAGGTAGCGGAAGAGGCTCAGCTCCGCGCTGCCGGCCGCCGCCTTGGCCACGGCCAGGGAGACGCCGAGGATGGCGTTCGCGCCCAGCTCGGACTTGCTGTCGGTGCCGTCGATGTCGAGCATCTTCTGGTCGATCAGCCGCTGCTCGCTGGCCTCGTAGCCGATGAGCTCGTCGACGATCTTGTCCTCGATGTTCGAGACCGCCTTCTCGACACCCTTGCCCTGGTAGCGGTCGGCGTCACCGTCGCGCAGCTCGATCGCTTCGAAGGCGCCGGTGGAGGCGCCGGAGGGCACCGCCGCACGGGCGATCGTGCCGTCGTCGAGCCCGACCTCGACCTCGACGGTCGGGTTGCCCCGCGAGTCCAGAATCTCCCGCGCGACGATTCCCTCGATGGTTGCCACTGAGTCGCTCCTCGTTTGTGTGGTTCCGGTCCGGTTCGGGCCGCGACGGTGCGGCTGAGGCAGGTGTTGAACGCAGCGTATCGGGCGGCCGTCGGACGCGGGCGGTCCGGGCGCACGGGGACCGGATCCGGAACCCGCCCTCCGGCGGCGCTTTACACAGACATTCCCGAATTCTCGGGCCTCAACCGGCAACGGGTTTGCGCGCGGTTGACCCGATCGGCCACGCTGTTCGCCATGCCCGCCGCCTCGACCACCCTCCGCATGCTCGCCGTGTCGGTCATCGCGTCGCTCACGGTGACCGGCTGTCAGACCCTGGACGACGCCGGCCGGGCGATCGGGCGGGCCGACCTGGTCAACGACGTGGCCGCCCGGCTGGACGGGGCGCTGGAGCTGACGTACTCGGCCGACTACCAACTTCCCGGCGGGCAGACCGCCACCATCGTCCAGGCCCAGGAGCCGGCCCGCTCCGCCTACACCTGGCCGGGCGGCAAGCTCACCGTCACCCCGGAGGCGACCACCCGCTGCGAGACCGCCGCCGGCCGGGCGACCTGCACCCTGGAGGCCCCGCCCGCGCCCAACGCGAAGCCCTCGGTGGCCCTGTTCACCGAGGCCAAGCAGCAGGGCCTGGTCACGCCGCCGATCGTGGTGGGGCTGCTGACCGCCGCCGCGCTCGAACCGGACGCGGTGATCACGCAGAGCGACACCACCCTCGCCGGTCGCCATGCCACCTGCGTCGACGTGGAGCGGTCGAGCGGCGACTTCATCGCCTGCGTGACCACCGAGGGGGCGCTGGGCAGCTTCACCGGCCAGGTCGACGGCAAGCCGGTCGAGCTGGCCCTGCACCGCTACCGCGAGACGGTCGACGCCACCGCGTTCGCCCTGCCGTCCGGCGCCGGCGTGGTGGACCGCCGGACGACCACCTCGTGACCGGCCCGGCCGCCGCCCCGAACCCGGCCGGCACGGCCGCCACCCCGTCCGGTGCGGCTGGTGGGCACGCGGCGTCGGGTCGCGGACGACCGGGCGGGTTCGTCCCCGGGGCCGACCGCGCCGTCGCGCCCGCGCCGACCGACCTGGCCCTGCCGGTGGCCGGTCGCAAGCTGCTGACCGCCGCCGACGGCGCCGTCCTGCGGGTCGCCGACCTGCCGGCCGACACCGCGTGGGTGCCGCTGGGCACGCTGGACGGCGTCCCCGCGTGGGCGGCCGAGGCGACCGGGCAGGAGGAGCTATCCGGGGCGACGGGGCTGCCGGCCCGCTGGCGCGGCTGGGCGTCGCTGGCCGCCGAAGTACCCGAGCCACTCGCCACGCTGGCCGGCCGGGCGCTGACGGTGGTCGACTGGCGGCGTACGCACCGGTGGTGCGGGGCCTGCCGGGCCGAACTGGCCGACGTGCCCGGGGAGTCGTCCCGGCGCTGCCCCGACTGCGACCTGTACGTGCCGATGCGGCTCTCCGCCGCCGTGCTGGTGGCGATCACCCGTCCCGGGCCGGCCGGCCGCCCCGACGAGCTGCTGCTGGTGCGGCACGCGTACGGGCCGACCGCGCTGTGGGCGCTGGTCGCCGGGTTCGTCGAGGCCGGCGAGACGCTGGAGGCGGCCGCCCACCGCGAGGTCGGCGAGGAGGTCGGGCTGACGCTGGCCGGGCTGGCCTACTTCGGCAGCCAGCCGTGGGCGCTCTCCGGCCCGAACGTGCTGCTCACCGGCTTCACCGCCACCGCCGCCGACCCAGGCGCCGAGCCGGTCGTGGACGGGCGGGAGCTGACCGAGGCGCGCTGGTTCCCGCTCGACCGGCTGCCGGCGGAACTGCCGCCCGCGTACTCCATCTCGCGCTGGCTGATCGACGCGACGGCGACCGCCGCGCGGCGGTGAGCGTGCCCTGCGCGTGCTCTACCGTGCGGGGCGCTACGCGTGCTCTACCGCGCGGGCGCTGTGCGTGCTCTAACGCGCGGTCGCTGTGCGTGCTCTAACGCGCGGGCGCTGCGCGTGCGCTGTTAGGAGGGGGCCCTTCCTCTACCGAAAACGTTAACTAGGTGCCCTTCCTTACACGCCGAGCAGGGTGCGCAGGTGGCGCGGGGGCGGGCAGTCGTGGGCGAGCATCGCGTCGTGCCAGTCGCGCACCGACACGCCGGCCGGGCGGGCCGCGGCGATCTCCGCCACCTCGCTGTAGCCGACGAAGTACGTCGAGAGCTGCGTCGAGGTGAGCAGGGCGCGCCGCCACTTGCCGGCCGCCTCGCCCTCCTCCTGGAAGCCCCGCCCGGTCAGCAGGGCCATCGCCTCGGCCTCCGGCAGCCCCTCACAGTGCACGAGCTGGTCCAGCAGCGCGTTGATGGTCATCCGGAGCTGCATCTTGAGCTGTTGCAACCGGACCGGCAGGCCGCCGAAGCCGAGGCCGACCATCAGCTCCTCCGCGTAGACCGCCCAGCCCTCGATGAACGGCCCCGACTCGGTCAGCGCCCGGACCCGGGTGGGGCCGACGTGCCGGCGGGCGTGGGCGAGCTGGAGGAAGTGCCCCGGCATCGCCTCGTGCACGGTCAGGTTGCGGATCATGTGGTCGTTGTATTCCCGGTAGAACGACTCGACCCGCTGCGCGGGCCAGTCCGCCGGGGTGGGCGCGATGCAGTAGAAGGTCGGCACGGCCGCCGTTTCCAGCGGGCCCGGCGAGTCGCAGTAGGCGACCGCGACGCCCCGGGCGAACTCGGGCATCTCCTGGATCACGCAGGGGTCGTCGACCAGCGTGACCAGGTCGTGGGCGCGGACGAAGTCGGTCGCCTCGTCCAGGGTCACCGAGGCGAGCGCCACGATGGTGTGGTCGTCGGGGTGCTCGGCGGCCAGCAGGTCCAGCGCACGACGCACGGTCTCGTCGTCGGCCGGGCCGCCGACCAGCTCGACGGCCGCCGCGCGGATCTCCTCGGTGACCCGGTCCAGGTTGGCCCAGGCCCGGCGCTGGATCTCGGCGGCGCCCAGCTCGGTGTCGAGGGTGTGCCAGAGCCGCGCCTCCCAGCGGCGGCGGCCCAGGCGCGGGTCACGCCCGGGGCCGGCGTCGGCCGCCAGGCCCACGCGCAGCCACGCGACGAACTCCTCCAGCGCGGCGATCGCCGCGATGGCGGCCGGCTCGACCCGGTCGTGCAGGGCGGGCGCCTGCGCGAGCAGGGCCGGCACCTCGTCGCGGATCAGCGCCGCCGTGCCGGTGAACTGCCCGACCGCCGTCTCGGCGTGGATGCGCGGCATGTCGCGCAGCGTGGCGCGGGCGGTCGCCAGCGCGTCCGGCACCGCCGCGAGCCGGCCGGCCAGGCTGGTCAGCCGCTCCTCGACCGGGGCGTACGGGCGGGCGGCCAGCGCGTGCAGCAGCGGCCCCGGATTGTGTACCAGCGGGTCCCACTCGTGCGCGCGGATCTCGGCCCACTCGAACAGCGCCTGGTCCACGAACGAGGTGAGCAGGGCGTGGTCGACCCGCTCCTCGACCTCCAGCGCGTCCGGGTCCAGCTCGGAGAGCGCGTCGGCTGCCTCCCTCAGCATCGCCTGGTCGGCCGCGGCGGCGGTCGCGGAGAGATCCGGCAACCGGTCGTCGTACCGGTGGTCCCCGGTGGAGGTCGCGAGCCCCGGCCGGCTCTCCAGCAACGCATCGACGATCCGCTCGGCGAGCGGCACAAAGGATTCCACCCACCGACCCTACCGGCGTTCGGCCGTCCTGACCGCGTCCGCGTAGGCGAGGGCGGCTCGGCGCAGGGCCGCCTCCGCGTCCAGGCCGGCCTCGCGGGCCGCTGCCACCGTGGCGAGCAGGCCCGCGCCGAGCCGCGCCTCCGGGTCCACCTGGGACTCCGCCAGCGGGGGCGGCACGGCGAGCCCGACCCGGCCGGCGCGGTCGAGGATCTTGGCGGCCAGGGCGAGCGCGGGCTGGCTCAGCGCGATGCCGTCCAGCACCGAGTCACGCGCCTTCTCGGCCCGCTTGATCCGCTCCCAACTCGCCTCGATCTCCTCCAGCGTGCCCGCCTCGCCCTCCGCGAAGACGTGCGGGTTGCGCCGGACCATCTTGTCGACCAGGCCCCCGGCCACGTCGTCGACGGTCCACCGCCGCCCCTCGGGCAGCTCCTCGGCGAGCCGGGCGTGCAGCACCACCTGGAGCAGCACGTCGCCCAACTCCTCGCGCAGCGCGTCGGTGTCCTCGGCGCTGATCGCGTCGTACGCCTCGTAGCACTCCTCCAGCAGGAAGCCCGCGAGGCTGCGGTGGGTCTGCGCCCGCTTCCACGGGTCGCCGCCCGGCGAGGCCAGCCGGTCCATCACCGCCACCGCGTCGAGCAGCCGGGCGCCCGGCGGGTCCCACGAGCCGTACATCAGCTCCAGCTCGGCCAGCCCCGGCTCGCGGGCCAGTCGCAGGCCCAGCTCCCGGGCCAGCGACTCGTCGCCGGCCGGGCCGGCCAGCCACACCACGGTGCCGTGCGCCGCCGCCGCGTCCAGCAGCGCCTGCGTCGCCGGGCCGTCGACCACGGTCACCTCGGCGCCCGCCGCGCGGACCGCCGTGGTCAGCTCGCTCTCCGCCCCCACCAGCACCGGATGCCGGCGTACGACGTCCCAGGCGGCGGCGGTCAGCAGCCCGGCCGGCAGCCGGGGCGAGGTGACGAGCAGGACGATCCGCGCCGGCATGCTCAGCTGTCGGCCGGGCCGGCCGCCTCCGCCCCGGCGGGCGGCAGCGGATCCGGGGTGGAGACGTCGGTGACCGCGTCCGAGCCGGGCTCGCCCAGCGGCACGCTCACCGCCGGGGCGTTGCCGGCGAAGCTCAGCACCGGGAACTCCAGCGGGCGGTAGCGGGGGTTGACCGTCACGTCGTGCGCGGCGACCGCCTCGGCCAGCGCCTTCCGGGTGGCCAGCGCGGTGCGGAACTGCTCGCCGTCGAGCTGGCCGGCGGCCGCCTCGTCGGTCACGTCGGCCGGGATGGCGCCCGCCTCGCGGCCCGCCGCCACCACGTCCCGCAGCTCCTGCTCGGTCGGCGCGGCCGGCGCCCCGGTCGGCACGCCGGACAGGCAGGTGTAGAGGTCGGCCACCCGCCGCACGTAGTCGGTGTCGGGCGACAGGCCGAACTGCTGGGCGAGCTGCGCCGCCGGCACCGCCCCCCGGGGCTGGTAGTTCTTCTCCGCCGAGACCTGTGCGCAGACCTCGCTCAGCACCAGCACACTGACGACCTCGCCGCGCCCGGGCAGCTGCGGCGCGGGCGCCGAGGGCCGGGCGTCGGGGGCGGCGGACTCCCCGCCCGGGGTCGGGTTCTTCGTCCGCAGGTCAGTCATGACCCCGGCGACGGCATCCTCGGTGATGCGCTGGTCGCCCACGTAGGCGGCGACACCGGGCTCGGCACGGCAACCGGAGAGGGCGACGAGGCCGATCGCCACGCTGGCGACGGCGACAAGACGGCGAGCACGCATGACGGCCACTCTCTCATGCCGCCCGCGGCCCGTGTGACGCCGCCCACCCGTCGCCCCGCTCACCGGGCCGGCACCCCGACCGCCGCCGGCTCGCCCAGCACGTCGGAGAGGAGCTGGGCGCACCACTCCAGGAGGGCCTGGTCGCGCAGCGGCTCGCCGCCGATCCGCCGGGTGCTCGGCCGGGGCACGCTGACCTGGTCGAGCGCCGACTTGTAGACCGAGTCGGGGTGGTAGCGCTTGAGCCGCAGCTGCTTCGAGTCGGGCAGCGGCAACGGGCCGAACCGGATGTGCTTGCCCTGCATGGAGACGTCGGTGAGGCCGTAGCGGCGGGCCAGCAGCCGGAACCGCGCCACCGCGACCAGGTTCTGCACCGGGGCGGGCGGCTCGCCGTACCGGTCGGTCATCTCGGCGACCACCTCGCGCAGCCGCTCCTCGTCGCGCGCCTCGGCGAGCTTGCGGTACATCTCCAGGCGCAGCCGCTCCACGCCGACGTAGTCGTGCGGCAGGTGCGCGTCGACCGGCAGGTCGACCTTGACCTCGGTCTCCTCCTCCGGGCGCTCCCCCTTGAACGCCTGCACCGCCTCGCCGACCATCCGCACGTACAGGTCGAAGCCGACGCCCTCGATGTGCCCGGACTGCTCGCCGCCGAGCAGGTTGCCGGCGCCCCGGATCTCCAGGTCCTTCATCGCCACGTACATGCCGGCGCCCAGCTCGGTGTGCTGGGCGATGGTGGCCAGCCGCTCGTGGGCGTGCTCGGTCAGCGGCTTCTCCGGCGGGTAGAGGAAGTACGCGTACGCCCGCTCCCGGCCCCGGCCGACCCGGCCCCGGATCTGGTGCAGCTGGGCCAGGCCGAGCAGGTCGGCGCGCTCCACGATCAGGGTGTTGGCGTTGGGGATGTCGATGCCGGACTCCACGATCGTGGTGCAGACCAGGACGTCGAACTCCTTCTCCCAGAAGCCGACCATCACCTTCTCGAGCGCCTCCTCGCCCATCTGGCCGTGCGCCACCGCCACCCGGGCCTCGGGCACCAGCTCGCGGAGCTTCCGGGCCGCCTTCTCGATCGACTCGACCCGGTTGTGCAGGTAGAAGACCTGCCCGTCGCGGAGCAGCTCGCGGTGGATGGAGGCGGCCACCTGCCGCTCGTCGTACGCCCCGACGAAGGTCAGCACCGGGTGCCGCTCCTCGGGCGGGGTAGCGATGGTGGACATCTCCCGGATGCCGGTGATCGCCATCTCCAGGGTGCGCGGGATCGGGGTGGCCGACATGCTCAACACGTCGACCGAGGCGCGCATCGTCTTCAGGTGCTCCTTGTGCTCGACGCCGAAGCGCTGCTCCTCGTCAACGATGACCAGGCCGAGCGACTTGAACCGGGTGGCCGCCTGGAGCAGCCGGTGGGTGCCGATGACGATGTCGGCGGTGCCCTCGGCGGCCATCGCCAGGGCCTGCTCGGCCTCCTTGGGCGTCTGGAAGCGGGAGAGCTGTCTGATCGTCACCGGGAACTGGCTCATCCGCTCGGCGAACGTGTTGTAGTGCTGCTGCACGAGCAGGGTGGTGGGCACCAGCACCGCCACCTGCTTGCCGTCCTGCACCGCCTTGAACGCCGCCCGGACGGCGATCTCCGTCTTGCCGTAGCCGACGTCGCCGCAGATCAGCCGGTCCATCGGGACGGTCTGCTCCATGTCCCGCTTGACCTCTTCGATCGCCGCGAGCTGGTCCGGCGTCTCCTGCCACGGGAAGGCGTCCTCCAGCTCCCGCTGCCACGGCGTGTCGGGGCCGAAGTTGTGCCCCTTGGACGCCTTCCGGGCGGCGTAGAGCTGGATGAGCTGCGCGGCGATCTCCTTGACCGCCTTGCGGGCCCGGGCCTTGGACTTCTGCCAGTCCGAGCCGCCCATCTTGTGCAGGGTCGGCTGCTCGCCGCCCACGTAGCGGGAGAGCTGGTCGAGCTGGTCGGTGGGGACGAAGAGCCGGTCGCCGGGCTGGCCGCGCTTGCTCGGGGCGTACTCGATGACCAGGTATTCCCGGGACGCGCCGTTGACGGTGCGCTGCACCAGCTCGACGTAGCGGCCGATGCCGTGCTGCTCGTGCACGACGTGGTCGCCGGCCTTCAGCTCCAGCGGGTCGATGGTGTTGCGCCGCCGGCTCGGCATCCTGCGCATGTCTCGCGTGGAGGTGCCCCGCCCGCCGGTGACGTCGTTGCCGGTGAGCAGCACGAACCGGGACGCCTCGTCGACGAAGCCGCTGGCCAGGTTGCCGCAGCTGACCAGCAGCTCGCCGGGGGCGGGGGCGGCCGGGATCTCCTCGGTCAGCCGCGCGCCGAGACCGGCGTCGCGGAGCACCTCGACCGCCCGCTGGGCGGGGCCGTGCCCCTCGAAGACCAGCGCGATCGACCAGCCCTCGCCGGCCCAGCGCTTCAGGTCGTCGACGACCCGGGCGGTCTCGCCGTGGTAGAGCGGGGCCGGCTGCGCGGCCAGGGTCACCGCGATCGCGTCGTCGGGGGTGACGTCCACCTCGCCCGGCTCGTCCTCCCAGGGCTCCCGCGCCGGGGCGCCCTCCGCCTCGGCCAGGCCGAACGGCGACAGCGTCCACCAGGGCCGGCGCAGCCGCGCGGCGGCGGCGCGGACGTCCGCCAGGGTCCGGAAGGCGGCGGCGCCGAGGTCGACCGGGGCCTGCCCGCCGACGGCGGCCGCCGCCCAGCTCGCCTGGAGGAACTCCTCGGAGGTACGCACCAGGTCGTGCGCCCGGGTGCGGATCCGCTCCGGGTCGCACAGCAGCACGTGGGTGCCGGCCGGCATGCAGTCCAGCAGCAACTCCATCGAGTCGGCGCCGATCAGCGCCGGGGCGAGGGACTCCATCCCCTCGACGGGGATGCCCTCGGCCAGCTTGTCGAGGATCTCGGCCAGCTCCGGGTGCTCCTCGGCGAGAGCGGCGGCCCGCTTCCGCACCGACGGCGTGAGCAGCAGCTCCCGGCAGGGCGGCGCCCACAGCTGCGGCACCTGCTCGATGGTCCGCTGGTCGGCGACGGCGAAGGTGCGGATCTCCTCCACCTCGTCGCCCCAGAACTCGACCCGGGACGGGTGCTCGTCGGTGGGCGGGAAGATGTCGAGGATGCCACCGCGTACGGCGAACTCGCCCCGCTTGGTGACCAGGTCGACCCGCGCGTACGCCATGTCGGTCAGCCGGCGGGCGACCTCCTCCAGGTCGGCCTCCTGGCCGGCGGCGAGCTGCACGGGTTCCAGGTCGCCGAGCCCCTTGAGCTGCGGCTGGAGCAGCGACCGGACGGGCGCCACGACCACCCGCAGCGGACCGGTGCGGCCGTGCGCGTCGGCCGCCCCCGGGTGCGCGAGCCGGCGCAGCACGGCCAGCCGCCGGCCGACCGTGTCGGATCGGGGTGACAGGCGCTCGTGCGGCAGCGTCTCCCAGGACGGGAAGACCGCCACCTGCTCGGGCGGGAGCAGGGCGCCCAGCGCCGAGGCCAGGTCGTCGGCCTCCCGCGTGGTCGCGGTCACGGCGAGCACGGGGCGGCCCGCGCCGCCACCCGACCCTTCGCCTCGGGCACCGCCAGCCGCCCCGCCGCCTCGGGCACCGCCGCCGACCGGGTCCGCCGCGACCGCGGCGACCGCGAACGGGCGCAGCGCGGGCGGCGCGGTGATGTCGAGGCCGTCGACCTGCGCGGCACCGGAGCGCGCCAGGTCACGTGCCCGGGCCAGCCCGGGGTCGGCCAGGGCGGCGGAGAACAGACCGGTGAGCATGTCAATCACTTCCCGTGGGATCGCCGGCTCGGCACGCGGCAGCGCCGCAGCACGACAGAAGCCCCGCGTCCGTCGGGACGGGGGGTGCACGCCCGCCAGCCTATCTCGCGGCGGGGACAATCTCGCCCAGAGCCGACGGCGGCGCCTGGCGTGGAACCCCGATCCCGACCCGGGCCGGCCCCGGGCAGGACCGGATCTTGACCAGGGCAGCGCCGATCGGGACCGGATCTTGACCAGGGCAGCGCCGATCGGGAGCGGATCTTGACCGGGGCGGCGCCGGCGTGGTCGGCTTCGATCATGAGCAGTCAGTGGCGGGCACAGTTCGACGCGGAGGTCACCTTCGCCAACGGCGGCGGGCTGCGGACCGACGGGTTCCGGCTCGACATCCCCGGCCGGGAGATCGGCGACGACGAGCTGGCGGCGCTGTTCGTCCGGCACCTCGGGCTGCTGATGGTGGCCGAGGTGCGGATCAGCGACAAGACGATCATCGAGGAGCCGCACAAGGGCGGCCGGGGCCTGACCGGCCCGGACGGCGCGGCCGATCCGGACAGTGCGGCCGGCCCGGGCGGCGCGGACGGGCGGCGGCTGGTCGAGCTGAGCCACGTGGTCACCGACGGGATGACCACCCTGCCGGGCTGGCCAGCCCCGCGGATCAGCGAGTGGCTGACCCGCGACGCGTCCCGGGCGAACTACGCCCCGGGCACCGAGTTCCAGGTGGGGCGGATCGACATGATCGCCAACACCGGCACGTACCTGGACACCCCCGCGCACCGCTACGCCGAGGGCGCCGACCTCGCCGGCACGCCGCTGGACCGCCTCGCCGACCTGCCCGGCACCGTGGTCCGGGTGCCGGCCGGCACCCGCGCGATCGACCGGCTGATGCTGGCCCCGTACGACGTCGCCGGGCGGGCGGTGCTGCTGCACACCGGCTGGGACGCGCACTTCGGCACCGACCGGTACAGCGCGCCGGAGGCGCCCCACCTCACCGGGGAGGGCGCCCGGGCCCTGGTCGAGGCGGGCGCCGCCCTGGTCGGCATCGACTCGATCAACATCGACGACATGAGCCCGGCCGCCGCCGGCGAACGCCCGACGCACAGCACGCTGCTGGCGGCCGGTGTCCCGATCGTGGAGCACCTGACCGGCCTCGACGCCCTGCCCCCGAGCGGTTTCCGGTTCACCGCCGCTCCGCCGATGGTCGCCGGGATGGGCACCTTCCCCGTCCGCGCCTTCGCCGTCGTCCCGGCCTGACCTCGCCCGGCCCGGCCCGGCCCGCACACGGGCGGGCGGGCGGCTTCGGTGGAACGCCATGGGTGTCAGGACGGTTCGTTGACACCCGTGACGTTCCACCGAGCGAGCGCCGACAGCGGCGGGTGGTCAGTAGCGCACCGAGATCCGGCGCTCGACCGCGTCCACCCGGATCTCGCCGCCGTACGGGACGATCAGCTGCGGGTCGGTGTGGCCGAGGTCGACGTCGAACACCACCACCGCGTCCGGGTGGTAGGCGGCGAGCGCCCGGGCGACCGCCGCCCGCTGGGCGTCGGCCCACGCCCGCCGCTCGTCGACGGTGTGCGGCCGCTCGAAGTCCCACGCCTTCGCCCGGCCGACCAGCACCGCCGGGAACGCGGCGAGCAGGCCCCGCTCGCCCATGTCGCGCAGGATCCGGAACACCTCGGTCGCCGAGGGCATCTCCTCCGACGTCTCGACGATCAACACCGACTCGGCCAGTTCGCCGGCCGGCGGCACCCGGTCGGTCGCCATCAGCGAGTGCAGGATCTCCAGGTTGCCGCCCCAGGTGCGCCCCTCGACCACGGTCGTCGGCCCCTGCCAGCGCCAGCCCTCCCCCGGCAGCATCTCCGGCTCGTGGGCCAGCGACGCCGGGTCCCGCCAGTCGTTCGGCCGGTCGCCCCACTCCGGCGCGGGCGTCAGGTCGTACCAGCCGGAGGTGAAGAGGGCGGCGCGCAGCGAGTCGAACGTCAGCGGGTGCGGCCTGCCGGCTCGGCCGAGGTGCACCAGCACCGACCCGCCGTGGTAGGCCACGATCCCCAGCCGGTGCAGGTGGTTGAGCACGTTCGTGTTGTCGGAGTACCCGAAGTACGGCTTCGGGTTGGCCCGCAGCACCGCGTCGTCCAGGTGCGGGGTGACCGTGATCAGGTCGTCCCCGCCGATCGTGGCGAGCACGGCGGTGATCGTCGGGTCGGCGAAGGCGGCGGTCAGGTCCCGCGCCCGGTCGCGCGGGTCGGCGTCCATCACCCGGGTCGTCGGGTACTCCACCGGCTCCAGGCCGAACTCCTCGCGCAGCCGGCGCAGCCCCAGCTCGTACACGTGGGGGAAGATCGCGGGCAGGCCGGCGGAGGGCGAGACGACCGCGACCCGGTCGCCGGGGCGGGGTTTCGGGGGATAGTTCGGCGACGTCATGATCGGACGCTATCGGGTCAGTCGAACGGTTTCCGCCCGAATAACCGCGACGAAAGCCCCGAAAGCCGCCCTAGGCTGGCGGCGTGGACGAGGGGGCGCGCAACCGGCTGCGGACCGTGGGGCTGCTGCTCGGCACCCTCGCGCTCGCCACCGCGTTCATCGCCGCCTACGTCGGCGCGCTGCACCAGCCGACCCCGCGCGACGTGCCCGTCGGGGTGGTGCGCGGCGACCAGAAGGCGCAGGCCCTCCTCGACGCCGTACGCAACCAGACCGACAAGATCAAACCCGTCGAGTACGACGACCCGGGCGCCGCCGACGACGGCCTGACCACCCGCGAGGTGTACGGCGTGCTCGCCGCCACGGCCGAGGGCGGGCTGGCCCTGACCACCGCCAGCGCCGCCTCGCCCGCCGCGGCCGACGTCGTCGCGCAGGTGCTCTCCACCGCCGCGCGGCAGGCCGAACTCCCGCTGCGGGTGACCGACGAGGTGCCGGTGGCCGGGACCGACCCCCGCGGGCTGGTCCCGTTCTACCTGGCCGTCGGGTACGTCCTCGGCGGCTACCTCGCCTCCACCGTCCTCGGCCTCGGCAACGGCACCGCGCCGCGCGGACCACGCCGCGCCGGGCTGCGGATCGCCGCGCTGGCGGCGTACAGCCTGGTGCTCGGGGCCCTCGGCGCGGTCGTGGTCGGCCCGGTCCTCGGCGTCTGGGACCACGACCTGGTGGGCGTCGCCGCCACCGGGACGCTGGCGGTGTTCGCGGCGGCGATGGTCGCCTCCGCCGTGCAGGGCTGGCTGGGGCTGCTCGGCACCGGGCTGGTGATCCTGCTGCTGGTGGTGCTCGGCAACCCGGGCTCCGGCGGCATCTACGCCCCCGAGTTCCTCCCCACCTGGCTGCGCGGAATGCACCGGTGGAACGTGCCGGGACTGGCCACCGACCTGCTAAAGTCCGTCGTCTACTTCGACCGCCGGTCGACCGGCTGGGCCGTGACCGGGCTCGCCCTGTGGTGCGTCCTCGGCGCGGCCGGGCTGCTCACCGCCAGCCTGGTCCGGGGCCGGCGGGCGGCGCCCCGCCATGCCGGGCGCCCCGCGTCTCCAACGGACTGAGGAATGGGACGAAATCGGGACCCCCTCCTGACGGCGGGGTCGTCGTGGATACGATCCAGGGGATCGGACAGCGCTGTCCTTCGTACTCACGTAAGGAGCGCCCCGTGAGCGACCAGCACGACCACGACGGCCCCGACGCCGCGTTGCGAGCCGACATCCGCCGCCTCGGCACCCTGCTCGGGCAGACCCTCGCCCGCCAGGAGGGTCGACCGCTGCTCGACCTGGTCGAGGAGATCCGCGCGCTGGTCCGCTCCGACGCCCTGAGCGCCGCCCAGCGTCTCGCCGGCCTCGACGTCACCACCGGCACCAAGCTGGCCCGCGCCTTCTCCACCTACTTCCACCTGGCCAACATCACCGAGCAGGTGCACCGGGCCCGGGACCTGCGCCGCCGCCGGGCCGTCCAGGGCGGCTGGCTGGACCAGGCGGCCAAGATGATCGCCGAGCGCGGGGTGCCGGCCGAGGAGATCGCCGCGGCGGCGCGGCGGCTGGCGGTACGCCCGGTCTTCACCGCCCACCCGACCGAGGCGGCCCGCCGGTCGATCCTGTCCAAGCTGCGCGCGATCGCCGACGAACTGGACACCGAGACCGCCAACGCGATCCTCTACGGCGCCAGCGACGAGGGCCCGGCCAACCGCCGCCTCGCCGAGCTGCTCGACCTGATGTGGCAGACCGACGAGCTGCGGCTGGACCGGCCCGACCCGACCGACGAGGCCCGCAACGCCATCTACTACCTGCGCGACCTCTACGCCGAGGCGGCGCCGCAGGTGCTCGACGACCTCGCCGACACGCTGCGCACCCTCGGCGTGGAGACCTCCCCGACCGCCCGGCCGCTGACCTTCGGCACCTGGATCGGCGGCGACCGCGACGGCAATCCGTTCGTCACCCCGACCGTGACCCGCGAGGTGCTGACCATCCAGCACGAGCACGGCATCGAGGCCACCGAGAAGGCGATGGACCACCTGATCAACGAGGTGTCGGTGTCCCGGCGGCTGCGCGGGGTGTCGCTGGACCTCTCCGCCAGCCTCGCCGCCGACCTGGACGCGCTGCCCGAGGTGGCGCCCCGGTTCCGCCGGGTCAACGCCGAGGAGCCCTACCGGCTCAAGGCCCGCTGCGTGAAGGCGAAGCTGGCCAACACCCGGCAGCGGCTGCGGCAGGGCACCGCGCACGTGCCCGGCCGGGACTACCGCGGCTCGGCCGAGCTGATCGCCGACCTGGAGCTGCTGCGCGCCTCGCTGGCCCGCAACTCCGGCCAGCTCACCGCCGTGGGCCGGCTCGCCTCCACCATCCGCACGGTCTCCGCGTTCGGGCTGCACCTGGCGACCATGGACGTGCGGGAGCACGCCGAGGCCCACCACGCGGTGCTGGCCCAGCTCTACGCGGCCGTCGGCGAGGTCTCCGACTACCCCTCGCTGAGCCGCCTCGAGCGGACCAAGCTGCTCGCCGACGAGCTGGCCGGCCGCCGACCCCTGTCCACGCTGGACACGCCGCTGACCGAGGCGACACGCAAGACGTTCGACGTCTTCGGCACCATCCGTGAGGCGCAGGACCGGTTCGGCGCGGAGGTCATCGAGTCGTACATCATCTCGATGACCCTCGGGGTGGACGACGTGCTCGCCGCAGTGGTGCTGGCCCGCGAGGCCGGCCTGGTCGACGTGCACAGCGGCCGGTCCCGGATCGGGTTCGTGCCGCTGCTGGAGACCCCGAGCGAGCTGAACTCGGGCGGCGAGCTGCTCGACGAACTGCTGTCCCTGCCGGCCTACCGGGCGCTGGTCGCCGCGCGGGGCGACGTGCAGGAGGTGATGCTGGGCTACTCCGACTCCAACAAGGAGGCCGGCATCACCACCAGCCAGTGGTCCATCCACCGGGCCCAGCGCGCGCTGCGCGACGTGGCCGCCCGGCACGGCGTGCACCTGCGCCTCTTCCACGGCCGCGGCGGCACGGTCGGGCGCGGCGGCGGGCCGACGCACGAGGCGATCCTGGCCCAGCCGTACGGCACGCTGGACGGCGCGATCAAGGTGACCGAGCAGGGCGAGGTCATCTCCGACAAGTACTCGCTGCCGTCGCTGGCCCGGGAGAACCTGGAGCTGACCCTGGCCGCGGTGCTCCAGGCCACGCTGCTGCACACCGCACCCCGGCAGCCCGCCGAGATGCTGGAACGCTGGGACGCGACGATGGAGTTGGTCTCCGACTCGGCCTTCCGGTCGTACCGGTCACTGGTCGAGGACCCGGACCTGCCCGCGTACTTCTGGGCGTCCACGCCGACCGAGCTGCTCGGGGCGCTGAACATCGGCTCCCGTCCGGCGAAGCGACCCAACACCGGGGCCGGGCTCGGCGGCCTGCGCGCCATCCCGTGGGTGTTCGGCTGGACCCAGACCCGGCAGATCGTGCCCGGCTGGTTCGGGGTCGGCTCCGGGCTGGCCGCGGCGCGGGCGGCGGGGCTGGAGGACGTGCTGGCCGAGATGCACCGCAACTGGCACTTCTTCCGCACGTTCCTGTCCAACGTGGAGATGATGCTCACCAAGACCGACCTGAGCATCGCCCGCCGGTACGTCGAGACGCTGGTGCCGAAGAAGCTGCACCCGATCTTCCACAAGATCGAGCAGGAGTACGAGCTGACCAAGCAGGAGGTGCTGGCGGTGACCGCCTCGCCCGCCCTGCTGGAGGGCTCCCCGGTGCTCCAGCGCACCCTGGCCGTCCGCGACACCTACCTGGAGCCGCTGCACCACCTCCAGGTCGCCCTGCTGCGCCAGTACCGGGAGTCCGGGGCGGCGGGCCGGGCGTTGGCGACCGCGCCGGGCGGCCGACGGGCCCCGAGCGACGGCACCGCGCTGGAGCGTGCCCTGCTGACCACGGTCAACGGCATCGCCGCCGGCATGCGCAACACCGGCTGAGGTGTAAGGAAGGGCACCTTGTTAACGGATTTTGTATAGCAAGGTGCCCTTCCTAACACGGCGACCGGCGGGAGCTCACTAGTCGCCGCCACCACCGAAATCGCCACCGCCGAAATCGCCGCCGCCGAAATCGCCGCCGCCGAAGTCCCCGCCGCCGAAATCGCCGGGCTGGTCGCCGTAGTCGGCGCCGTCACCGAAGCCCTCCTCGTAGCCGGCCGCGTAGCCGTAGCCCGGGTCGGCGAAGGCCGGCGAGAAGAGCGCGTCGGCGATCAACAGGCCGCCGACCACGCCCGCCCCCGCGCCCAGCGCGGTCTTCCACCACGGCGTGGAGTACCAGCCCGCCGGCACCGGCCGGCCCTGGTAGCGCCCGCCCGGGTAGTAGTAGGGCGTGTCCCGGCCCGGCTGCGGGCCCGCCTTGAACGTCTGCCCCCGCACGTCGACCTGCCGCTCCCGGGTCAGCTCGCCGGCGCCCTGCGCGGCGGCCAGCGGGGGCAGCTCGGGGCCGGGGTCGATGCCGAGCGCCACCCGGGCGGCCCGGGCGTACGTCAGCCCCTCCAGCGCGGTCTCCCGGGCCAGGCGGTACTGCTGGACGGTCCGGGCCTGTTCGAGCTGGCCGCCGGCCGCGTTGTAGCGCTCGCCCGCGTCGACCAGCGCCTGGCGGACCGCCGGGTGGTCGCCGTGCAGGTTCATCACCTGTCCGCCCAGGCGCTCGTACCAACGCTGGGCGTCGGCCCGCACGTCGGCCAGGCTCCGCGCCTCCCGGGCGGCACGCTCCCGCCGCCACCAGACGAACGCGCCCACCAGCAGCGCCGCCAGGATCACCACCAGCAGAATTTCCATGGCACGAACGTACCCGGGCCGGTCCGGCCGTACGCGTCTGGCAAGCTCCGGTGGTGGACTTCTCGACGCTGGCCGTGGTGGTCGTCTGCCTCGCCGCCGGAGGCGCGGTGGGCTGGTACGCCGCCCGGGCCCGCTCGGCCACCGACATCGCCCGGCTGGACGCCACGCTGCGGGCCACCCGGGAGGGCGAGGGCCGGCTGGAGCAGTCCATGCGGGCGCTCAGCTACGAGGCGACCGCGCAGTCCCAGGAGGCCGTCGCCCGAGCGGTGGCCCCGCTGCACGAGACGCTGCGCCGATACGAGCAACGGGTGGCCGAGCTGGAGCGGGACCGGGTCGACGCCTACGCCGAGCTGCGCGAACAGGTCCGCACGATGAGCACCGTCTCCGGCGAGCTGCGCACCGAGACCAAGCAGTTGGTGGCGGCGCTGCGGGCGCCGCAGGTGCGGGGCCGCTGGGGCGAGCACCAGCTGCGCCGGATCGTGGAGGCGGCCGGCATGCTGGAGCACTGCGACTTCTCCGAGCAGGTCACCGCCGCCACCGACCACCAGGGGGTCCGCCCCGACCTGGTGGTCCGGCTGCACGGGGGCCGGTCGGTGGTGGTAGACGCCAAGGCGCCCTTCGACGCCTACCTGACCGCGATGGAGGCCCGCGACGAGCGGGGCCGCGACACCCACCTCGACGCACACGCGCGGCACCTGCGGGCACACGTCGACGCGCTGGCCGCCAAGTCCTACTGGGCCGCGTTCGACAGTACGCCGGAGTTCGTGGTGCTCTTCGTGCCGGCCGACCCGTTCCTCGACGTCGCGTTGCAGCGCGACCCGACGCTGCTGGAGCACGCGTTCGCCCGCAACGTGGTGCTGGCGACGCCGGCCACCCTGGTGGCGCTGCTGCGCACCGTCGCCTACTCGTGGCGGCAGGAGGCGCTGGCCCGCAACGCGGTGGCGGTGCACTCGCTGGCCCGCGAGCTGTACGGCCGGCTGTCCACACTGGGCGACCACGTCGGCAAGCTGGGCGCGTCGCTGGGCGGGGCGGTGACCGCGTACAACCGGGCGGTGGGGTCGCTGGAGGCCCGGGTGCTGGTCAGCGCCCGCAAGCTCGCCGAGTTGGGGGTCTCCGACGAGGAGCTGGCCGCCCCGACGCAGGTCGAGCTGGCCCCCCGCCAGCCGCAGGCGCCGGAGCTGCTGGGCACGGCCGACGCGCCGACCGGCGGGTCGACACTGGACTGACGGCCGATTCGTACCACCTCCGATGTGACAATGCGCATTTACGCACGTCACGAAGTGGTCACAACGAACTCGCCGGTAGTGACACCACCTGCGCCACCACGAAGGATTTGGTCACGTGTGCCCTGCATCTGAGGGCCCTGTTCTCTGGAGGAAAGAGAACGTGAGCAAACCCCGAAACCTGAGCCGGCGTACCTCCGCCGCGCTCTTCGCGTCGGTCGTGGCGGCCAGCGCCGTGACCGGCGCGGGCGGAGCCGCGAACGCGAGCACCGCATCCACCGCCGCCCCCGACACCTCGCAGGTCACCCCCGTCGAGGCCCTGGGCTCGCACGACGCCAAGCTGCTCGCCGAGGCGGAAGCGAAGAAGGCCCCGACCGTCACGCTGATCGTCGCCACCGAGAAGGGCGAGGCGAAGGACGTCGCCGCCGACCTCAAGGCGCTCGGCGCCGCGGTCACCGAGCGGTACGACAGCATCGGCTACATCCTGGCCAAGGTCCCCACCTCGAAGGTGGTGAAGGCGGCCACGCTGCCCGGCGTCTCCGCCGTGGACCTGGACGAGACCATCCAGCTCCCCGACCCGGCGCCCGAGGTGGCCCCCGCCGGCAAGAAGGCGGCGAAGCAGGCTGCGACCCTGCCCGGCCCCGGCGCCGACACCCCGGCCGCCAACCCGTACATGCCGACGCACGAGACCGGCGCGGTCTCGTTCGTGAAGCAGCACCCGGAGTGGGACGGCCGCGGCGTCACGATCGGCATCATGGACTCCGGTGTGGACCTCGGTCACCCGGCGCTGCAGCAGACCACCACCGGCGAGCGGAAGATCGTCGACTGGGTCACCGCGACGGACCCGTTCGAGGACGCCACCTGGCGCGCCATGATCACCGAGGTGACCGGCCCGTCGTTCACCGCGGCCGGCGCGACCTGGAAGGCCCCGGCCGGCACCTACCGGTTCAACCGGTTCGCCGAGTCGGTGACCACGAACAGCGACCCGGCCGGTGACGTCAACCGCGACGGGGACCGGACCGACGCCTTCGGCATCCTCTACGACCCGGCCACCCACAACATCTGGGTCGACACCAACCAGAACAACGACTTCACCGACGACGCCCTGATGCGGCCGTACAAGGAGAAGTTCGACGTCGGCCACTTCGGCACCGACAACCCGGCGACCCCCGTCGCCGAGCGGATGCCGTTCGTCGTGGAGTACCGCGAGGACGTGGACACCGCTCCCGTCGGCGGCCCCGGCCTGGTCGACTACGTCAACATCGGCATCGTCGAGAGCACCCACGGCACCCACGTCGCCGGCATCACCGCCGCCAACGACATGCTCGGCAACGGCGCCTTCGACGGTGCCGCGCCCGGTGCCAAGCTCGTCTCCGCCCGCGCCTGCTCGTGGGGCGGCGGCTGCACGTACGCCGCCCTCACCACCGGCATGGCCGACCTGGTGATCAACCGCAAGGTCGACGTGATCAACATGTCGATCGGCGGCCTGCCGGCGCTGAACGACGGCAACAACGCCCGCGCCGAGCTCTACAACAACCTGATCACCACCTACGGCGTGCAGATGTTCATCTCGGCCGGCAACTCCGGCCCGGGCCTGAACACCATCGGCGACCCGTCGGTGGCCGCCAACGTGGTCAGCGTCGCCGCGAGCATCAGCAAGGACACCTGGCTGGCCAACTACGGCTCGGTGGTGGAGCAGAAGAACGCGCTGTTCAACTTCTCCTCCCGTGGCCCGCGCGAGGACGGCGGCGTCAAGCCGAGCATCACCGCGCCCGGCTCCGCCATCTCCACCGCGCCGACCTGGCAGCTCGGCAACCCGGTCCCCGAGGCCGGCTACCCGCTGCCCCCGGGCTACGCGATGCTGAACGGCACCTCGATGGCCTCCCCGCAGGCCGCCGGCGCCGCCGCCCTGCTGCTGTCGGCCGCCAAGGCGACCGACAAGGGCGTCACCCCGGCCGTGCTGCGCCGGGCCGTCTACTCGTCGGCCAAGCCGATCAAGAACGTCCCGACGTACGGCCAGGGCTACGGCATGTTCGACGTGGCGGGCGCGTGGAAGCTGCTGCGCAAGGGCGTGGAGACCCGCTCCTACACCTCCGACGCCCCGGTCTGCACCGTGCTCTCCGGGCAGCTCGGCACCCCGAACCGGGGCACCGGCGTCTACAACCGTTGCGGCTCGGCCGACGGCGGGCACCGGGTCGGCCAGGCGAAGACCTACCAGGTCGGAATCACCCGTACCAGCGGGCCGGCCGGCACCGTGAAGCACGTGGTGGGCCTGCGCGGCAACGACGGCACCTTCAAGGCACCGAAGACCGTCTCGCTCCCGCTGAACAAGACCGTCACCGTCACGGTCACCGCCAAGCCCGCCACCTCCGGCGCGCACGGCGCGATCATGACGATCGACGACCCGCACACCTCCGTCATCGACTTCGAGGTCTCCGCCGTCGTCGTGGCCTCGAACGACGTACAGAAGCCTGACTACTCCTTCTCGGCCGAGGGCTCGGTCGACCGGAACGGCTTCACCTCGTACTTCGTGACGGTGCCGCCGGGCACCGGTGCCCTCCAGGTGAACCTGTCCGGCATCGCCACCGGCTCGCAGACGCGGTTCATCGCGTTCAACCCGTACGGCGTCCCGGTGGAGAGCACCTCCAGCCTCGCCTGCTACACCAACTTCTCCGACGCCAACGCCTGCAAGCCGCAGGAGCGCGACTACCAGAACCCGATCGCCGGGGTCTGGGAGATCGAGGTGGAGTCCCGCCGGACCTCGCCGTCGCTGAACAACCCGTACCAGCTCACGGCGCGGGTGCAGGGTGTCGCGGTCGAGCCGGCCGTGATCGAGCTGCCGTCGGTTGCCGCCGGTGCGGCGACCCCGGTGACCTGGTCGCTGGCCAACACCTTCGGCCCGGTCGCGGTGGCCGGCCAGGGCGGCCCGCTCTCCAGCGTCCACGCCGAGCGGCCGACCATCGCCGAGGGCACGACGCAGGAGTTCGTCGTGGAGGTGCCGGCGGGGGCGACCCGCTTCACCGCCCGGATCGGCAACCCGGCCAGCGCCGCCGCCGACCTCGACCTCTTCGTCTTCCGTGGCGCCACGGAGGTCGGTCGGGCCGCCGACGGTGACTCGGAGGAGGCCGTGACCATCAACAACCCCGTGGCGGGCACCTACCGGGTGGTCGTCGACGGCTACGCGGTCGACGGGGCCGGTGGCAGCACCGCCTACGACTACCGTGACTCGTTCTCCGCCGCGGCGCTGGGCAACCTCTCGGCGCCGGCCACCCCGCTCACCCTCGCCAACGGCGCCACCGCCACCCTGACCGGTACGGTGACCGCCCAGGCGACCCCGGCCGCCGGCCGGGCGCTCTTCGGTGAGCTGTCCGTGGTGACCACCGAGGGCGCGGTCGTCGGCCGCGGCGCCGTCTCCATCGGCACCGTGAGCTGACCCGTCCCGCACCGGAACACCGGAGCCCGCCCCCACCCGGGGGCGGGCTCCGCCCGTTCGTGCCTCCGACCAGGGCCAATCGGCATCGGGCGGCGGGCGGCGGGCCTCGGGCCTCGGGCCTCGGGCCTCGGGCCTCGGGCCTCGGGCCTCGGGCCTCGGGGCATTGTCCACGCCACGCTGTCGAGCTGCCCCGTCCATGAGACCGGTTCGAGGCGGCGGCCCGGCGGGCCGGACACCGCCGGCCCTGCCCCTATCCGTGGGGCAGCTCGACAGGGCACACGGCGGGACGGGTCTGCGCAGTTAACCAACCACCGGCGCCCCGCGCCAAACCCGCCGGGAACCGGCCCGCGCCAAACCCGCCGACCACCGGCGCCCCGCGCCAAACCTGCCGGCAACCGGCCCGCGCTGAAGTCCGCCGGCGACCGGCCCGCGCTGAAGTCCCGCCGGCAACCCCGGCGGCACCGCTGCCCGCCCGCAACGACGCCCGCCGCGATGAGGACCCGGCGCGCCGCCTGCGCGCGGATGGTGGCTCAGCCGCGGCGGGCGGTGTCGACCTGGAAGGGCGTGCCCTGCTGGCAGGTGGTGAGCAGGTCGGGCTGGACCCGACCGGTGACGGTCACCTTCGCGCCGGGCTTCAGCACGTCGCGCGGGCCGCCGATCAGCAGGTAGTTGCCGAGCAGCAGGCAGTTGGGCTCGACCCCGGGGGTGACCGTCCCGGTCAGCGTGGTGCCGCCCGCCGGCGGCGACGAGGTCGGCCGGCCCGGGCGCTTCGTGGGTGGGGGCAGGACGGGACCGCTCGCGTCGTCGCTGGTCGGCGGCGCGCCGGGGGTGGTCGGATCCGGGCTGGGCGGCGTGGTCACTGGGGCTCCCGTCGGGCTGGGGGTGTGGATGCCGCCGGCACCGTTCTGACCGCCGCAGGCGCTCAGCGCCACGCAGACGGCCAGCGCGGAGGCGGCGAGCCGAAAGGTCCTCATACCCGTATCGGACGCAGCGAAGCCCGGCGCCGTTCCCTGCCGGGTCAGCCGCGGGCCGCGGCGGCCTTCATGTCCCGCTTGAGCTCCTGCGGCAGCGAGAAGGTCAGCCGCTCGTTGGCCGTCACCACCTCGTCCACGTCGGTGAACCCGTGCGCGGCGAGGTGGGCGAGCACCTCCTGCACCAGCTCGTCCGGGACGCTGGCGCCCGAGGTCAGCCCGACCGTGCGCGCCCCCTCCAGCCAGGCGTCGTCGATCTCGTGTGCGAAGTCGACGAGGTGACCGGCCCGCGCCCCGGCGTCCAGGGCGACCTCGACGAGGCGTACGGAGTTGGAGGAGTTGCGCGAGCCGACGACGATCACCACGTCGCACTCGGGCGCGATCTCCTTGACCACGTGCTGCCGGTTGGAGGTGGCGTAGCAGATGTCGTCGCTGGGGGGCGACTGGAGCATCGGCAGCCGCTTCTTGAGCCGGGCCACCGTCTCCAGCGTCTCGTCGACCGAGAGGGTGGTCTGGGAGAGCCAGACGACCTTGTTCGGGTCGCGGACGGTGATCTTGTCGGCATCCTCGGGGCCGTCCACGAGCTGGATGTGCTCCGGGGCCTCGCCGGAGGTGCCGATGACCTCCTCGTGCCCCTCGTGGCCGATGAGCAGGATGTCGTAGTCCTCGGCGGCGAACCGCTTCGCCTCCTGGTGCACCTTGGTGACCAGCGGGCAGGTCGCGTCGATCGCCTTGAGCGAGCGCGTGCGGGCCTGCTCGTAGACCTCCGGCGCCACCCCGTGCGCGGAGAAGATGACGGTGGCGCCCTCCGGCACCTCCTCGTTCTCCTCCACGAAGATCGCGCCCTTGGCCTCCAGGGTCTGCACGACGTGCTTGTTGTGCACGATCTGCTTGCGTACGTAGATCGGGGCGCCGTAGAGCTTGAGCGCCTCCTCCACGGTCTGCACCGCGCGGTCCACGCCCGCGCAGTAGCCGCGGGGCTTGGCCAGGAGCACGCGCTTGCCGGTCCGGGACGTCGCTTCAGCCTGAGTCACCCGCCCATCGTACGTGCCGCCCGGACGGCAACCCCGACTGCGACCGCCACCCCGCACCCCACCCCCGACCCCCGACCCACCTCGTTGATCATGAGGTTGTTGCCCGCGACACGCCGTCAGCAGGGCAACAACCTCATGATCAACGGGGCCCGGACGGCGGGCCGTAGGGTGGGCAGGTGAGCACAGGCGAGGTGGGGCGGAGCACGTCCGAGGAGCCGTGGCCGGTCCGGGTGGTCAGCCAGAAGGTCGGCGCCTGGATCGCCCGGCTGGGCTGGGTGTGGGTCGACGGGCAGGTGGCGCAGATCAGCCGCCGGCCGGGCGCCACCACCGTCTTCCTCACCCTGCGGGACCCGTCGGCCGACCTGAGCCTGACCGTCACCACCAACCGGGACGTCCTCGACGCCGGCGCGCCGGAGCTGCGCGAGGGTGCCCGCGTGGTGCTGCACGCCAAGCCGGAGTTCTACGCGGCCCGGGGCACGCTCAGCCTGCGCGCCGACGAGATCCGGCAGGTCGGCCTCGGCGAGCTGCTGGCCCGGCTGGAGAAGCTCAAGAAGCTGCTCGCCGCCGAGGGGCTCTTCGACCGGGCCCGCAAGCGCCGGCCGCCGTTCCTGCCCAACCGGATCGGGCTGATCACCGGCCGCGCGTCGGCCGCCGAGCGGGACGTGCTGACCAACGCCCGCCGGCGCTGGCCGGCCGTGGAGTTCCGCACGGTCAACGTGGCCGTCCAGGGGCCGAGCGCGGTCCCGCAGATCGTCGACGCACTCAAGGTGCTGGACGCCGACCCGACCATCGACGTGATCATCATCGCCCGGGGCGGGGGCGGCATCGAGGATCTGCTCCCCTTCTCCGACGAGGCGCTCTGCCGGGCGGTGTTCGCCTGCCGCACGCCGGTGGTCAGCGCGATCGGCCACGAGACGGACGCGCCACTGGTCGACTACGTCGCCGACCTGCGCGCCTCCACGCCGACCGACGCGGCCAAGCGGGTGGTCCCCGACCTCACCGAGGAGGTACGCCTCATCCGGCAGGCCCGGCACCGCCTGGAACGCGCGGTGCGCAACCTCGTCGACCGCGAGTCGCACCGGCTCGACGGGCTGCGCTCCCGGCCCGTGCTGGCCCGCCCGCAGGTGATGGTCGACCAGCGGGCCGCCGACCTGACCGGGCTCCGCCAACGGGCCGGGCGCTGCCTGGAGCACCGGCTCGCGGCCGCCGACGACGACCTGCGACACACCCTGGCCCGGCTGCGTGCTCTCTCGCCGGCGGCCACCCTCGACCGGGGTTACGCAATCGTCCAGCGGGCCGACGGGCACGTCGTTCGGGCCGCGTCCGAGGTGGGCAAGGGCGACGCGCTGCGGGTCCGGCTCGCCGACGGCGAACTGGCCGCCACGGTCGACGGCTGAACGGGTAGGGCAGACACGATGTGGTGGGATGGCAGCGATGACTGACGAGAAGAAGGACGAGCGCCTCAGCTACGAGCAGGCCCGCGCCGAGCTGGCGTCGGTGGTCGAGCGGCTGGAGGCCGGCGGCACGACGCTGGAGGAGTCGCTGGCGCTCTGGGAGCGCGGCGAGAAGCTGGCCGAGGTCTGCCAGCGCTGGCTCGACGGCGCCCGCGCCCGGATCGACGCCGCCCGGCAGGAGCCCGCCTCCTGACGTCCCCGCGCGTCGATCATGGGTGTGGTGGGGACAAACGTCACCCACCACGAACCCCCATGATCGACGCGGCGCGCGTCAGTTGAACAGGTTGTAGAGCTCCGCCGGTGCCTCGACCACCTGGTCCGCCGGCGGCTTCCGCGCCGCGGCGGCGTTGCCGTAGTCCGAGTAGGTGATCCGGATGTCCTGCGCCTTCGTCTGGCCGGCGGCCGGAATCTGGATGACCATCTCGCTGAGTCGCCCCTGCGGGTCGAGCTTCGCGGTGAACGGCACCGACTTCGCCTGCGCCCCGAGGGCCGTGACCACCGCCGGGTCCACCGAGCCCGCCTGCGCCGCCTTCGACACGTCGATGGTGCCGGCGTACGCGCCCTCGCCCGTCTGCCGCACCTCGGTGATGCCCTGGGTCAGCACCTCGCTGCCCGCCGGGTCGACCTTGTCGAAGTCGAAGCCGAGGTTCCGGTTGCCCTTGATCCGGGTCTGGTCGAGGTGCTGGTACTTGCCGAGGTTCAGCTTCTGCACGCCCGGCAGGCTGCCCGCGGTCGTGCCGCCGAGTTCCAGCTTCACCCAGCTGTCCGGCTTGGCGTGGACGAGGTCGAGCTTCATGAACAGGTCGTCGGTCGGCTGGCCGATCGTCACCCGCATCTCGGCGCTCTGGCTGGGCTCGTGCACCTGCCCCTCGGCGGTGGAGCCGGCGCCGGACATGGTGAACCGGAAGTTGCCGTTGCTGATCTCGCGGGTGGAGGCCAGCAGCGCCTGCTTGGCGTCGCCGGGGACCGGGGTCGCGGCGCCGGAGGCCGCCACCGTGCCGGACGCCGACACGGACGGGGAGGCGGACGAGCCCGCCTCCGGTGTCCCGCTGGCATTGCAGGCGGCCAGACCGGGAGTGAACAGCGCGGCGGCCACCAGGCCGGCGCTCAGGCGTCGAAGAGTCATGCGTGTCTCCCACGTGGGTCACCCGACGCACCTGACGGCGCCGGAAACCGGGCGACGCACCGCGTCGGCTACGTCGCGCGAGCCCGGGGGCGGCTGCCGGAGCGGCCGGGCGGGCCCGCTCCCCTGTTGTTCCCTGCCACCGCGTCGCACAATCACCGGTCTGTCCGGTTGCCCCGGTCGGGTGACCGCCGAAACGCGGAAGCGGGCGGCCGGAGCCGCCCGCTTCCGTCGTGCCGGTGTTAACTGAACATCTCGTACGTCGAGGCCGGGGCCTCGACGACCTTGTCCGCCGCCGGCTTCTGCGGCGTGGTGGCGTTGCCGTAGTCGGCGTAGGTGACCGTCATGTCGTGGGCCTTGGTTTCACCGGCCGCCGGGACCGAGATGACCAGCTCGGTGAGCCGACCCTGGTCGTCCAGCTTGGCGGTGAAGGACAGCGACTTGGCCTGCGCGCCGAGCGCCTTGACCATGTCGGAGTCCAGGGCGGCCGAGCCGTCGCCCACGGCGGACGCGTCGAGCTTGCCGGCGTAGCTGCCCTCGCCGGTCTTCTGCACCTCCGTGATGCCCTTGGCGAGCACGGCAGCGCCGGCCGGGTCCACGTCCTTCATGTTGAGGCCGAGCTCGCCGGCGTCCTTGACCTTGGACTGGTCGAGGTGCTGGTACTTGTCCTTCACCTTGTCGGCGCCGGGGATCATCGCCCCCAGCTCGCCGAGGTCGATCTTCACCCAGCTCTCCGGCTCGATGTAGATCATCTCCATGCCGAAGGTGGTGCCGGAGCCGTCGTCGGCCTTCATCGTGAACTGGGCGCTGTTGCTGGGCTTGTGCACCGAGCCCTTGCCGCTGATGCCGTCACCGGCGATCGTGAAGTTGAAGTTCCCCTTCTCGATCTCCTTGGTGGAGGCGAGCAGCGCCTCCTTCGGGTCGGCGGGGACGGCCGGGGCCGACGACGCGGACGAGCCGGCGGCGCCGGGCTCGGCGGCGTCCGACTTGCAGGCGGCCAGACCGGGAACGAGCAGGGTGGCGGCGAGCACGCCGACGCTCCACCGTCGAATGTTCACTGTTGTCTCTCTTCGCAGAACGGTAAGCACCCGGCCGACCGCGGTCGCCGGGGGTGAGCCGGGGCAGCGTAGCCGATGGGACCGACGTCCGGGGGCCCTCGACAGCCGGCCGCTACCGGATCGTCCCGGCCAGGTGTCGCAGCTCGTTGTCCCGGGCGTCGCCGACCACGATCACCGTCCGGTTCGGTTCGAGCAGCACCAGCGCCTGCTCGTTGGCCCGGGCGGTGTACCGCTGCCAGGTGCGCCCGCCCAGGTCGGTCTGCCCCTGGGGTTGCCCCTCGGCGGTCAGCTCGGCGGGCAGCAGCCGCTCCGGTGGCACGTTGCTCTGCACCAGCTGGGCGCCCCGCCCCTCCGGGGTGAGGTAGCCGAGGCGCAGGCTCGCCCCGCCCTCGACGTTCTGGAAGGTCGCGTTGACCGTCCGCCACCCGTCGCCCAGCTCCACCGGCTCGCTGACCGGGAACGCGTTGGCGGCCCGGGCCGACTCGACGGCGGGCGCGGGGTCGACCGTGACCGGCTGGTCGCCGCCGAGGAACCCCCGGTAGAAGGCGAGCAGCAGGGCGATCGGGATCAGCAGCACGAGCAGCGAGAGCGCCATGTCCTTCGGCGACCGCTCCGACTTGCGGGCGTCGACCGCGGGCGGCGGCGCGGGCAGCTCGCCCGTCTCCGCCGCGCCGGCCGGCGCGGCGCCCGGGGCGGCGGGGGGTTCCACCAGCGCCGGCTCGCCCTCCGGCACGGCGGCGGCCGGGGTCGGGTCGACCGGCGGCTGACCGTCCGGCGGCGTCTGGTCGGCGGGTACGCGATCGGCAGGCTGTGCGGGTTCCACCCCGCCATCTTCCCGCACCGCCCGACCGGCCGTATCCGGGCCATCACCGCCCCGGCACGGCGCCCGGTCAGCCATCGTGTGAGGATCAGCGACACAGCCGGCAGCGGCGACGCCGCACCCTGCCGCCCCGCAACGTCGCGAGGAGGAGCCGTCATGACCAACACCACAAGGACGCGGATCCCACAGGATCTCGACCGCAACCTCGCCCTCGACCTGGTCCGGGTCACCGAGGCCGCGGCGATGGCCGCCGGCCGCTGGGTCGGCCGGGGCGACAAGGAGGGCGGCGACGGGGCCGCCGTCGACGCGATGCGCAAGCTGATCAACTCGATCCCCATGCGGGGCGTCGTGGTGATCGGCGAGGGCGAGAAGGACAACGCGCCGATGCTCTTCAACGGCGAGGAGGTCGGCGACGGCACGGGGCCGGAGGTGGACGTCGCGGTCGACCCGATCGACGGCACCACGCTGATGAGCAAGGGCATGCCGAACGCCCTGGCCGTGCTCGCGGTCGCCGAGCGCGGGGCCATGTTCGACCCGAGCGCCGTGTTCTACATGGAGAAGCTCGCGGTCGGCCCGGTCTACGCCGACGTCGTGGACATCAACGCCGGGGTGGCCGACAACCTGCGCCGGATCGCCAAGGTCAAGGGCGCCGACATCTCCGAGGTGACGGTCTGCGTCCTGGACCGGCCCCGACACGACGACCTGGTGGCGCAGATCCGGCGCGCCGGGGCAGGCATCCGCTTCATCTCCGACGGCGACATCGCGGGCGCCATCGCCGCCGCCCGCGGCGAGTCGGACGTCGACGTGCTGATGGGTATCGGCGGCACCCCGGAGGGGATCACCGCGGCCTGCGCCCTCAAGTGCATGGGCGGGGTGATGCAGGCCAAGCTCTGGCCGCGCGACGCCGAGGAGCGGGAGAAGGCGCTCGCCGCCGGGCACGACCTGGACCGGGTGCTCACCACCGACGACCTCGTCACCGGCGACAACTGCTTCTTCGTGGCGACCGGGGTCACCTCCGGCGACCTGCTGCGCGGGGTCCGCTACCGGGCCGGTGGGGCGTACACCCAGTCGATCGTGATGCGCTCGAAGAGCGGCACGATCCGGGTGATCGACTCGTACCACCGGCTGGAGAAGCTGGCCCTCTACTCGGCGGTGGACTTCGACGGTCGCCCCCTGGCCGAGCAGGAGTGACAGCCACCGGGACGATGGCCCCGCCGGCCCCCTCGGCGACCCGCCGGATCGCCGGCGTGGGCCTCGCGACCGCCTCCGGGGTCGCCGTGGCCGTACAGTCCCGGATCAACGGTGAGTTGGGCGTACGGCTGTCCGACGGGATCGCCGCCGCGGTGGTCTCGTTCGGCGTGGGCCTGCTGGTGCTGTTGGTGCTGGTTCCCGCCACCCCCGGTGGGCGGCGGGGACTGGTGGCCCTGCGTGGCGCGCTCGCCGACGGCACGCTGCGGCCGTGGCAGTGCCTCGGCGGGGTGTGCGGCGCCCTGCTGGTGGCCGCGCAGGGGCTGACCATCGGCGCCCTGGGCGTGGCCGTGTTCACCGTGGCGGTGGTCGCCGGCCAGTCCGGCAGCAGCCTGGCCGTCGACCGGGCGGGGGTCGGCCCGAACGGGCGCCAGCCTGTCACCGCCCAGCGGCTGGCCGGCGCGGCGCTGACCGTGGTCGCCGTCCTGCTGGCCGTCGGCGACCGGCTCGGCGACCCGGGCACCCTCGGGCTGGCGCTGCTGCCGCTGCTCGCGGGAGTGGCCATCGCCTGGCAGCAGGCGGTCAACGGCCGGGTGCGGATGGCCTCCGGCAGCGCCCTGACGGCCACGCTGGTCAACTTCACCGCCGGGACGACGGCCCTGCTGGCGACCTTCGCCGTCGACGTCGCGGTCCGGGGCTGGCCGGCGGGCGACCTGCCCACCGAGCCCTGGTTCTACCTGGGTGGGCCGATCGGGATCGTGTTCATCGCGATCGCCGCCGCGATCGTCCGGTTCACCGGCGTGCTGCTGCTCGGCCTGGCCACCATCGCCGGTCAGATCGTCGGCGCCGTGCTGCTGGACGTGCTGCGGCCCACGACGGCCTCCCACCCGAGCCTCACCACCCTGCTCGGCGCGGCGCTGACCATGGTCGCGGTCCTCGTCACCGCGCTCGCCCCGGCCGCGCCCGGCCGGCCGGACGGCCCGGCCCGCTGACGTCGTCAGGGCAGCGGAACGGACCTGGCGGGTGTGCCGGCCCGCGCGGAACAACGGACCACCGGTGCTCAGGAGGCGCGCGCCGGGGCCGGCTGGGCGCGGAGGGCGGCGACGGTGTCGGCGAGGGCGTCGTCGAGCGGGGTCGGGTCGATGCCGAAGGTCGCGACGGCCGCGGTGGAGTCCAGCACGAACGGCCGGTCGAACTGGTAGGCGATCTCCCGCATCTCCTTCGCGGTCGCGTCGAACAACCCGCCCAGCCACAGCATCGGCCCGGGCATCCGGGTGAGCTTCGGCACGGGCGCCCCGGCGAGCGCGGCCGCGCGGGCGGCCAGGCCACGGATCGAGACCGCCGGCGCGGTCGGCACGTGCCAGACCCGGCCCCAGCCCCGCTCGTCGGTGGCCGCGGCCACCAGGGTGCGGGCCACGTCCGGCACGTACGTCCAGCTGTGCGGCGCGTCGAGATCCGCCGGCACCAGCGCGCGCCGGCCGGCCAGGACCTGCGGCAGCACCAGCATGCTCGGCAGTGACTGGGCGCCGGCGCCCAGGTAGTCCGAGCCCCGCACCTCGGTGGCCCGGACCCGGCCCGCCTCGTGGGCGGCGAGCGCGTCGGCCCACATCTGCGCCCGGACCCGCCCCTTCACGCTGCTCGGCCGCAGCGGCGTCGCCTCGGTCATCGGGGCGTCGACGGGGCCGTAGCCGTAGAGGTTGCCGACGGTGGCGAGCACCGCCCCGCTCCGCTCGGCAGCGGTGAGCAGTGCGGCGGCCAGTGGCGGCCAGTCGGTGGCCCACCGGTGGTAGGCCGGGTTGGCGCAGTTGTAGAGCGCCGCCGCGCCGGTGGCCGCCGCGGTGAGGCGGTCGGCGTCGGTGGCGTCCGCGGCGATCCGCTCGACCGCCGGGTGCTCCGGCCCGCCGCCCCGGCGGGTCACCAGCCGCACCCGCTCGCCCCGGTCGGCGAGGAGACGGGCGGTGGCGGTGCCGACGGGGCCGGCGCCGACGATCACGTGCAGTGCCATCAGGGGTCACCTTTCAGAACGGCAATTCTCTCCGAGAGCGGCGCTCTCGTTCGACGCCAAGCATGACCCACGACCGCGCCTCACGTCAAGAGCGCTGCTCTCGGTTTTGATCTGCGCTCTCAATCGTGGCAGGGTGGAGGCATGACTGCACCCTCCATCCGCGCCCGGGTCCGCGCCGAGATGATCGACGAGATCAAGGCCGTGGCCCGGCGACACCTCGCCAGCGACGGCGCCAACCTGTCACTCCGTGCGGTCGCCCGGGACATGGGCATGGTCTCGTCGGCGATCTACCGCTACTTCCCCAGCCGCGACGAGCTGCTGACCGCGCTGATCATCGAGGCGTACGACGCGCTCGGCGAGGCCGTGGAGGCGGCCGACGCCGGATGCGACCGCCTCGACCTGCGCGGACGCTGGCACGCCGCCTGCCGGGCGGCCCGCGGCTGGGCACTCGCCCACCCCGCCGAGTACGCCCTGCTCTACGGCAGCCCCGTGCCCGGCTACGCCGCCCCGGACGACACCATCGGCCCCGCCCAGCGACCGCCGCTGACCCTGATCGGCATCCTCCGCGACGGATTCGGCGCCGGTCGGCTCGACCCGCCACCGGCCGCCGAGGTGGCCGGGCCGCTCCGCGCCGACCTGGCGGACCTGGCCGGGATGCTGGGCGGCGAGCTGCCCGAGGCACTGCTCGCCCGGGGCATGGCCGGCTGGACCCAGCTCTTCGGGCTGATCAGCTTCGAGCTGTTCGGCCGGATCAACCGCACGCTGCCGCACCGGGACGCGTACTTCGACCACCAGATGGCACTGATGGCCGACCTGATCGGTCTCCCCCGAACGGACTGAACCCGTCCCGCGCGACGGTCAGCGGGGCGGAACGGCGGAACGCGGCGTCGGCCACGGCGGATCGACCGGCTCGGCGGAGCCGAGCCGCTCCCAGGTCCCGTCCGGCCGGCGGAGGGCGAAGCCGGCGTGCCGTCGCGGTGCGGAGCCGGGAAGCTCATCCGCCCACCGTCGCAACCATTGATCTCGATCCGGCCACGGCCGGGGCGGCATCCGGTACCGGTGCGTCAGGTGCCGTCGGAGGAGTGCCCGGGGAAGAGGTGCGCGCTCGGGTCGATGGCGACGGCCGCGTTGTTCACCGCCGTGGCGGCCTCGCCGAAGCCGGTGGCGATCAGCCGCACCTTGCCCGGGTACTCGGTGATGTCGCCGGCCGCGAAGACCCGGGGCAGGTTCGTCGCCATCGCGCTGTCGACCACGATGTGCCGGCGGTCGAGCCGCAGCCCCCACTCGGCCAGCGGGCCGAGGTCGGCGGTGAAGCCGAGGGCGGCGACCACCGTGTCCACCGGCAGCAGCTCGGCGGCGGCGCCGCCGCGTACGGTAATCTCGGCGCCGGTCACCGCCCCGTCGCCGTGCAACCCGGTCACCTCCGCGTTGACGATCACGCGCACCGGCAGCTCCAGCACCCGGGCGACGGTGGCGGCGTGGGCGCGGAACTTCTCCCGCCGGTGCGCCAGCGTCACCGAGCGGGCCAGCGGCTGGAGCGTCAGCGCCCAGTCGAAGGCGGAGTCGCCGCCGCCGACGATCAGCACGTCCCGGCCGGCCAGCTCGGTCGGCTGCGGTACGAAGTAGACGATCCCCGTACCGGCGAAGTGCTCCGCCACCGGCAGCGGGCGGGGCGTGAAGCTGCCCAGCCCGCCGGTCACGATCACCGCTCCGCAGCCGAGCTGCTCGCCCCCGGCGAGGCCGAGCACCGGCCGCCCGTCGGCGTACGAGAGCTTCTCGGCGCGGGTGCCGAGCAAATAGCGCGGGTCGAAGGGCGCCGCCTGGGCGACGAGGTTGGCGATCAGGTCCCGCCCCTTGACCGCCGGGAAGCCGGCCACGTCGTGGATCAGCTTCTCCGGGTACATGGCGGTGATCTGGCCGCCGGGCTCGGGCAGCGCGTCGACGACCGCGACGGAGAGCCCGCGGAAGCCGGCGTAGTACGCCGCGAACAAGCCGGCCGGACCGGCCCCGATCACCGCGACATCGACCTCGCGCATGGGCGTACCGTCGCTTTCCGCTCACGGATCAACGCGTGCTGATCCCGACGGTAGGGCCGGCGGTGTGCCCGGGCAAGCATGTCCCACCGGCCGCACGGCACCGGCGCGTCGGCGCTCAGGGCAGGGTGAGCGTGGACTCCGAGCGGTACGGGCCACCGAGGTCGTCCCGGCGGCGCCGGAAGATGATCGCGGCGACCGCCCCGCCGAGCAGCCCGAACAGGTGCCCCTGCCAGGAGATCCGCTCGTCGGTGGGGAGGATGCCGACCAGCTGCCAGCCGTAGAGCAGGCCGACCAGCAGGAAGACCGCGAAGTTCCACCAGCTCCGCTCGACGATCCCCCGCATGAGCAGGATGCCCAGGTAGCCGAAGATGACGCCGCTCGCGCCGACCACGACGGAGTTGGACGAGCCGGTGAACCACACCCCCAGCCCGCTGACCAGGACGATGACGAGCGTCGACCAGAGGAACCGGCGGGCGCCGGCGGCGAGCACGAAGGTGCCGAGCAGGATCAGCGGGATGCTGTTGCTGTAGAGGTGGTCGAAGCCGTGGTGCAGGAACGGCGAGAAGAACACCCCGTCGAGCCCGTCGATGCGCTTGGGGATGATCCCGGCGGCGGCGTCGAAGCCGGCCGCCAGCCCCTGGTCGAGGGCCTCGATGAGGAAGAGGAACGGCACCACCGCGCACATGGCGACGAAGGCCCGGCCGAGCGAGGCGTAGAACGCCTCGGTGCCGAACCGGTGCGGATCGCCGCTTCGCGGGTGCAGGGTCACCCGTCAAGAGCTATCAGGTGACGGCCCGTGCCGCCACTCCTGCGGCGATCCGGGTGCCCCGACGACGGAGGCGGGGTGTGTGGACGCCCACACACCCCGCCTCCGGCCGGTCGGTCAGTACCAGCCCACGTCCTGGGAGTGCGCCCAGGCCTTGCAGGGCGAGCCGTAGCGGCCCTCGATGTAGCCGAGGCCCCACTTGATCTGGGTCGCCGGGTTGGTCTGCCAGTCGTCGGCGACCGAGCCCATCTTGCTGCCCGGCAGCGCCTGCGGGATGCCGTACGCCCCGGACGAGGAGTTGCGGGCCTTGTGGTTCCAGCCGCTCTCCTTGGTCCAGAGCTTGTCCAGACAGGGGAACTGGTCCATCCCGAAGCCGGCCTTCACCATGAGGGCGCAGCCGACCTCGCGGTTGCCGCTGAACTCCGCGCAGGACGCCGGGATCGGCCCGTCGTACGGCTTGCTCTCGGCGGCCTTCTCGGCCGCGGCCTTGGCGGCGGCCTCCCGCGCCTTCTTCCGCGACGCGGCGGCGGCCTCGGCCTCGCGGGCCCGCTTGGCGGCTTCCTTGGCCGCCGCGGCGGCGCGCAGCTTCGCCTGGTATTCGGCGGCCCGCTGCTTCGCCGACTGCACCTGGTGGGCGGCCTGGCGTTCGCGCTGGTAGTCGAGCTCGGCCTCCTCCACGGCGGCGCCGACCTGCGCGGTGAGGCCCTGTTGCTGGGTCTGTCGGTCTTCGCCCAGGTAGACACCGCCGGCAACGCCCACGGAGAGCAGTGCGACAGCGGCCGTGCGGGCGCCGAACCGGCTCCACAGCCGACTCACGAAGTGGTCCCTTCGTCGGGGGCAAGGACACGGCGCGGGCACCCGTCATGGGCGGGCCGCGCCGCGAGCGCCCCGACCTGTGCCGGTCGCAGCCGACGCACCGGGGGTGGAAGATGTCGGTGTGACGAACGATCACCAACGATCTTGTCGGTACGTGGGCGCTCGTTGGACACCATCGCGCACGGTGAGGCCGATGGGAAACCAACAGGCTCATTTGTGACTTGCGTCACTCAAATTATAGGCACAAACAGTCAGATAACGGTCATCAGTGCGGGATGTCCTCCAGCAGGTCCGTCACCATCGCGGCGATCGGCGAACGCTCCGAACGGCTGAGGGTGACGTGGGCGAAGAGCGGATGGCCCTTGAGCGCCTCGATCACCGCGGTCACCCCGTCGTGCCGACCGACGCGGAGATTGTCCCGCTGGGCCACGTCGTGGGTGAGCACCACCCGCGAGCCCTGGCCGATCCGGGAGAGCACGGTCAACAGCACCCCGCGCTCCAGCGACTGCGCCTCGTCCACGATCACGAAGGCGTCGTGCAGGCTCCGGCCCCGGATGTGGGTCAGCGGCAGCACCTCCAGCAGGCCGCGCGACGTGACCTCCTCCAGCACGTTCTCGTGCACCACCGAGCCGAGGGTGTCGAAGACCGCCTGCGCCCAGGGCGACATCTTCTCCGACTCCGAGCCGGGGAGGTAGCCCAGCTCCTGCCCGCCGACGGCGTAGAGCGGGCGGAAGACCACCACCTTCTTGTGCCGCCGGCGCTCCATCACCGCCTCCAGCCCGGCGCAGAGGGCCAGCGCGGACTTGCCCGTCCCGGCCCGCCCGCCCAGCGAGACGATGCCGACCGACTCGTCGAGCAGCAGGTCGAGGGCGATCCGCTGCTCGGCCGACCGGCCGTGCAGCCCGAACGCCTCCCGGTCGCCGCGGACCAGCCGCACCGTCTTGTCGGGCAGCACCCGGCCGAGCGCCGAGCCGCGGGCGGAGTGCAGCACCAGGCCGGTGTGGCAGGGCAGCCCGGCGGCCTCGTCCAGGTCGAGCGTCTCGCCGGCGTAGAGCCGGCCGATCTGCTCCTCGGCCAGCTCCAGCTCGGACATCCCCGTCCAGGTGGGGTCGCTGGCCTGGCCGTGCCGGTACTCGTCGGCCCGCAGGCCCACCGAGGCCGCCTTGACGCGCAGCGGCATGTCCTTGCTGACCAGGGTCACCTCCCGCCCCTCGGCGGCGAGGTTCAACGCGACGGAGAGGATCCGCGCGTCGTTGGAGTCGGTGCGGAAGCCCGGCGGCAGCACGCCGTCGTCGGCGTGGTTGAGCTCCACCCGCAGCGTGCCGCCGGAGTCGTTGGCCGGCACCGGGCGGTCGAGCCGCCCGTGCCTGACCCGCAGCTCGTCCAGCATGCGCAGGGACTGCCGGGCGAACCAGCCCAGCTCCGGATGGTGCCGCTTGCCCTCCAGCTCGGAGATGACCACGAGGGGCAGGACCACCTCGTGCTCGGCGAAGCGGTGGAAGGCCGCCGGGTCGGAGAGGAGCACCGAGGTGTCCAGGACGAACGCCTGGCCGGCTGGTCGGGGCTCCTCGGCGTCGGCCGGAGCGGCGGACGCCCCGCGGCGGCTCCGGGTGGTGCGGCGGGTCGTGGCAGTCGCGGCCGTGGTCCGGTCGGCCCCGGCGGTCGTACGGCGAGTCGTCACAGGCCTGCTCCGACGGATGGGCATCCGCCACCCGCGTTCCGCCTCCTCCGGTGCCCGGGGACACGGGGTCGGATGCGGAACCCCGTGCGCGAGGTCGCAGATCCGGGCGGACCGGCTGGCTCGGGAGAACCCCGTGCCATGCCTAGACGCTAGCGGCGCCGGACCCTCCGGGCTAGAGGGCGATCGTGGATCTCCGGGGACCGGCACGTTAACAGGCGGCGGCGGAACCGGCCGGGATGCATGCCCCCTGCGCGCATCCCGGCCGGTGGGACCACCGTCACCGGTCTGACGTGGTCCCGACGGTGCGTGTCCGCCGCGGACGACGCACCGTGCCCTGGGTACCGGTCGACGGGGCCTCGGGATCCCCGTCGACCGGGCTCAACCGGTCCGCCGCACGAGGGTGCCGGTCGGGTGTCGCCCGGTGACCGGGGCGGCCGGCGCCGCGAACGACGAGCCGGTGTACGTGGTGCCCGGCCGGACCACCGTGCCGGTGACGCGGGTGGTGGTGGGCGACGGGCCGGCCAGCGCCGACGCGATGGCCGCCTGGGCGTCGCGGCGGCGTCGGTTCCAGGCGCCCCGGTCGCCGTCGAAGTAGCCCTGGCGGTAGCCGAACCGGTAGCCGATCCGGTAGCTGAGCTGCCCGTGCAGCCGACCGGCGGCGTAGCTGGTGGCGCCGAGGACGAGGACGAGGAAGACCGCGAGGAAGGGGCTCATCCGGCGGCTCCGGTGCGCCGCGGGTGCCCGGTCATCGCTCCTCCGGCTCGACCGAGGTGGGATCGGCGACCAGGAGCCTGTCCAGGTCGTCCGTGCTGACCTCCTCGATCAGCTCGACGCTGATCCGGCAGCCGTCCAGGACGACCTCGGCCACCGAGGACCGGCGGATCTCGCCGCCGGCGTCGTACACCCGGACGCTGAGCTCCGGACAGCCGAGGTGGGTACGCCAGGTGTCCCACTCGGTGCGGTCGCCGACGCTGAGCGAGAGGTAGCGGCAGCCCCGGGCGACGTAGAGGCGCCAGGGCGCGCTCAGGCCGGCGGCCACTCCCTCCGCGATCAGGCCGAAGGCCTGGGCTCGGGTGGCGAGTTCGGTCACCACACCCCCCTCGCGCCGGGGGCGTGACGCATGTGAGCACTGATCGTCTCATGCACGTGACACACCGTAGGTTGTCTCATGGGCGTGACAGTATCAGCTTTTCGTCTGTTTACTCCGCCTCTACGGGCACCTACTCTGCCCAGGTGACACCCCTCAGAAGCGGCGCCGGATCGTTTACCGGCAGGCCGACATTCGCGTCTCGTCCGCGTGACACCAGCGTGCCGGGGCGGGCACGGCTGGCCGGCGGGTCGTACCGTCACGACGTGACCGAGACGGCCAACGCACGGAAGATCGCCTTCGCCACCTTCGTCCGTCGGGCGCTCGACGAGGCCCGGGCCACCCGGGCCTGGAGCGGCACCGAGGTCTCCCGTCGCACCGGGGTTTCCCGGCAGACCATCAACCGCTGGGTCCGGGGCGACTGGGCCAGCGACCCGGAGGCCGAGCGCGTGGTGGCGTTCTGCGAGGGCCTGGGGCTCAACCCGGCGACCGCCTTCGCCGCGCTGGGCTGGGACCGCACGGCGACGCCCCGCAGCACCTCCACCCCACCACCGATGGACCCCGACGTCGAGGCGCTGCTGCGCCGCCTCGTCGACCCCGACGTCTCAGACGCGGAGAAGTTCCACATCCGGGAGACCATCCGTTACCTCGCTTATCGCCCGACTCTGCCGGCCGATGTCCGAAAACGAGGTAAACAGGCCGGCTAGTTCCTCAGATGGCGAAAGAACGGCAGGTCAGACCCATTCGTTTCGCTCCGGGGCCGGAACGGGCACGCTAGCGTCCCTATTCGTACTGCTTGGGCTCGTCGTCGGCGGGGGGACGGGACAAGGCCGAACCCAGCCCTGCGGGACAGAAGGAGGGGTCTGTCCATGACCCTGAAGTGGATGGCAGTCGTCATCGCCACCGTGTCGATGACACTGGGCGTGACCGGAAACGTGGTGACGCTGGCGGTCAACGGCGGGCAGCTTCCCCTGCTCGTCAACCTCCTCGCGCTCGCCACCGCCGGCACCGCGGTCGTCCTGGCCGTGGTCGCCGAGCTGCACGACCGGCTGAACGACCGGATCAGCGCGCTCACCGACTTCCTGGTGAGCCGGCTCAAGGAGATCGAGGAACGCAGCGGCGACCGGAACACCGGGTTCGTGGAGGGCTACCTGCTCAGCCACGGCCAGGAGGCGGCCGTCGTGCCGTTCGGTCGACGGGGACGGGGAGCCGCCGAACGCTGACCCGCCAGGCCCGCCTTCGTGCCGACCGCGCCTCCGGACGCCGGCCGGACCGCATCGTTCGACCGGGATTGAGCCGACCCGGCCGGGGTACGCTGACGCGCGTGCCGCCGTTGAACCTGGGCAACCAGCAGCCGAAGACCCCGTTGGACGCCGACCGTGCCTGGCGGACGACCGCCGGGCGGGCCGACGCGACGGTGCTCTTCTTCGACTTCGACGGCACCCTGGCACCGGTCGACGACGACCCCACCGCGGTGCGGCCCGCGCCGAACGTGCTCGCCGCGATCGAGGCGCTCGCCCCCGTCGTACGGCGGGTCGCGATCGTCTCCGCGCGACCGGTCGAGTTCCTCCGCGACCACCTCGGCGGGCTGGCCGGGATCGACCTGTACGGCCTCTACGGCCTGGAGCACAGCCACTCGGGCGGCGAGACCGTGACCGAGCCGGCGGCCCTGCCGTGGGTGCCCACCATGGCCGAGCTGGCCGAGCTGGCCCGGGCCGAGCTGCCCGAGGGCGCGCTGGTGGAGTACAAGCGGCTCTCCGTGGCGCTGCACTGGCGCACGGTGCCGCAGCTCGGCGACACCGTGGAGCGGTGGGGCCGGGCCCAGGCCGAGCGGCTCGGGCTCAAGGTCCAGGCCGGGCGGATGGTGCTGGAGCTCAAGCCGCCGGTCGACCGGGACAAGGGCATGGTGACCGACGAGGTGGTCCGGGACGCCCAGGGCGCCTGGTACTTCGGCGACGACGTCTCCGACATCAAGGCCTTCGCCGCGCTGCGGGCCCGGGCCGCCGCCGATCCGCACTTCTTCGGCGTCTGCGTCGCCGTCGCCAACCCCGAGACCGGCCACGAGGTCGCGGAGGCGGCCGACCTGACCCTGGACTCCCCCGCCGCGCTCGGCGACTTCCTCGCCGCCGCCGCCCACCACCTCACCTGACGCGCCCGGGGTGGCCGGGGCCGGGAGGTCAGGCCCCGTAGCGGCGCTGCCGGTTGGCGTAGGAGCGCAGGGCGCGGAGGAAGTCGATGTGGCGGAAGTCCGGCCAGTTGAGCTCACAGAAATAGAACTCCGAGTGCGCGGACTGCCAGAGCATGAAGCCGGACAGCCGCTGCTCGCCGCTGGTGCGGATGACCAGGTCGGGGTCGGGCTGGCCCCGGGTGTAGAGGTGCTCGGCGATGTGCTCGACGTCCAGCACCTCGGCCAGCTCCTCGATGGTGCCGCCGGAGGCGGCGTGCTCCAGCAGCAGCGAGCGCACCGCGTCGGTTATCTCCCGCCGGCCGCCGTAGCCGACCGCGATGTTGACCTCGGCCCCGCCGCTGCGCTCGCGGGTGCGCTCCTCGGCGGCCTTCAGCGCCGCGGCGGTTGACGCCGGGAGCAGGTCGAGCGCGCCGACCATGCGCAGCCGCCAGGGGTTGCCCTCCTCGGCCAGCTCGACCACGAGGTCCTCGATGATCTGCAGCAGCGGGTCCAGCTCGCTGGCCGGCCGGCGCAGGTTGTCGGTGGCCAGGAGGTAGAGCGTGACGTGCGCGATGCCGGCCTGGTCGCACCAGCCCAGCACGTGCTTGATCTTCGCTGCGCCGACCCGGTGCCCGTCGTTCGGGTCGACGTAGCCCATCTCCCGGGCCCACCTGCGGTTGCCGTCGCACATCACGCCGACGTGCCGGGGCACCGGCTTGCCCGCGAGCTTGGCCGTGAGGCGACGCTCGTACACCGAATAGATCAGGTCCCGCAGAGTCATCACCTTGCAGCGTAGCGACCTGTCCCGCCGATCACCCCCTCGGATGGCGTTCCCACGCCGGCAGACCGATGCCGATCATGCCCAGCGTGCGGGCGTCGAGCCGCCCGTCGCCCAGCCCCAACTCGACCACCGTCCGGTAGACCCGGTCGTCCCGGCGGGCCGCCCGGACCGCCGCGTCGACGACCCGCCGGCGCCGGGCCAGCCACGCCGCGAACGAGCTGTGCCGCAGGTGGGCGCCGAGCCGGCGGCGCAGCGCCGCCGCGTACCGCCGGGCAGCCTGCTCGGGCGAGCCGGTGGCCGCCGCGCCGGCGAGCGCGCCGGAGAGCAGGGCGTAGAAGATCCCTTCGCCCGTGAACGGATTGATCAGCGAGAGCGCGTCGCCGGCGAGCAGCACCCGGCCGCGCCCGGGCGACGGGCGGTGCGTCGACAGCGGCAGGTGGTGCGCCCGCAGGTCGGTCACCGTGGCCAGGTCCGTGCCGGGCAGCAGCGCGCCGAGCCGGTCGACCAGGTGCGCCCGGCTCAGCGGCTCCCCCCGCAGCACCTCCCCGTACCCGACGTTCGCCCGGCCGTCGCCGATCGGGAACGACCAGGCGTACGCCGGCCAGCGCGGCGCCGAGGTGACGATGAGCTGTTCGGGCGGGCCGGGCAGCGCCGGGGCGTACCCTCGGATGGCGAGCGCCAGGTGGCGGTCGGGGTTCACCGGGTGCCCGAGCGCCCGCCGGACCACCGACCCGGCGCCGTCCGCGCCGACCACCGCCCGCGCGGCCAGCTCCCCGTCGAGCACCACCCGGTCGGCGCGGACCTCCACCCGCCGCACCGCGTGCCGGCGCAACCGCGCGCCGGCCGCGACCGCCGCCGCCACCAGCCGGGCGTCGAAGACCGTCCGGGGCACCGTGTACGCCGGCCGGGGCAGCGCCCGGGCCACCGTGCCGCCACCCGGCCCGACCAGGCGCAACGCCGGCAGCGGCGCGTGCCCGGCCACCGCATCGGGCACACCCAGCTCGGCGAGCACGTCCAGCGCGTGCGCCGCGATGCCGTCCCCGCACGCCTTGACCCGGGGAAAGTCGGAGCGGTCCAGCAGCAGGACGCTGGCCCCCGCCCGCCGGGCCGCCAGCGCGGCGGCCGACCCGGCCGGACCGGCCCCGACCACCACCACGTCGAACTCATCGCTCACCGCATCGCCTCCCTCCGGCCTGACCTTCCGGCCTTTCGGCCATCCTGCCGTCGCACACGCGCGGCGCGCCGATGCCGCACCGGCATGTCCGTCAGCACGTCGTCGACCCGGCACCGACCAACGGCTCGAGCCCTGTCGAGCTGCCCGCACAGACGGGGCACCATCCGGGCGGCCGGCCTCGTCATTCCGGCGGTCCCATGGACGGGGCAGCTCGACAGCGCTCGACAGGGGCCCGTGATCTGTCCCGGACTCGTCGCTCCGTCAGGCCGGTGCGGCGCGCTCGGTTGACCCGGCCCGGCTCGGTTCGCCCGGTGCGCTCGGGTTCACCTGGCACGCTCGGAAAGCCCGGCGCGCCCGATTCGCTCGGCGCGGGTCGCGCGCCACAGGCCGTAGAGCGTCAGGGCGGCTGCGGCCAGCAGCGGGCCGCCGTCGCGGATCAGCCCGTCCAGCCCGAGCAGCCACCAGCACAACGGCAGGTCGACGGCGAGCACGACGACGGTCACCGCCACCAGCAGGATGCGCGCCCAGCCCTTGCCGCGCATCAGGAAAGCGGTGCAGAACAGTACCGCGTAGCTGGTCACGATGCCGGCGGCGAACCAGAACAGCACCGCCGGCACGGCGGTCAGCCTGTCGTCCAGCACGGCGCCGCCGGCGACCAGGGCCGGGACCAGCATCAGCGGGCTGTAGGTGAACGCGGCAACCCGGCTGGTGAGCAGCCAGCCGTTGACCTCGGGCCAGCGGGGTGGGGTCTCCCGCCAGGAGATGCCACTATGGTCGATGACCAGCCGGGGCCGGTGGCGGACCAGGTGCCCGGACACCGCGGGCGAGCGGTAGAGCAGCCAGACCACGGCCGCGCAGAGGGCGGTGAGCAGGGCGAACCCGAGCAGCCCGGGCAACGGCGGCACGCCCTGCCGGGGCACGATCAGCCGCCCGACGGCGAACACCGTGGTCACCGCGAGGATCAGCCCGAACGGCCGGGCCACCGTCCGGCCGCGACGGACGTGCCCGATCAGCAGCAGGAAGCCGAGCGAGCGGAGCATGGCCCAGCCGGTGCGTACGGCCAGCCCGAAGCCCTGCTCCGGGGCGTACCACCAGTTGAGCAGCTCGACCGCGACGGTGGCCGCCGCGGTCAGTGCGAGCAGCGTGGTCAGCGCCCGGACGGCGGACGGCCGCCGGACCTCGGTCTCGGCGGCCGTCCTCATGGGAACCGATGATGCCCGGTACGGGCGTCGATCACACCTGTCGTCAGCGCTGCGGCTCCGCGTCGAGCCGGGCGCGCAGCGCGTCCAGCTCGGCCCAGAGCACGCCCGGCAGCTTGTCGCCGAACTTCTCGAACCACTCGGTGACCAGCGGAAGCTCGTTGCGCCACTCCTCCGGGTCGACCTTCAGCGCGATCCGGACGTCCTCCGGGGTCATGTCCAGGCCCTCGATGTCGAGCGCGTCCTGGGCCGGGACCATGCCGATCGGGGTCTCCACCGCCTCGGCGCGCCCCTCGATCCGCTCGACGATCCACTTCAGGACGCGGGAGTTCTCGCCGAAACCGGGCCAGAGGAAGCTGCCCTCCGGGTCCTTGCGGAACCAGTTGACGTAGTAGATCTTCGGCAGCTTGGACTCGTCGCCGTCGGCGCCCTTGCCCATCTCGATCCAGTGCCGGAAGTAGTCGCCGGCGTGGTAGCCGATGAACGGCAGCATCGCCATCGGGTCGCGCCGGACGACGCCGACCGCGCCGGAGGCGGCGGCGGTGGTCTCCGAGGAGAGCGTCGCGCCCATGTATACGCCGTGCACCCAGTCGCGGGCCTCGGTCACCAGCGGGATGGTGTCCCGGCGACGGCCACCGAAGAGAATCGCGTCGATCGGCACGCCGTTCGGGTCGTAGTAGTCCTCGGCCAGGATCGGGCACTGGGTGATCGGGGTGCAGAACCGGCTGTTCGCATGCGAGGAGAGGTTGTCGCTCTCCGGCGTCCAGTCGTTGCCCTTCCAGTCGATCAGGTGCGCCGGCGGCTCACCCATGCCCTCCCACCAGATGTCCCCGTCGTCGGTCAGGGCCACGTTGGTGAAGATGGAGTTGCCGCGGTCCAGCGTCCGCATCGCGTTGGCGTTGGTCTTCCAGTCCGTGCCGGGCGCGACGCCGAAGAGGCCGTACTCGGGGTTGACGGCGTAGAGGCGGCCGTCGGGGCCGAAGCGCATCCAGGCGATGTCGTCGCCGATGGTCTCGACCTTCCACCCGGGGACGGTCGGCTCCAGCATGGCGAGGTTGGTCTTGCCGCAGGCGGACGGGAACGCGCCGGCGATGTGGTAGACCTTGCCCTCCGGCGAGGTGATCTTGAGGATGAGCATGTGCTCGGCGAGCCAGCCCTCGTCGCGGCCCATCACGCTGGCGATCCGCAGCGAGTAGCACTTCTTGCCCAGCAGCGAGTTGCCGCCGTACCCGGAGCCGAAGGACCAGATCTCCCGGGTCTCCGGGAAGTGCGAGATGTACTTCGTCTCGTTGCACGGCCACGCCACGTCCTGCTGGCCGGGGGCGAGCGGGGCGCCGATCGAGTGCAGCGCGTGGACGAAGTCCACGTCGTCGCCCATGGCCTCGAGGACCTTGGCGCCCATCCGGGTCATGATGCGCATGGAGGCGACCACGTACGGGCTGTCGGTGATCTCGACGCCGAACATGGGGCTCTCGGCCTCGACCGGACCCATGCAGAACGGGATGACGTACATGGTGCGCCCGCGCATGCAACCGCGGTAGAGCTCCGTCATCGTCCGCTTCATCTCGGCCGGCGCCATCCAGTTGTTGGTGGGGCCGGCGTCCGCCTCGTCGACGGAGCAGATGAAGGTGCGCTCCTCGACCCGGGCGACGTCCGTCGGGTCCGTCCGCGCGTAGAAGGAGTTGGGCTTCTTCTCCGGGTTGAGGCGGATCAGGGTGCCCGCCTCGACGAGCTCATCGGTGAGGCGCCGCCACTCCTCGTCGGACCCGTCCACCCAGACGACACGGTCGGGGGTGGTCAGTTCAGCGACCTCACGGACCCAGGCGAGCAGTTTGGGGTGGGACGTCGGGGCCTGATCGATACCCCGAACGGTAGCCGGAGCAACCATGACACATCTCCTTGGTGGTCGACGCTGACCGGTCTATGGGATGCACGAGTCTTGACGGCGCTGCGCGTCCTTACGGCGCGGTGCGTCGCCCTTCGTGGAAACCTGGGATTGGCCTCAGCGTAAACCGGGTGACGTCGCCAGTCAGTGGGACTGGTTGTGAAGAACTGCACAAGGTGCGGTCACGCTGCGGCATCACGAGCTAATACCCGCTTTCGCGCGCAGTTTCACGCAAATCCTCTGGGAAACCCCCGGCCCGCGTCCCGTCGACGGACTCGCGAACCGCCCCGCTCGACCATCCCGACTCGTTACGCTCTGTCCACAGGCGCACACCCGTGCGGGCCGCTCGTCGTTGCTACCCGTGTGGGATGCAACCAGCCGGTAGGCTCGGCGTCGTGGCCGCGACGATGACCGGGGAGCCAGGCTCCCGGCAGACCCGCCCGGGTCTGGCCCACGCACTGGTCGAGCGTTTCGGCCACCTCGTCCGCGAGATGAGCAAGTTCGCCACCGTGGGCGGGATCGCCTTTCTGATCGACTTCGCGCTCTTCAACTACCTCACCAGCGTGCGGGGCGTCGAGCAGGTGACCGCGAAGACCGTCTCGACGGTGATCGCGGCGACCGTCGCGTTCGTCGGCAACCGGTTCTGGACGTGGCGGCACCGCAAGCGCTCCAACCCGGCCCGCGAGTACGCGCTGTTCTTCTTCTTCAACGGTGTCGGCCTGGGGATCGCGGTGGCCTGCCTGGCCATCAGCCGCTACGGCCTGGGCAGCATCTGGCCGGAGGTCTTCCAGACCCCGTTGGCCGACAACATCGCCAGCTTCATCGTCGGCACCGGGCTCGGGACGCTGTTCCGATTCTGGTCCTACCGACGGTTCGTCTTCGTGGAAGCGGGAACCCCAGCCGTTCCGGAAGTGAAGCACGACCGAGACCACCGGGCGTGACCTGCCGCCCACCTCGTCCCGGCCGGAGCCTCCCGGCCCCGCCCACTGCCCTAAGGTGTTCCGCATGCGTCTTGTCCGTCTGCTGCCCGAGCGCTGGCAGAAGTTCATCCACGAGGCGCTCAAATTCGGCATCGTCGGCGGCGTCAACACCGTCATCAATTACGCGGTGTTCAACGCCCTGGCACTCACCGTTTTTGTCGACGGCCAGTTGAAGGCGACGGTCATCGCCACCATCGTGGCGACCATCACGTCGTACCTGATGAATCGTCACTGGACGTACCGTGACCGCCCGAAGTCGGCAATGCGGCGCGAATACGCCCTGTTCTTCCTCTTCAACGGAGCCGGCCTGCTCATCGAGCTGGGCGTCCTCGCCGCCGCCAAGTACGGCCTGGGCGTGACCAGCCTGCTGGCCCTGAACGTGGCGAAGACCGGCGGCGTGCTGCTCGCGACGCTGTTCCGGTTCTGGTCCTACCGGACGTTCGTCTTCCAACCGGCACCGGCCCACGCCGCGGAGACGTGGCACAGCATCCCGCGCGACGAGTGGGACACGATGGCCGAAATGGACCCGGTGGCGGAGCTGGCCGAATCCATCTCCGAGCTGGAGGAGGCGCAGCCACCACCGGGCGCCGGACGGCGCGGCCCGGCCCCCGTGCCGGCGACCGGCCAGAGCGCCCCGATCCAGGGCCGCCCCGTGCCGCTCGACGCCGGCATCGGCGGCTCCCTCGACCGGGAACTGGAAGCCGAGCTGGCCGCCGAACTCCAGGCCAGCACCCGCCGCACCCCGCGCCGCTGACCCGCCGCACCACCCCGCGCCGCCGCGCCGTTACCGTGCGGCGGGCGGGCGTGGGGCCGGGCTCAGGCGGTGGGGTCGCGCAGCGGCTTCCCCTCGTTCATGTCCGCCAGGATGTCGCGCATCTCGGCGTCGCCGAGGGAGTGCTTGTCGTGGTGGGCCTCGACCAGCTCGTAGAGCTTGGTCTGGACCTGGCCGACCCCAGGCACGTCGTGCAGGACGGACTGCCCGCGCTCGCCGGCGGACTCGATGGTCAGGGTGCCGCAACCGAGCAGACGCTCGACGAACCGCTGGTTCATCGCGTGGTCGTTGACCCGGGTGAGCGGGATGTCCCGCCGGTCGCGGGAGAGCACGCCGTGTTGGAGCAGCACCCGCTCGTTCGTGAAGAGGTAGTGGGTGGTCCGCCAGACCAGGAACGGCCAGAGCGCCAGCCAGAGCACCGCCGCCAGGGCCAGCACCCCGATCACGGCGAGCGCGATCGAGCCGCCCCCGCCGGACGGCAGCAGGACCATGCCGGCCACCACCGCCGCGACGGCGAGCACGAGCACCGCGACCGGCCGGATCAGCGCCTTCCAGTGCGGGTGCAGGTGCAGCACGACATGCTCGTCCTCGGTGAGCACGTCATCGGGGAACGCCACGGGAACCTCCTCGCAGAAACGGACGCGCTGACCGTAACCGCTCACCCTCCCGCCGCGACATCAGCCGCGCGGCGATCCCGCCCCCGCGATCTTGCAGTTTCGGCCCCCGTCTCGCGGCTTCGCCCCGTTCGCCAGGGCAAAAGTGCAAGATCGCGGGGAAGGGGACGGGGGTTAGCGGAGGTGGAGGACGTCGCCGGCGGCCAGGGCGCGCACGCCCGTGGGGGTGGTGACCAGCAGTCGGCCGTCGGCGTCCACGCCGGTCGCGGCGCCGGTGAGCTCCTCGCCGCCGGGCAGCAGCACGCGTACCTGGCGGCCGATCGTCGCGCAGGCGGCCAGGTAGGCGTCGCGCAGCCCGCTGGCGACCGCGTCCCCGCCGGCCGAACGCCAGCGGCCGTACCAGTCGGCGACCGAGCGAAGCAGGGCCCGCAGCAGCGGATCGCGGTCGGTGGCCGCCGCGCCGGCCAGTTGCAGCGAGGTGGCCGGCAGGCCGGTCGGGTTCTCCGGCAGCTCGTCGGCGCGGAGCGTGACGTTCAGGCCGATGCCGAGCACGATCGCGGGCGGCTGCGCCGGCGAGTCCCCCGGCACCGCCTCGGCGAGGATCCCGGCGCACTTCGCGTCGCCGATCAGCAGGTCGTTGGGCCACTTCAGGCCGGCGTCCAGCTCGGCCAGCCGGGCCACCGCCTCGACCAGGGCCACGCCGGCGAGCAGCGGCAGCCAGCCGTACCCCGCCTGGGGCACCGGCGGCCAGCCACGGTCGGCGACGGCCTCCCCCGGCCGGAGCAGCACGCTGGTGGCGATGCCCGCCCGCGCCGGTGACTGCCACGCCCGGTCGCGCCGTCCGCGCCCGGCGGTCTGCCGCTCCGCGACCACCACCAGCCCCTCCGGCTCCCCGGCCCGGGCCGCCTCGGCGACGTCCGCGTTGGTCGAGCCGGTCTCGACGCGCAGCTCCAGCCGCGCCCACGGCCCGTGCGGGGCGACCAGCGCCCGCCGCAACCGGGCCGCCGACAGCGGCGGACGGTCCAGATCGGTGTACGGCGAGCCCGGCATCCCGTCAGCCTACGGCCCCGCCCGAGAGCCACCCGCCGGCCGCCGGGCGGGCGTCGGGCGGGCGTCCGTGGGCGTCGTCGGCGAGCGGTCGCCGGGCTGAGGCGAACTGCACAGGGGCGACGACCTGAACCATCGTTATATTCCCAGGGTGACTACCGAGACCGGGATCAACATCCACAGCACCGCGGGCAAGCTGGCTGACCTGGAGCGACGGGTCGACGAGGCGGTGCACGCCGGGTCGGCGCGCGCGGTCGAGAAGCAGCACGCGAGGGGCAAGAAGACCGCCCGCGAGCGGATCGAGATGCTGCTCGACGAGGGCTCCTTCGTCGAGTTGGACGAGCTGGCCCGGCACCGGTCCACCAACTTCGGGCTGGAGAAGACCCGCCCGTACGGCGACGGCGTGATCACCGGCTACGGCACCATCGACGGCCGCCAGGTCTGCGTGTTCGCCCAGGACTTCACGGTCTTCGGCGGCTCCCTCGGCGAGGTCTTCGGCGAGAAGATCGTCAAGGTGATGGACCTGGCCATGAAGATCGGCTGCCCGGTCGTCGGCATCAACGACTCCGGCGGCGCCCGCATCCAGGAGGGCGTGGCCTCGCTCGGGCTCTACGGCGAGATCTTCTTCCGCAACGTCCGGGCCAGCGGCGTCATCCCGCAGATCTCCCTGATCATGGGCCCGTGCGCGGGGGGCGCCGTCTACTCCCCGGCGGTCACCGACTTCACCGTGATGGTCGACCAGACCTCGCACATGTTCATCACCGGCCCCGACGTCATCAAGACCGTCACCGGCGAGGACGTGGCGATGGAGGAGCTGGGCGGGGCCCGTACGCACAACTCCCGCAGCGGCAACGCGCACTACCTCGCCAGCGACGAGGAGGACGCGATCGAGTACGTGAAGGCGCTGCTGTCGTACCTGCCGTCGAACAACCTGGACGAGCCGGTGGTCTACGAGGCCCCCGCGGACCTCTCCGTGAGCGACGAGGACCGGGAACTGGACACGCTGATCCCCGACTCGGCGAACCAGCCGTACGACATGCACCGGGTCATCGAGCACGTCCTGGACGACGGCGAGTTCCTGGAGGTCCAGCCGCTCTACGCGCAGAACCTGATCATCGGCTACGGCCGGGTCGAGGGGCGCCCGGTCGGCGTGGTCGCCAACCAGCCGATGCACTTCGCCGGCACCCTGGACATCGCCGCGTCGGAGAAGGCCGCCCGGTTCGTGCGCACCTGCGACGCCTTCAACATCCCGGTGCTGACCTTCGTGGACGTTCCCGGCTTCCTGCCCGGCACCGGCCAGGAGTGGGACGGCATCATCCGCCGCGGCGCGAAGCTCATCTACGCGTACGCCGAGGCCACCGTCCCGAAGGTCACCGTCATCACCCGCAAGGCCTACGGCGGGGCGTACGACGTGATGGGCTCCAAGCACCTCGGCGCGGACCTGAACTTCGCCTGGCCGACCGCGCAGATCGCGGTGATGGGCGCGCAGGGCGCGGTGAACATCCTCTACCGGCAGGAACTGGCCGCCGCCGAGGACCCGGCCGCCGTGCGGGCCGAGAAGATCACCGAGTACGAGGACACTCTCGCCAACCCGTACATCGCGGCCGAGCGCGGCTACGTCGACAGCGTCATCCCGCCGCACGAGACCCGTACGCAGATCGTCCGCGCCCTGCGGGTGCTGCGTACCAAGCGCGAGACCCTGCCCCCGAAGAAGCACGGCAACATCCCGCTCTGACCCCGCCCCGCCCCGCCCCGCCCCGCGTCGCGTCGCGTGCGGGCGTGGCGGGTCAGCAGGGCGGGTTGGCGGCGCCGCACATGCGGGTGGCGGCGACGGCGGCGAGCCGACGAAGTTCGGCCTCGCTGCTGTCGCGCGAGATGCTGACCACCGTGACCAGGTCGCCGACCCGGACGAACGCGGTGCTGAGCGGCTTCGGAGCGTCGCCAACCACTGTCGACGTCTTCGCCTGCCGGGGCTCGGACATGACCTGCCGCAGCAACGCCGACTCGTCGCCGGCGAACCCCCGGGCCACCACCTGCCAGCGGTGTGTCGTGACGATCTCGACGTCCCGCCCGTCGCGCCACACGACGCCGTCGGTCTCCCATTCCGGGCAGGAGTTCACCTGCCGGTCGATGTCAGGAATGATCTTGCCGGCCTCCTCGGTACGGACCCGGTAGAGATCCTGTCGCAGCAGGGGCTCACCCAGCCGTACCCCCATCACCGTCTGACTGCGCGAGTAGCGGGAGGGTTCAGCGGCGGCCGGAAGTCCCCGGTTCCGCAGGCACTTCGTCAACTCACCGTCGATCCGGATCGGCTCGTGGATGCCCGTCACGGTGAGTCGCGGGGTCTCCTTCTCCGGCAGGTCCTCGGGCTGGAGCAGCGCCTCCATCGGAATCGCGGCCCGTACGGGCGCATCCGGCCCGGCCGCCCCGGCCACGGTCACCCCGGCTGCGGTCGCCCCTTCCGCGGTCGCCAGCGGCCGGTTACCGCCGATGTGGTCGACCACCCCGAAGGCGGCCACGGTAAGCACGGTGACCGTCGTGACGGCCGCCGCCCCCAGCGCCGTACGCCTGCTGCGCCGGCGGGCCCGGGCGCGGATCTCGGCGGGCTCCGGCCAGCGGACGTCGCGCAGGTCCCTGTGCAACTGGTCGACGAACGTCGTCTCGTCACGCATCGGCGGCCTCCTTCAGCTCAGAGACGGCGAGCAGCCCGGCCAACGCGGCGCGCCCCCGGGAGAGTCGGGCCTTGACCGTGCCCACGGGGGCGTCGGTCTGCCGGGCCACCTCGGCCACCGGCATGCCGACCAGGTAGTACAGGGCGATCGCGGTGCGCTGCTCCTCGGGCAGCCGACGCAGCGCGGCGACCACGTCGACGGTGTCGGGATCCGGGCCGGGCACCGTCTCCGTGGCACCGTGCCGCAGGTAGGCGCGGGCCCGGCTGCGCAGGCTGCGCCAGCGGCTGACCGCGATCCGGCTGGCCACCACCCGCACCCACGCCTCCGGCTCCTCGTACGCGCTCACAGTCGACCAGCGCTGCCAGGCGCGCACGTACGCCTCCTGCACGGCGTCCTGCGCCTCGGCGAGGTCACCGGTGAGCACGTAGACGAAGCCCAGCAACCGTTGCCGGCTGCCCCGGTAGAACTCGTCGAAGCCGTCGACGTCCGGCACCCTGCTACCTCCCCCGTGACGGTCGCAGGGGACACGCGCCAGCCGGGGCCGTCGGTTGCCCGGTCAACCGATCATTTTCGCCAGCTCCGCCGGCCGGAAGCCGCCGACCGCACCCGCTCCGATGATCACGTATCGCGCGGGACCATCTTGCCCGCCCACGCTTCCGCGCCCTCCCCGGCGACGGCGGACGGCCGGTCGGGCTTGGTGTCTCCCCGGTACTTCCCGTGTCGGGTCGGCGCCGCTCAGAGCGTGATGCCGGCGTCGGCGAGGATCGGGCCGGCGAGCAGCAGCGCGCCTACGCCGAGGACGACCAGGTTGACCAGGGCGAACACGGTGACCCAGAAGAACGCGGGCAGCGGGGTGATCCCGGCGAGCTGGTCGGCGTCGGACGCGGGCATCCGGCCCCGGGAACGCAGGCGTTGCAGCTCCACCACCGGCCGTACGCCGCCGAGCAGCAGGAACCACACCCCGGTGTACGCGAACGCCGCCTGCACCTGCGGCGTGGCGTACCAGGAGACGGCGAGCACCACCCCGCCGGTGACCAGCAGCGAGAGCACGCCGAAGACGTTGCGGATCATGACCAGCATGGCGAGCAGCAGCGCCACGGCGACCCAGAGCAGCAGGGTGATCCGGTTGCCGCCGAGCAGCCACGCGCCGGCCAGCCCGACCAGCGGCGGGGCGACGTAGCCCGCGAGCAGGGTGAGGATCATCCCCGGGCCGGTGGGCCGGCCGGCGGACAGGGTCAGCCCCGAGGTGTCCGAGTGCAGCCGGATGCCGTGCAGCCGGCGGCCGGTGAGCAGCGCGACCAGCGCGTGCCCGCCCTCGTGAGCGATGGTGACGGCGTTTCTGGCGACCCGCCAGGGCAGGCGGGTGGAGACGACCAGCAGCGCGACGGCGGCGGTCAGCAACACCAGCAAGGGCGGTGGGTCCGGCTGCGCCGCGAACAGCTTGTCCCAGAGACCGCCGAGCCCGTCGATCGACACCATGGGGCGCGAGCCTACCGGCCCCGACCTGTGTCGCTGCGCCCTCGTGGGTCCGTATCGTGTGAAGCTGACCTGGTGGCGATCGGAGCGGGAGGTGGACGCCGGTGAGCGCGGCACCCCTGGAACCCCACGTCGGCCTGTGGACAGAGGCCGAGTACCTCGCCATGGGCGAGACTTCGAACCGGATCGAACTGCTCGACGGGAGCCTGATCGTGAGCCCTGCCCCGAGCAAGCGACACCAGCGGGTGTCGAGACTGCTGGCCAACAGCCTCGACGACGCGGCCGGAGCCCTCGCGGTCTTCGAGGCGGTCAACGTCCGGCTCGGGGTCGACCGGATCGTCATCCCGGACGTTGTCGTCGCCGACACCGACGACGAGGGCACCGTGGTCGAGGCGGGCGAGGTCGTCCTCGTCTGCGAGATCGTCTCTCCGGGGAACGCGGCGGCCGACCGACTGGTCAAGATGCAGCTCTACGCCATCGCCCGGATTCCCTGGTATCTGCTGGTCGAGCAGGACGGCCAGACCCACTCGTTGCGGCTGTTCCGGCTGGACGGTGCGCACTACGTCGAGGACCAGGTCGCCAAGGCGGGCGAGCGCCTCAACCTGACCGAGCCGTTCCGCTGGAGTGTCGACCCGGCTTCGTTCCGCTGAGCCCAACGTCAGTCGTCAATGTAAATTTGTTTAGCGCCCCTTGTGATCGAGGACGCTTACCTCCAAAGATGGTCGTCAATTCCATCGGCGTCCTTGGAGGCATCCATGACCCGTACCAGACCATCGCTGCGCAGAATGCTCGCCACCGGCCTCACCGTGCTCGCCACCGTGGCGGCGGGGCTCGTCGCCACCAGCACCCCGGCGGCCGCGGCCACCACGCCCGGCATCGACGTCTCGCGCTACCAGGGCAGCATCAACTGGACGAGCGTGCGCAACGCCGGGATCCAGTTCGCCTTCATCAAGGCCACCGAGGGCACGAGCTACAAGGACCCGAACTTCAACAGCAACTACACCAACTCGTACTACGCGGGGGTGATCCGGGGGGCGTACCACTTCGCCCGGCCGAACATCTCCTCCGGGGCGATCCAGGCGAACTACCTGGCCTCCAACGGCGGCGCCTGGTCGGCCGACAGCCGCACCCTCCCGGCGGCGCTGGACCTGGAGGCCAACCCGTACAGCGGAGGGTACTGCTACGGCCTGAGCACGTCCGGGATGCGCAGCTGGGTCCAGGACTTCCTCAACACCTACCGCTCGCGCACCGGCCGCTACGCGGTCATCTACACGACCACCAGTTGGTGGAACCAGTGCACCGGCAGTTGGACCGGCCCCTGGGCGAACCACCCGCTCTGGATCGCCCGCTGGTCCACCTCCCCCGGCACCCTGCCGGCCGGCGCGCCGTTCTGGAGCTTCTGGCAGTACACCGACAGCGGCAGCGTCGCCGGGATCAGCGGCCCCGTCGACCGCAACTACTGGAACGGTGACCGTACCCGGCTGATCGCGCTGGCCAACAACACCGCCTGAGCCTGACTCGCCTGGGGAGGCAGTTGGCGGCAGCGGGATCGGCTGTCACCGTACGGTCGACAACTGGTCCGGCTGCCGCCACGCCACCCGCGCGGCAGGCCCGCCGTCGGGACTGCGGGCGTCAGGCCCTCCTTCGGGCCGCCACCGGAACGGTCACCGCGTTGTCGCGGGCGAGCCCGCCACGCCGCGTGACCCGCCAGGCCACCACTGCGGCGAGGGTGACGGTGACGACGCTGAGCAGCGCGAACAGTGCCGGCAGGCCGGCGCCGACGAGCAGCAGGACGACGTCGCCGAGGGCCACGAGCATCCACAGTGCCACCCGGGGCCGGGCGTCCTTCCGTCGGTAACCCATGTCGTGCCTCCCTTCCGTCGTGCGGGTGAGATACCCCGTACGACGGAAGGTCATGCGAACGAACCTCGCGGCGGCACGAATCCCGCGGATCAGTCCTTGCGGTCGGGCACGAACCCGCTCGCGATCCGGTCGAAGTTGGGCAGGTTGGCCTGCCAGTCCTTCTCGGCGACCTCCCACCGGAGGGCGTAACCGCGATTCTTGGCCGTCACGAAGCCCCGGTTGCGGACGTGGATCCGCGTGCCGTCGCGGGTCTCCAACCACTCCCAGTCCGCGCAGGTCTTCCAGTAGTCACAGCTCTCGATGCTCAGGTACTTGTAGTTGTTGACGATGCCCTTGCGGTCCCGCTCGATCCGCCTCCATTCGGCGGCCGCGTCCGACTTCGGCGTGCTCGTCCACTGGACGAGCAGCTCACCCACCCCGTTGGACTGGTCAAAGACGACCGTGCTGCCGTCCACCTGCCGGCGCACCCAGCCCTCCGGCAGCGGCAACTCGAACCCGGCCGGGTCCTTGTGCAGCTTCCAGCCGGCCGGCAGTTCCGCCGCCGAGGGGGTGACGGACGGCGTCGGGCTGGGGGCGGCGCTGGTCGGTGGCGGCGCGGCAGGCCCCGACGTCTGCGGCGCCTGCGAGGCGGCAGTGGTCGGGTCGGCCTGCGGGGTGTCGCCGTCGCCGTCGCCGCTGGTCAGCATCGGCACGACCAGCACCAGGCCGACCAGCAGCAGCGCCACCAGCACCCCGATCAGCACGTTGCGCCGGGTGTTGTTGAGCTTCGTACCGCCGGACGGCACCACCGTGGCGCGGCCGGACGGCGGGCTCACCGGCGCGGGCATCACCGACGTGGGGTTCACCGGCCTGTGCGGCGCGGGACTCACCGGCTCGGCCGGCGAGGCGCCGGCCGCCGGCTTCGGTGCCTCGACCTTCGCCGTCGGCGCGGTGTCGGACGTGGACGACTCGACCTTGGCGGTAGGCGCGGCATCCGAGGCGGCGGACGCACTCTCGGCCGCCACGGTGACACCGGCGGAGGCGACCGCCTCCTGCGGCGCGCGGGGCGTCGGCGGGCTGACCGGCCTGGCCGCCGGGTCCTCCGCCGGTCGCGGCGCCGGCACCAGCGGCGGGCGCGGCTCGCGCGGGCCGTTCGGCCCCGGCCGGCGTACGCCGTCGAGCAGCGGGATGGCGCGGGTGCGCTTGCCGCCGGCACGGCGCAGCAGCTTCTCCGCCACCTCGGCGGTGATCCGCTCGTTCGGGTCCTTGCGCAGCAGGCCGTTGAGCACCGGCTTGAGCGGGCCGGCGTTCTTCGGCGGCGGGGGTGCCTCGGTGGCGAGCGCCGCCAGGGTGGCGATCGCCGACGGCCGGGCGTACGGCGACTTGCCCTCGACCGCGGCGTAGAGGGTGGCGCCCAGCGACCAGAGGTCGGCCTCCGGCCCGGCGGTGCCGTCGCGGGCCCGCTCCGGCGCGATGTACGCGGGCGAACCGAGCACCATGCCCGTGCGGGTCACGTTCGGGTCGCCGGGGATCGTGGCGAGACCGAAATCGGTCAGCACCACCCGGCCGTCGTTGCCGAGCAGCACGTTGCCCGGCTTGACGTCGCGGTGCATCACGCCGGCCTTGTGCGCCGCCTTCAGCGCGCCCAGCACGCCGAGCCCGATCTCGACCGCGCGCGCCGGCGGCACCGGGCCGTCCTCGGCGAGCGTGTCCTGCAACGACTTCGACGCCACGTACTCCATGACGATCCACGGGTCGCCGTCGGTGCGCAGCACGTCGAAGATGCGGACCACGTTGATGTGGTTGAGCCGGGCGATGGCCCGGGCCTCGCGCAGCGACCGCTCGCGCATCTCGCGGCGCTCGTCGTCGGTGAGGCTGGGCGGCGGGACGAGCTCCTTGATCGCCACGTCCCGGTGCAGCACCTCGTCGCGCGCCTTCCACACCCGACCCATGCCGCCCTGACCGAGCGGCGAGAGGAGCCGGTATCGGTCAGCGACGAGTTGGGGCAGCGCGTTAGACATCGCCCAGACGGTACCCGGCGGGCACGACGCTCACACCGCCGGCACGCCACTGTGCGGTTCAGGTCAAGCTTGCCGCCGCGTACGCTGACGCCATGTCTGCCGAAGAGCCGCTCTTGCGGGTCGTCCGCGGGGTCCCCACCGCCGAGGAGCTGGCCGCGTTGGTGGGCGCGATCGTCGTCCGGTCCCGTCCGGCCGCCGTACCCTCGCCGGCCACCGCGTCCGCCTGGGCGCGCAGCGGGCGACCGGCCACCACGACGCCCGTCGCCGGTCCCGGCGGGTGGCGCGCCTCCGGCCTGCCCCGCTGACCTTTTCCCGTACGGATCACCCCAGCTCGGTGCCCCTGCCCACCTGCCGAACGGCTCGGGTGTGCGGGGTTGGGGCTGCCGACATCGCCGGACACCCATTAACCTCACTCAGGGAAACGGCGCAGTGACGGGTAGGGAGGGCCGATGATCCCCGAGGAGGACCGTCCAGCGTCCTGGCTCCGCGGTTACGGCGGCATCGAGGCCGACATCCGCCGGTTGCGCGAGTTCGCCGACAAGCTCCAGGCCGAGGTGGAACGCAACTACGCCCCCCACCTGTCGTACATCGCCGAGGACATGAAGGCGCCGGTGCCCAACCCGGCCGACGCCTTCATCGAGCTGGTCAACTTCCTGCACGCCCACCACGAGACCCAGCAGGCCACTGCCGACATGGTCTGGGGCGTCCGCGACACCACCGGCCACCTGGCCGTCGCCGCCGGCACGGTCGCCAACAGCTACACCCAGTCCGACGCGTTCTCCTCCGCCCGGGTGGCCGACGTCGAGCGGGCGCTCGCCAACCCGGCCGCCACCACGACGCGCGGCCCGACGCCGGTGTTGCGCGACCCCACCGGTCCGGAGACGGGACCGGGGCCGGTGGTGCTGCCGTGATCGAGCGGGGCAGCGGCCGCACGTCCGGCCTGACCGACTGGCGACTGATGGACGTGGCCAGCATGTGGGCCTGCCTGCAGGACCACGACACCACCAACCACTGGAAGCAGGTCGCCGGCTGGCGCAAGGTCTGCGACCTCGCCCGGACCCACCTGAGCCGGCTCCAGGAATACCGGCGCGGGCTGGCGGAGGCATGGCCCCCGGAGACCAACGAGGCAGCCCGGGCGTACGTCCGCGAGCTCGACGAGCTGATCGACAAGGTGCAGCGCACCCACGACGCGGCCAGCGCCAACTACACCGCGCTCTCCGCCGCGACACAGGCCATCGGGAGCACCCGCGCCGAGCTCAAGAAGATCTACGACGAGTACGCCGTCAAGCTCCAGGAGAAGCGGACGTACGAGGCGACGCTCGCGGACCCGAAGGCGGCCATGGGCAGTCGGGTCCCCGACCGCCCGGTGACGGACGCCGACCTGGAACGGCTCAACGTCCAGGCGCGGGGCATCATGTACGGCCTCAGCGGCGAACTCCAACACGCCCAAGTAATGCTCCAAAAGCCACCCCCGGTCAGGCCGGCTAGGGCTCCGGGCGAGCAGGATGCGTACGTAGGATCGGCTACTGCTCCGGTGATCCCGCCGATCATTCCGGTCCCAGTCGCGCCGTCTACTGGTGTGTCATCGATCAGCCGGTCCCCGGGTCCCGCTCGGGCGGTCCAAACTCCCACCGCGCCGAACACCGGTCCGGTATTGGGCGGGGCAGGCACCGGACTGGCACCGACACCAGCCAACCCGGGGATGCCTGCCACCACGCCTTCCGTTTCGCCCAACCCGAGTTCGGTCCCCGGAGGGCTCCCGGCGTTGCCAACAGGTCCGAGCCGAACCAGCGTTCCGGGGCCATTCGGCAGATCCGTCACCGGAGGCACCAGCAACCCGGCGCACGCCACGCCACCTTCGCCTAGCCGACCCATGCCACCTGGAGGGCTAATCGGAGGAACACCTGGAATGGGACTGGGCCAGCCTGGTGCGAGCAACAACCAGCCACGGCGCGTGAATCCAATCGGAGGCGTTATCGGTGGTGGCGCAGGCACCGCGCCGACAGGCGGTGCTGGCTCTCGCCCCGGTAGCGGTCGTGGCTCCGGGGCGGCGCATGGCATGCCTCCCATCGGCGGCACTCCGTTCGGCGGTCGGGCGAGGTCCAGCGGCACGAGCGGTATGTCAGCGCCGCCGGGGCGCCGCGAGCAGACCACCGAGGAAGCACGACGCTGGGACCCAGATCACCCGTGGGAGACGGATCAGGGCGTAACCCCGGTCGTTCGTCCGCCCGACGAGGAGGGACCCCTGGACCCGGGGCCCGCCATCGGCTTCAACAGGTGAAGCTCCGCGCATCTCGCGGCCTGCTGTCACTGCTGGTCGCTTCAGTAGCGACTCTGCCACCCACCCTGCCAGCTACTGCGGCGACACTTCCTACAACAGCAATACAGCCCACCGGGCGCGACCGAATCCGCAACGATCAGTGGTACCTGCGCTACCTGAACGTCTACGCGGCACACCAGATCACCCAGGGCGACGGGGTTACAGTCGCCGTGCCAGACACGGGCGTTGATCCGCACCCCGACCTACGCAACAACCTACTTACGGGAATAGATATTATTCCCGGAGGAGTGGGAAACGGACAACAAGATCGAGACAGCCACGGCACTGGGATGGCGGGGTTGATCGCCGCTCACGGCCAAAGCAACGAAGTTGGCGCACTTGGCATCGCACCGAAGGCCAAGATCCTTCCCATTTATGACACTCCGGCAGGAGGTGATGGGCACCCCGACGCCTTAGCTCAAAGCATTGAATATGCGATATCCAAAGGTGTTGACATAATCAGCATCTCCAGCGTGGGCAGCACAAACTCTCGCCTCACTCAAGCAGTGCACACAGCACTCGCGTCGAATATCGTTGTCGTAGCAGCAGCAGGAAATAGGCCAGAAGATAACAGCGTCGGTTTTCCGGCATCAGAAGAAGGCGTAATCGCAGTTGGTGGGGTTGATCGCCTCGGCGGACGAGCCTCAGTGTCAGTTGCAGGGCCAGAGATAGACGTGGTCGCTCCGGCAGTCGATATCTACAGCACCAGTATCGACGGCAAGTATCGCAAGGGCACCGGCACGTCAAACTCGACGGCAATCGTCGCCGGGGCTGCTGCACTGATTCGGTCGAAGTACCCGTACCTCCCGGCCTCCGAGGTAGTGCATCGGCTCACGGCCACCGCCGTCGACAAGGGACCACCGGGGCGGGACGACGAGTACGGCTACGGGGTCATCGACCTTGTAGCGGCGCTGACGGCAGACGTACCGCCGTTGGGCTTCGGGTCGGCGACGGCGAGCGGCCCGGCACCCACCGCCTCGACCACGACGGCGGTCGCGGAGCCCGCCGACGACGGAGACGGCGGAGCGACCGCCCGTGGCCTGGTCACCCTCGGTGTGATCGTGGCTGCCGGTGGCGTGTGGGTCCTGGTTGCGCGTCGCCGGCGCCACGGCGACGACCCACCTCCCCGGATCAGCCGGTAACGTCGGCGACGTGCCAGAAACGATGCCGCTCCGCCTCGTGCTCGCCTCGGCGAGCCCCGCCCGCCGCAAGATTCTCCAGGCCGCCGGGATCGAACCGGACGTGCTGGTCAGCGGCGTCGACGAGTCCCTGGTGGTCACCGAGCAGGCCGAGGATCTCTGCCTGGAACTGGCCCGGTTGAAGGCGGAGGCGGTGCTGACCCGGCTCCGGCCGGCCGACGACCAGCGGACGCTGGTGATCGGGTGCGATTCGGTGCTGGCCTTTGACGGGGAGATTCTCGGCAAGCCGGCCGACGCGGCGGACGCCACCCGGCGCTGGCAGCGCATGCGCGGGCGCAGCGGCGTGCTGCACAGTGGGCACTGCCTCATCGACATCGTGACGGGGCGTCGGGCCGAGGCGGTCGCCTCCACCGTCGTGCACTTCGCCGACGTCAGCGACGACGAGATCGCCACGTACGTGGGCACCGGCGAGCCGCTCGCGGTGGCTGGTGCCTTCACGATCGACGGGCTGGGCGGGCCGTTCGTGGAGCGGATCGAGGGCGACCCGAGCACCGTCATCGGGCTCTCGCTGCCGATGCTGCGCCGCCTCCTGGCCGAGCTGGATCTGCGAATCACCGATCTGTGGACAAAGGTCGCGCCCGGCAACCAGTCGGTCGAACCGCTCGGATAGCGTCCGTTCATGACCACGAAGTCGATCCCGCTCACGTCGGAACTGCACGCGTACCTGGTGACGCACGGGTCGCCGCCGGACGAGATCATGCGTGACCTGGCCGAGGAGACCCGCGCCGCCCTGCCGGACGACGCACAGATGCAGGTAGCGCCGGAGCAGGCCGCGTTCCTGACCTTCCTCACCCGGCTGCTCGGCGTGCGGCAGGCCGTGGAGGTGGGCACCTTCACCGGCCTCTCCTCGCTGGCGATCGCCCGGGGGCTGCCCGAGGGCGGGCGGCTGACCTGCTTCGACATCTCCGAGGAGTTCACGGGCATCGCCCGGCGGTACTGGGCCCGCGCCGGCGTGGAGGATCGCATCGAGCTGCGCATCGGCCCGGCCGGCGACACGCTGCGCGAGCTGCCCCACGAACGTCATCTTGACTTCGCGTTCATCGACGCGGACAAGACCGGGTATCCGGTCTACTGGGCGGAGCTGGTGCCTCGGATGCGTCCCGGCGGGGTGATCGCGGTCGACAACGTGCTGCGCGGCGGCCGGGTGATCGCCCCGCAGAACGCCGACGACCGGGCCATCGCCGCGTTCAACGACGAGGTGCTCGCCGACGTCCGGGTGGACGCGGTGATGCTCCCGGTCGCCGACGGCCTGACGCTGGCCCGGGTGCACTGACCGCCACAGTGTGGGCCCCGCCCTGCGCGATCTTGGTGCGAAACGGCCCCTCCAGGGCCCTTCCGCACCAAGATCCGACGGAGCCGCCGCCCGGCTTGGCGTCAGACGGGGGTCGGGGTCCGGATTTCGGCGGGGGCCGGGCGTAGGGCACGGCCCAGGCGGGCGGCGAGCAGCGCGGCCGCCGCGATGAAGCCCGGCAGCAGCAGGAACGCCAGGTGCGGGCCCACTCCGTCGGCCACCCAGCCGAGCGCGACCGGCGCGATCCCGAAGCCGACCCCCATCGAGTACGACGCCCAGCCGGCCGCCCGGTCCGCGGCCGGCCCGGCGACGGCGAGCGCGATCGAGATGGCCAGCGGGTAGTGCAGCGCGTTGCCGACGCCGAGCACGACGAGGCCGGCGACCGCCAGCCAGCCGACCGGTGCGACCCAGAACAGCGCGAACCCGGCCAGCGACACGCCCAGCGCGGCCAGCAGCAGCGGCACCGGCCGGTACCGCAGCGCGAACCGGCCGCCGACGAGCCGGCCGACGAACATGCCGCAGACGATCGCGGCGACAGCGGCCGAAGCGGCGCCGGCCGCCATTCCGGCGTGCGAGCGGAGCACGTCGGCGGTCCAGAGGGACAGGCAGACCTCGATCGAGCCGGTGACCGCCATCAGCACCCAGGCGATCCAGTACGTCGGGGGCAGCCGCCGCGCGGCGCCAGCAACGGGAGCAGCCCGACGCGCGCCGGCGGGCGGGTCGGTGTCGGCCGGGGGATCCCCGGCAGCCGCAGCGGGGGCGGCGTCCGGCAGGCGTACGCGGAAGGTCACGGCGGCGAGCGCGACCAGCGCGATCAGGCCGGCCTCGACGGCCATCACGGGCCGCCAGCCCCAGCCGGCGTCGACGCTGGCGCCGATGACCAGCGGGGCGAGGATGCCCATGCCGGCGCAGGCGGCGTTGGCCTCGGTCAGCGCGGCCGGCGCGCCGGTGCCGTGCCGGTCGGTGAGCACCACCGACACCCCGCTGATCACCAGCATGCCGAAGGTGGCGATCACCGCGACGGCGGTGATCGTGGCAGGCAGTGCCCGCAGGGTGCCGAGTGCGGTGACGCCGAGCGCCACCCCGGCCAGCCCGGTCCAGATGGCGCGGCCACGGCCGACCCGGCGGGCCAGCGGCGCGAAGAGCGCCCCGCCGGCCAGCGCGCCGACGGCGATGCCGGTGCTGTGCAGGCCGGCGACGGCGGCCGAGGTGCCCTGTTCGTCGCGGAGCAGCGGCACGACCGGCCCGAATCCGTAGAGGAAGAAGCCCCACAGCCCCAGCTGGGCATAGGTCAGCCAGGTGGTCCGGTCACGGGTGAGGCGGGGCACCGGCCTTACGGTACAAGCGTCCGGCCGGTGCCCCGCCCCGGTGAGAGGCAGCTCTCCCCCGGCGTTAGGAGGGGCCCTTCCTCTACCGTAGGCGTTAATAAGGTGCCCTTCCTTTCACCGGACGGTGCGGGCGAACTGCCGGGCCGCCCAGACGACGCCGGCTGCGGCGAGCACCGCGATGATGCCGAGCCCCTGCCAGACCTTGTCGTCGCCGAGGTCGCCGTTGAAGAGGGCGCGGGTGCCGTCGACGGCCCAGGAGAACGGGTTCCACTCGGCGATGCCCTGGAGCCAGCCGGGGGCGAACGTGAGCGGCAGCAGGATGCCGGAGAGCAGCAGCACCGGCTGCGCCACGGTGTTCATCAGCGGGGCCAGCGCGTCCTCGCTCTTGACCTTGAGCGCGACGCCGTAGGAGACGGCCGAGGTCATCAGCGCGATCAGGGCGAGCATGAGGTACGCCAGGAGCAGGTCGACGATGAAGACGCGCAGGTCGAACAGGAGCGCGAGCAGGGTGATGATGACCGCCTGCACGATCAGGGACACCACGTCGCGCAGCGAGCGGCCGAGCAGCAGGGCGAGCCGGCTGACCGGGGTGACCCGGGAGCGTTCGATGACGCCGGCGCGCAGCTCGGCGATCAGGCCGAAGCCCTGGAACAGGCCGCCGAAGATGGCCAGCAGCACCAGCAGGCCGGGCACGAAGATCTTGTAGGCCTCCGCCTGGGTGGGGGCGTTCAGGGCCGGCTTAAGCAGCGGGGCGAAGAGCAGCAGGTACATCACCGGCTGAAAGATGCCGACGAAGACCCAGACGGGGTTGCGCAGCAGCAGCTGGAGCTGGCGCTGGAAGATCAGCCAGGTGTCACGGGCGAGTTTCATGTGATCTCTCCGGTCTGGGTTCAGGACTCGCGCAGCGAGCGGCCGGTCTTGGTGAGGAAGACGTCGTCGAGGCTGGGCCGGTGCAGCTCGATGGAGTCGAGCGTGAGGCCCGCCGTGTCGACGCGGCGCAGGATCTGCGGGATGGCGGTCGCGCCCTCGTCGACGTAGAGCCGCAGGCCGCCCTCCTCGACGGTCTCCAGCTTGTTGACGTAAGGCTCGCTGTCGAGCAGCTTCGCGGCCTGCGGGGTGGCCGCCGCGTCCAGCCCGACCAGCACCACGTCACCGGAGATCTCGCGCTTGAGGCCCGCCGGGGTGCCCTCCGCGACCACCTCGCCGTGATCCATGATCGCGATCCGGTCGCAGAGCGCGTCGGCCTCGTCGAGGTAGTGCGTGGTGATGAAGACGGTCATGCCGTCGGCGCGCAGGCGGCGGATCTCGTCCCACATGTGGGCGCGGCTCTGCGGGTCGAGGCCGCTGGTCGGCTCGTCCAGGAAGACGATCTTCGGCTCGTGGATGATGCCGAGCGCGATCTCCACCCGTCGCCGCTGGCCGCCCGAGTAGGTCTTGCACTTGCGGTCCGCGTACTCGGTGAGCTGGAAGGCGTCGAGGGCGCGGACGGCGCGCCGCTGCGCCTCGGCCTTGCCGATGCCGTACATCCGGGCCTGGAGGACCAGCTCCTCGCGGGCGGTCGACTCGTCCCAGGTGCTGCCGCCCTGGGCGACGTAGCCGATGCGGCGGCGCACCTCGGCCGGGTCTTTCCGCAGGTCGGCCCCGGCGATGGTGGCCTCGCCGCCGTCCGGCTCGATCAGCGTCGCCAGCATCCGCAGGGTGGTGGTCTTGCCGGCGCCGTTGGGGCCGAGGAAGCCGAAGATCTCCCCCGCGGCGACCTCCAGGTCGACCCCGCGCACCGCGTCGACGGTCCTCGTCTGGCGACCCTCTCGGGAGCGGAACGACTTCCGCAGCCCTCTGGTCTCGATCATCTCTGCTCCTGGTCGTCCGGGCCGGTGCGACCGGCCACCTGGTCTGTCCCTCGGGGACGACGCCGGACGGCGTGCTCCCCCCGTCGCGCCGCGAGCAGGCTAACGCGATATAGCTCCAGTGGTCAATCTTGATTATTCGTTTGTGTCGTGAGGTGTGGTTCCGCCGTCGGACCACCCGTTCCAACCCTCCGCCCCGACCAGCCCATCAGGCAGGTACGACACACCGGAGTCGATGCGTTCGGCGATCCGTTCGCACCAGCCGACCTCGGCCTCCGCCCGTGCGGCCCAGAGTTCGAACATCCACCCGACGTGCACCGGCTTGGAGTTGCGCATCCAGTCCGAGGCCAGCGCCGCGCGCATCGACTCGACGCCGGCGCGCAGCAGGTTCGCCCGGTTGCGCAGGGCCGCCGACGCCTCCTCGCGGGGCAGCGCGGGCAGGAACGAGAACGCCGCCGCGAACGGGTCCGGCGGCTCGTGCAACTGCCACCAGTGCCCGCGCAGCAGCGACTCGAACTCGTCCTCGCCCTTGGCGGTGACCTCGTACGTGGTGCGCGCCGGCCGGGCGCCCACCTGCTCGGTGGCCACCTCGCGCAGCAGGCCCTCCGCGGTCAGCTTGCGCAGGGCGTGGTAGATCGAGCCGGGCTGCACGTTGGCCCACCTGTCAGCGTTCCAACTGAGCAGTTCCCGGCGCACGTCGTAGCCGTGCACGGGCTGCATCCACCGCACCAGCCCGAGGATCATCATTCGCGTGGCAGACATCGGACAAGCGTAATAAGCAAGTTTGACTAGGGCGCGACGCGGCAGTGCGGCATCCCACACTGAGCGATCGTTAGGGCCCTCTCAGGGTGGCCGATACACTCCCGGTCAGTAACCTCCCGGGAGGAGACCCCAAGGTGCGCAAGGTACTCATCGCCAACCGCGGCGAGATCGCCGTCCGCGTCATCCGCGCCTGCCGCGACGCCGGTCTGGGCAGCGTCGCCGTCTACGCCGACTCCGACCGGGACGCCCTGCACGCCACCCTCGCCGACGAGGCGTACGCGCTCGGCGGGGACTCCGCGACCGAGACGTACCTGCGCATCGACAAGCTGCTGGAGGTCGCCGCCAAGGCCGACGCCGACGCCGTCCACCCCGGCTACGGATTCCTCGCCGAGAACGCCGACTTCGCCCAGGCCGTCATCGACGCCGGGCTGACCTGGATCGGCCCCACCCCGCAGGCGATCCGCGACCTCGGCGACAAGGTGACCGCCCGGCACATCGCCCAGCGCGCCGGCGCCCCCCTGGTGCCCGGCACCCCCGACCCGGTGGCCAACCCGGACGAGGTGATGGCGTTCGCCGTCGACCACGGCCTGCCGGTCGCCATCAAGGCCGCCTTCGGCGGCGGCGGGCGCGGGCTCAAGGTGGCCCGCACGATGGAGGAGATCCCGCACCTGTTCGAGTCGGCCACCCGCGAGGCGGTCGCCGCGTTCGGCCGGGGCGAGTGCTTCGTCGAGCGCTACCTCGACAAGCCCCGCCACGTCGAGGCGCAGGTGCTGGCCGACCAGCACGGCAACGTGATCGTGGTCGGCACCCGCGACTGCTCGCTCCAGCGCCGGCACCAGAAGCTCGTCGAGGAGGCCCCGGCGCCGTTCCTCACCGACGCGCAGCGCGCCCAGATCCACGACAGCGCCAAGGCGATCTGCCGGGAGGCCGGCTACCACGGCGCCGGCACGGTGGAATACCTGGTCGGCGCCGACGGCACCATCTCCTTCCTGGAGGTCAACACCCGTCTCCAGGTCGAGCACCCGGTCACCGAGGAGACCGCCGGCATCGACCTGGTCCGCGAGCAGTTCCGGATCGCAGACGGCGAGAAGCTGCGGTTCACCGAGGACCCGACGCCGCGCGGGCACTCCATCGAGTTCCGGATCAACGGCGAGGACCCGGGCCGCAACTTCCTGCCCGCCCCCGGCACGGTCACCGCGCTGCGGCTGCCCACCGGCCCCGGCGTCCGGGTCGACACCGGCATCTCGGCCGGCGACGTGATCGGCGGCAACTTCGACTCGCTGCTGGCCAAGGTGATCATCACCGGCGAGACGCGCACCGAGGCGCTGGAGCGGGCCCGCCGGGCGCTGGACGAGATGGTCGTCGAGGGCATGGCCACCGCGCTGCCGTTCCACCGGCTGGTCATCCGCGACGAGGCGTTCACCGCCGAGCCGTTCACCGTGCACACCCGGTGGATCGAGACCGAGTTCGACAACACCGTCCCGCCGTTCACCGCCGCCGCCGGCACCGCCGAGGGGCCGGCCGAGCGCGAGACCGTCGTGGTCGAGGTCGGCGGCAAGCGGCTGGAGGTCACCCTCCCCGCCGGCCTCGGCGGGGGTACGGCCGCCGCCGCGCCCACCGCCCGCAAGCCGGCCCGCCGGGGCGGCGCGGCCAAGGCCGGCGCCACCGTCAGCGGCGACGCGCTCACCTCGCCCATGCAGGGCACCATCGTCAAGATCGCGGTCGCCGACGGGGACACCGTCGCCGAGGGCGACCTGGTCGTGGTGCTGGAGGCGATGAAGATGGAGCAGCCGCTGCACGCGCACAAGGCGGGCACGGTCAGCGGCCTCGCCGCCGAGGTCGGCGCCGTCATCTCCGCCGGCGCGGCGATCTGCACGATCGCCTGAGGTGTAAGGAAGGGCACCTTCCTAACGTCTTCGGTAGAGGAAGGGCCCCTTCCTAACGCAACGCTGGGCGGCACCGGCCAGCCTGACAGTCAGCGCAGCTCGGTGCCGGCGACCGCCCGGACGGCGGCGGTCAGCGCGTCCAGCGTGGTGGATTCCACCCGCCAGTGCTGCCAGTACAGCGGGCGGTCCAGGTGACGCCCGGCACCGATGTCGACGCAGCGCCCGGCCGCGATGTCGGCACGGGCGATCCGCTCCGGCACCATCCCCCACCCCAGGCCCAGCCGCACCGCCTCGTTGAAGCCGTCGAAGGACGGGACGTAGTGGACCGGCGGGGCGATCCGACGCCGGGTCACGGTGCGGGCGAACCGGTGCTGGAGCTGGTCCTTGCGATCGAACGCCATCATCGGCGCCGTCGCGAGGGCGGCCTCGGTGAGGCCGTCGGGGAAGTGGCGGGCCGCGAACCCGGTCCGGGCCAGCGCGACGTACCGCATCGCGCCCAGCCGCTCCACCCGGCAGCCCTGCACGGCCTCGCGCTGCGCGGTCACCGCGGCCATCGCCGTACCGTCGCGGATCAGCTCCGCCGTGTGGTCCTCGTCGTCCCGGCGGACGTCGAACAGGAGCGCCAGCTCGGCGGGCAGCCGCGCCAGGGCGCCGACGAACCAGGTGCCGAGCGAGTCGCCGTTCGCCACGATGGTTACCCGGCTGGGGGCGGGCCCGCCGACCGTCGGCGGGCGGGCGGCGTCCAACGCCTCCCGTTCCAGCAGGGCCACCTGGCCGGCGAGCCGCAGCAGCGGCCGGCCCGCGTCGGTGGCCTGGCACGGCTTCGTGCGGCGGACCAGCACCTGCCCGACGGTCTGCTCCAACGCCTTCATCCGCTGGCTGACGGCCGACGGGGTGACGTGCAGCGCGTGCGCGGCCGCCTCGAAGCTGCCCTCGCGGACCACCGCGGCGAACGTCCGGAGCTGCGTGGAGTCAAGCATGATGAAGCTGAGCTTATCTGCCGTGAGAATCTTTAGCTGGGCTGCATCGGCTGCGGCTCGTAGCCTCGGCTCGTGCCCGACATCCTCAGCAGCTCCGTGACAGGTTCCGCCGCCGCCGGCTTCTCCCTCTCGATCGCGCTCATCGCCGCCATCGGCGCGCAGAACGCCTTCGTCCTACGGCAGGGCCTGCGCCGGGAGCACGTCCTGCCCGTGGTCGCCGTGTGCGCCGCCTCCGACGCGCTGCTGATCTCGGTCGGCATCGCCGGGATGGGCACCGCCACGGCGGAGCACCCCGCCGTGCTGACCGCCGTCCGCTGGCTGGGGGCCGCGTTCCTGCTCGGGTACGCCGTGCTGGCCGCCCGCCGCGCGCTGCGCCCCGGCGCGCTCTCCCCCGCCGACCGGCCGCCGGCCACGCTCGGGGCGACGCTGCTGGCCTGCCTCGCCTTCACCTACCTCAACCCGCACGTGTACCTCGACACCGTCCTCCTGCTCGGCGGGGTGGCCCGCCAGCACCCGCACCACTGGGTCTTCGGCGCGGGCGCGGCGCTCGCCAGTGTGGTCTGGTTCACCACCATCGGCGCCGCCGCCCACCGGCTCGCGCCCGTGCTGGCCCGCCCGACGGCCTGGCGGGTCGTCGACGGTGCGATCGCCCTCGTGATGACCGCGCTCGCGGCCGGGCTGCTGCTCGGCTGACCGGCGACGCCGGGCCGCGCAACCTCTTCCTGGCCGCGCTGGTGGCCTTCGGCGACGCCCGACCGGGGGTGTTTTCGGCGACCACCGGGGGCGCGGGCGGCGGCCGGCGGGAATGATGGCGGGGTGCGGTTCCTACACGGCGCGGTTCCCGCGCACGACCTGACCTACAACGACGTCTTCATGGCGCCGGCCCGCTCCGAGGTGGGCTCGCGGCTCGACGTCGACCTGGCCGCCAGCGACGGCACGGGCACCACCATCCCGCTGGTCGTGTCGAACATGACCGCGGTGTCCGGCCGCCGGATGGCCGAGACGGTCGCCCGGCGCGGCGCGATCGCGGTCATCCCGCAGGACATCCCGATCGAGGTGGTGGCGAACGTCGTCGCCTGGGTCAAGCGGCGGCACCTGGTGCACGACACCGCGATCACGCTCGGCCCGACCGACACCGTCGGGGACGCGATCCACCTGCTGCCGAAGCGGTCGCACGGCGCCGTGGTGGTGATCGACGACGAGGGCCGGCCGCTGGGCGTGGTGACCGATGCGGACACCGTGGGCGTGGACCGTTTCGCCCAGCTCCGGCACGTGATGTCCACCGAGCTGCACACCGTGCCGGCGGACGCGGACCCGCGTACGGGCTTCGACCGGCTCTCGGCCGGCCGGCGCCGGCTCGCCCCGGTGGTCGACGCCGAGGGCCGCCTCGTCGGGGTGCTGACCCGGCAGGGCGCGCTGCGGGCGACGCTCTACAAGCCGGCGGTGGACGACCGGGGCCGGCTGCGCATCGCCGCCGCCGTCGGCATCAACGGCGACGTGACCGGCAAGGCGGCGGCGCTGCTGGAGGCCGGGGTGGACACGCTGGTCGTGGACACCGCGCACGGCCACCAGGAGCGGATGATCTCCGCGCTGCGGGCCGTCCGCGCGCTGGACCCGGCGGTCCCGGTCGCCGCCGGCAACGTGGTGACCGCCGAGGGCGTACGCGACCTGGTGGAGGCGGGCGCCGACATCGTCAAGGTGGGCGTCGGCCCGGGTGCGATGTGCACCACCCGGATGATGACCGGGGTGGGCCGGCCGCAGTTCTCCGCCGTGCTCGACTGCGCCGCGGCGGCCCGCCAGCTCGGCCGGCACGTCTGGGCCGACGGCGGCGTACGGCACCCGCGGGACGTGGCGCTGGCCCTGGCCGCCGGCGCGTCGAACGTGATGATCGGCTCCTGGTTCGCCGGCACCTACGAGTCCCCCGGCGACCTCTACACCGACGCCGACGGCCGGCGCTACAAGGAGAGCTTCGGGATGGCGTCGGCGCGGGCGGTCAGCGCGCGGACGGCCGACGACAGCGCGTACGACCGGGCCCGCAAGGCGGTCTTCGAGGAGGGCATCTCCTCGGCCCGGATGTACCTGGACCCGGCCCGCCCCGGCGTGGAGGACCTGATCGACGAGATCATCGCCGGGGTACGCAGCGCCTTCACCTACGCCGGCGCCCGGGACCTGGCGGAGTTCCACGAGCGGGCCCTCGTCGGCGTGCAGAGCGCGGCCGGCTACACCGAGGGGATGCCGCTGCCCACGAGTTGGTGAGACGGCGCCCGCCGGCCATCACTCCGTCGGGAAGAGGCGTCGGATGACGTCGCGGGCGGCGGCCCGGGGGTCGTCACCGACCCGCTCCGGCAGCACGCCGGCGAGCCAGAGCGTGGCGAAGCCGTGCACGATCGACCAGGCGGCGAGCGCGTCGCCCTGCGGGTCCTCCGCCGTCGGGCGCCCCTGGGGCAGCCCGGCGACCCCGGCGTACAGCGCGTCGCCGGCGCGCCGGCGGGCCGCCGCCACCTCGTCGGCGTCGGCCCGGTAGAGGTCCGGGTGGAACATCACCTCGAAGTGCGCGCGGTGCCGGACGGCGAAGTCGACGTACGCGACGCCGCTCTCCAGCAGGTCCGCCGCGCCGCCCAACGCCTCGGCGAGCAGGTCGAAGCCCTCGGCGGCGAGGGCGGTGAGCAGGCCGGCCTTGTCGCCGAAGTGGTGCGCCGGTGCGGCGTGCGAGACGCCGGCCCGGCGGGCCAGGTCGCGCAGGCTCAGCGTCCCGGGGCCGGACTCCTCGATCACCCGCACCGCCGCGGCGAGCAGGGCGCGACGCAGGTCGCCGTGGTGGTAGCCGCGTGTTCCGGTCATGCCGCGATCCTATCTTGCCATTGACAAGATGCCACCTCGGGGCGCAATCTTGTCGCCGACAAGTTCGCCTTCCTGGGAGGTATCGATGGCTCCACTGATCGCGCTCGTGGCCGGCACCGCGCTCGCCCGGCTGGCCGGCCTGGCCGGCGTGGCCGCGCTCGACGGCTGGCACCCCGCGCTGCGGGTGGGGCTGGCGCTGATGTTCGTGGTGACCGGCCTCGCGCACTTCGCCGCCACCTACCGGTCGGACATGATCGCGATGGTGCCGCCCGCTCTCCCCCGACCCGACGTCCTGGTCACGGTCACCGGGGTGCTGGAACTGGTGGGCGCGGCCGGGCTGCTCGTGCCGGCGACCGCCCGCTGGGCCGCGGCCGGGCTGGCCCTGTTGATGCTGGCCATGTTCCCGGCGAACGTCTCGGCGGTGCGGCGCGGGCTGACCCTCGGGGGCCGGCCGGCGACCCCCCTGGGACCACGGACGGCGGAACAGGTCCTCTTCGTCGGCGCGGCCGTCGCTATTTCGTTTGGGGCCTGACGTTCAGGAGGCTAATCTGGCCACCATGAAACTGATCGAGCTGCGGGACGTGCCCCTCGGGCGACTGCTCGTGGTCGCCGGGCACGTCACCGGGCAGCGGTGGAACCGCTACCTCGCCGAGGAACACGGGCTCACCCAGGCCGGGATGGCCACCCTGATGACCCTCGCCGAACACGGCGAGCTGCCGCACCGCACGGTGGCCGAGCACTGCTTCGTCCGGCCGGCCACCCTCACCGGCATCGTCGACACGCTGGAACGCGACGGCCTGGTCGAGCGGCAGCGCGACGAGGCCGACCGGCGCAGCATCCGGATCGCGATCACCCGGGCCGGGCAGGCCCGGATCGACGCGCTGACCGCCGTGATCCGGTCCGGCGCTCCGCTCACCTCGGTCGACGCCGACCCGGCGAAGGCGGCGGTGATCCGCCAGTTCCTCCTGGAGGTCATCGGCAGCGGCGACGCCGGCACGCCGGAAGGGGCACCGACATGTTGATCCGGCTGCTGCGCACACACCTGCGCCCCTACCACCGGGCACTGGCGGCGGTGCTGCTGCTCCAGTTCGTCGGCACGATGGCCTCGCTCTACCTGCCCAGTCTCAACGCCGACATCATCGACCTCGGCGTGGCGCGGGGCGACACCGACTACATCATGCGCACCGGCGGGTGGATGCTCGCGGTCAGCCTGGTGCAGATCGTCTGCTCCGTCGCCGCCGTCTACCTCGGCGCGCGCACCGCGATGGGCTTCGGCCGGGACGTGCGGTCGGCGGTGTTCGGGCACGTGAACCGCTTCTCCGCCCGCGAGGTGGCCCGGTTCGGCGCGCCCTCGCTGATCACCCGCAACACCAACGACGTGCAGCAGGTGCAGATGCTCGTGCTGATGAGCTGCACCATGCTGGTCGCCGCGCCGATCATGAGCGTCGGCGGCGTGGTGATGGCGCTGCGCGAGGATCTCGGGCTCTCCTGGCTGATGCTGGTCAGCGTGCCCGTGCTGGCCGTCGCCCTGTGGCTGATCATCCGGCGGATGGTGCCGGGCTTCCGGCTCATGCAGACCCGGATCGACACGGTCAACCGGGTGCTGCGGGAGCAGATCACCGGCATCCGGGTGGTCCGGGCGTTCGTCCGGGAGCCGTACGAGACGCGGCGCTTCGCCACCGCGAACGCCGACCTCACCGCGACCGCCCTGCGCACCGGCCGCCTGATGGCGTTGATCTTCCCCGTGGTGATGCTGGTGCTCAACGTCTCCAGCGTCGCGGTGCTCTGGTTCGGCGCCCAGCGCGTCGACGCCGGGGCGATCCAGGTCGGCGCCCTCACCGCCTTCCTGCAGTACCTGATGCAGATCCTGATGGCCGTCATGATGGCCACCTTCATGCTGATGATGGTGCCCCGCGCGGCGGTCTGCGCGGAGCGGATCGTCGAGGTGCTGGACACCGACTCCTCGGTGGTGCCGGCGCCCCGCCCGGTCACCGAGGTGTCCACGCGCGGCGAGCTGGAGCTGCGCGACGTGTCGTTCCGGTATCCGGGGGCGGCCGCACCGGTGCTGCGGGACGTGTCCTTCCGGGTGACGCCGGGGACCACCACAGCGGTGATCGGCAGCACCGGCGCGGGCAAGACCACGCTGCTGTCGCTCGTCCCCCGGCTGGTCGACGTGACCGCCGGCACCGTGCTGGTCGACGGCGTCGACGTCCGCGACCTGGCGCCGGACGAGCTGTGGCGCCGGATCGGGCTGGTGCCGCAGAAGCCCTACCTGTTCACCGGGACGGTGGCGAGCAACCTGCGCTACGGCAACCCGGACGCGACCGACGCGGAACTCTGGGACGCGCTGGAGATCGCCCAGGCACGGGACTTCGTCGAGGCGATGCCCGAGGGGCTGGCGTCGCCGATCGCGCAGGGCGGCACGAACGTATCCGGCGGGCAGCGGCAGCGGCTCGCGATCGCCCGGGCCCTGGTGCGCCGGCCCGAGATCTACCTCTTCGACGACTCCTTCTCCGCGCTCGACCTCGGCACCGACGCGCGGCTGCGGGCGGCGCTGCGGCCGGTCACCGCGGACGCCGCCGTGGTGATCGTGGCGCAGCGGGTCTCCACGATCGTCGGGGCCGACCAGATCATCGTGTTGGAGGACGGGGGCGTGGTCGGGATGGGCCGACACGACGAGTTGCTGGAAACCTGCCCGACGTACGCCGAGATCGTGGCGTCGCAGAACACGACGGGGGTGGCGGCGTGAGCGAGCGAACCGCCGTACCGCAGCAGAAGCCGGCCGCCGACGCGCAGACGCCGAAGCGGCTGCCGGGCGGCGGGCAGCGTGGCGGCCCGCCGTGGGCGGGGGCCGGGATGCCCGCCGAGCGGTCGATGAACTTCGGGCCGTCGGCCCGGCGGCTGCTGCGCCGGCTGCGCCCGGACCGCCTCGCGCTCGTCGCGGTGATCGCGCTGGCGGTGGTCAGCGTCGGGCTGAGCGTGGTCGGGCCGAAGGTGCTCGGGCACGCCACCGACCTGATCTTCACCGGGGTGATCGGCCGGCAACTGCCGGCGGGCACCACCGCCGACCAGGCGGTGGCCGCGGCCCGGGCGGCCGGCAACGACAGCTTCGCCGACATGCTCGCGCGGATGGACGTGGTGCCCGGCGTGGGCATCGACTTCGCCGCGCTGGCGCGGGTGCTGCTGCTGGCGCTCGGCCTCTACCTGGCGGCCAGCGCGCTGATGTGGTGGCAGGGCTGGCTGCTCAACGGCGTGGTGCAGCGGACCGTGCTGCGGCTGCGCGCCGACGTGGAGGACAAGCTCAACCGGCTGCCGCTGCCCTACTTCGACCGGCAGCCCCGCGGCGAGCTGCTCAGCCGGGTCACGAACGACATCGACAACATCTCGACCAGCCTCCAGCAGACGCTGAGCCAGTTGCTCACCTCGCTGCTCACCGTGGTCGGCGTGCTGGCCATGATGTTCTGGATCTCGCCGTTGCTGGCCCTGGTGGCGCTGGTCGCGGTGCCGGTGTCGGTCGTCGTCACCGGCGCGATCGCCAAGCGGTCGCAGGCGCAGTTCATCGCCCAGTGGACGCACACCGGCGAGCTGAACGGCCAGATCGAGGAGGCGTTCACCGGCCACGAGCTGGTCAAGGTCTTCGGCCGGCAGCGCGAGGTGGAGGCCGCCTTCACCGCCAAGAACGAGGAGCTGTTCCGGGCCAGCTTCGGCGCCCAGTTCATCTCCGGGATCATCATGCCGGCGATGATGTTCGTCGGGAACCTCAGCTACGTGGCGATCGCCGTGGTCGGCGGACTGCGGGTGGCGTCGGGGTCGATGAGCCTCGGCGACGTGCAGGCGTTCATCCAGTACTCCCGGCAGTTCACCCAGCCGCTCACCCAGGTCGCCTCGATGGCGAACCTGCTCCAGTCCGGGGTGGCCTCCGCCGAGCGGGTCTTCGCGGTGCTCGACGCCGAGGAGCAGAGCCCCGACCCGGCCGAGCCGGCCCGGGTGCGCGACCCGCACGGCCGGGTCGAGTTCGAGCACGTCTCCTTCCGGTACGCCCCGGACAAGCCGCTGATCGAGGACCTGTCGCTGGTGGCCGAGCCCGGGCACACCGTCGCCATCGTCGGGCCGACCGGGGCCGGCAAGACCACCCTGGTCAACCTGGTCATGCGCTTCTACGAGCTGGACGCCGGCCGGATCACCCTGGACGGCGTGGACATCACCACGATGCGCCGCGACGACCTGCGCGGCCGGATCGGGATGGTGCTCCAGGACACCTGGCTCTTCGGCGGCACCATCCGCGACAACATCGCCTACGGCCGGCCGGGCGCATCCGAGGAGGAGATCCTGGCCGCGGCCCGGGCGACGTTCGTGGACCGGTTCGTGCGCAGCCTCCCCGACGGCTACGACACGGTCATCGACGAGGAGGGCAGCAACGTCAGCGCGGGCGAGAAGCAGCTCATCACGATCGCCCGGGCGTTCCTCGCCGAGCCGTCGCTGCTGATCCTGGACGAGGCGACCAGCTCCGTGGACACCCGCACCGAGGTGCTGCTCCAGCGGGCGATGGCCGCCCTGCGCTCGGACCGCACCAGCTTCGTCATCGCGCACCGGCTCTCCACCATCCGCGACGCCGACCTGATCCTGATGATGGAGGACGGCCGGATCGTGGAGCAGGGCACGCACGACGAGTTGCTGGCCGCGCGGGGCGCGTACCACCGGCTGTACCGGTCGCAGTTCACCGCCGCCGCCCGGCCCGACCCCGAGCCCGCGTCGCTGTGACGGTGGTCGCCGTGACGACAGACCGCCCGGCCGCGACGGGCGGCCGGGCGGCGGGGCCGGGGCCGGGGCCGGGCGGAGGCTCAGTGCGCCGGAAGGAGGGCCGCGCCGCGCCCGGCCACCACCGCGCCGATCAGCCGGAGGGCGTCGGCGGCGGGCATCGGGTCCAGGGCGCGGCCGCCGCGCAGGCGCAGCGAGACGTCGCCCTCGGCCGCCTCGCGGGGGCCGATCACGGCGGCGTACGGGACCCGGGCGCGGGCGGCGTCGCGGATGCGGGCACCCAGCGAGCCGGCCGACTCCACCTCGACCCGCAGCCCCGCCGCGAGCGCGTCCCGGGCGAGCCGGGCCGCTGCCCCGGCCTGGTCGTCCCCGACCGGCAGCACGGCCAGCTGCACCGGGGCGTACCAGGCGGGGAAGGCGCCCTCGTGCACCTCGATCAGGTACGCGAACAGCCGCTCCATGCTGCCGACGAGGCTGCGGTGCACCATCACCGGTCGACGCCGCCCCCCGGTCGGGTCGGTGTACGACAGGTCGAACCGCTCCGGCTTGTCGAAGTCGAGCTGGACGGTGGAGAGGGTGGACTCCCGCCCGGCGGCGTCCAGCACCTGGATGTCGATCTTCGGCCCGTAGAACGCCGCCTCCCCCGGGGCCTCGGTGAACTCCACCCCGTCGAGCGCGGCGCGGAGCAGCTCCTCGGCCCGCGCCCACTGGTCGTCGTCCCCGACGTACTTCTCCCCCGGCCCGCGCAGCGACAGCCGGAACCCCGCCGGCCGTACGCCGAGCGCGGCGTGCGCCTCGCGGATCAGCCGGAGGATCTCCGCCACCTCCTCGCCCACCTGCTCCAGGGCGCAGAAGTTGTGCGCGTCGTTGAGCGAGATGGCCCGCACCCGGGACAGCCCGCCGAGCACCCCCGAGCGCTCGGCCCGGTACATGCCGCCCAGCTCGGCGATCCGCAGCGGCAGTTCCCGGTAGGAGCGGCCCCGGGCCCGGTAGACGAGGGCGTGGTGCGGGCAGAGCGCCGGGCGCAACACGAACTCGTCGTCGGCGGAGAGCTTCATCGGGGGGAACATGTCGTCGGCGAAGTAGCCGAGGTGGCCGGAGAGCTCGAACAGCTCCCGCTTGCCCAGCGGCGGGGTGTGCACGTGCCGGTAGCCGGCCCGGCGCTCCAGGTCGCGGACGTACTCCTCGACGGCGTGCCGGGCGGCGGCGCCGGCCGGCAGCCAGAGCGGCAGCCCGGCGCCGGCCAGCGGGTCGGAGACGAACAGGTCCAGCTCCCGGCCGAGCCTGCGGTGGTCGATCATGTCGCGCTCCTTGATCGGGTACGACCCGGAGGCGACCCGGTCACCGGACGCCACGAGGCCCCGGGGCGGATCGCCCCGGGGCCTCGTCGACGGTCAGGTCAGTGCGGCGCGCCGGGGTCTCCCGGCGTCGTCGTCAGCACCGCACTGCTCATGCGGCGACGGTACGCCCGCCCGCACGGGGGCCGCAGCCGGTTTTACGCGGGCGGCGCGGCACCTCACGCCCTGCCCGGGGTCGCGGGAGCGGACGGCCCACGGAACGGGGGCGGGCCGCCGGCACGGGACCTGCCGGCGGCCCGCGGCGGCCCCGTCGTCGAGAACGGGGGACCCGACGGCGGTGGGGCCGCGCGCCGACAACGGTACGCCGACCGACGCCGATCCGCCGACCCCCGGCGGCGGTACGCCGTCGCGTCACCTTCGCCGACACCCGCTCGTTGGTCCCGGGTAGCCCTGCCGTGTCGGCGGTCACCACGCGCCAGGGCCGTGCCCGGTGACGCCGGACACGCCGTCAGGCTCGGTACCCCGATCGGCCCCATCCGGCGAGGTGGCAGTGGTGCCCGAACTACTCACTGAGGTCGCGTCGCCGACCTGGGCGTACCTCGCGCTGCTCGCGCTGCTGGTCGCCGACGCCTTCGTCCCGGTGATCCCCACCCAGGTCGTCATGATCACCAGCGGCGCCCTGACCGTGTACGGCGGGCTGAACCTGCCGGTGACCATCGCCGTCGGCGCGCTCGGCGTCTTCGCCGGGGACCTCGCCTGCTACCTGATCGGGCGGGGCGCACCCGACCGCCGGTCGCCGCGCGGCGTCGCGCCGGGCCGGGCCCGACGGGTCGCCAGCCGGGTCACCCAGGGGCTGCGCCGGCCCGGCCCGCTCGTCATCCTGCTCTGCCGCTTCGTGCCGGGCGGCCGGATGGCGGCCTGCTTCTCCGCCGGCCGCAGCCGGTACCCGTACCGGCTGTTCCTGCTCTACGAGGGCCTGGCGGCGCTGGGCTGGGCGACGTACGGCGGGCTGGTCGGGCACCTGGGCGGGACGGCGCTGACCGAGTCGGCGTGGCGGCTGGCGGTGATCGCGGCGGTGGCGGCGGCCGGGTTCGCGGCGGCGGGCTGGGCCATGACCGTCGTCGGCGCCCGGCGGGCAACCGGGCCGGATCCGGCGGTGCCGGTCGTCGTCGGGGCGCGGGCGGACGTTCCCGGGGCGGACTGACCCACCCCGGCCGCCTAGGGGTGGTCCCCGGGACCGATCTCGGTGGCCCGCCCGGATCCGTCTGGGGTCCCCCGCGGGACAGGCTGAGACATGCCTGGTACCCGGAACAGTGGACTGCTGGCCCTCGGCGGGATCGCCGTGGCGGCGCTGCTCGCCGTGATCGGCCACGTCGAGGTGAACGACGACCTGAACCCCTGGGCACTGACCGTCAGCGACTTCGCGGTCTCCGACCGCGGCGGCGTGATCGACGCGGCCATGGTCGTGCTCGCCGCGGCCACCGCCGTCCTCCTGCCCGCCCTGCGGCGCGCGCACCGCTTCCCCGCCGCCCGCCCGGGGCGGACCGCCGAGCTGCTCCTGGCCGCCTGGATCGGCGGGCTGCTGCTGGCCGCGGTCGTGCCGACGAACGAGCCCGGCCTGCCCATGGACACCGCCGCCTACGTCCACCGGTACGCCTCGGTGGTCGCCTTCCTGGCGCTGCCGCTCGCCGGCTGGCTGCTCGCGGCCCGGCTGCCGGCCGTCGCCCGCGCGGTCCGCGGGCTCACCCTGGTCAGCCTGGCCCTCGCCGCGGCGATGGTCTGGTCGGCCTACCCGGGCGACCGGCTGCTGCTCGGGCTCGTCGAGCGGCTGCTCATCCTCGCCGAGGTCGCCGTGCTCGCCGTCGTCGCGGTCACCCTGCTCCGCCGGTCACCCACGGCCGACCTCCCGGGCGGCCGGGTCACTCCAGCTCGTGGAGCATGAGCTGGCGGGCGGCCTCGGTGACGGAGCCGGACAGGCTCGGGTAGATCGTGATGGTCTGGGCCAGCTCGTTGACGGTGAGGTTGTTCTCCACCGCCATGGTGATCGGCAGGATCAGCTCGCTCGCCTTCGGCGCCACCACCACGCCGCCGATCACCTGGCCGCTCGCCGGCCGACAGAAGAGCTTGACGAAGCCGTCGGCGAGGCCGTCCATCTTCGCGCGGGCGTTGCCGTCCAGCGGCAGCATGACCTGCCGGGCCGGCACCTTGCCCGCGTCGACCTCGTCCTGCGAGACGCCGACGGTGGCCAGCTCCGGGTCGGTGAACACGTTCGCCGCGACGGTACGCAGCCGCAGCGGCCGGACGGCCTCGCCGAGCGCGTGCCACATCGCGATCCGGCCCTGCATGGCGGCGACGCTGGCCAGCGGCAGCACCCCGGTGCAGTCGCCGGCGGCGTAGATGCCGGGCACGTTGGTGCGGGAGACCCGGTCGACGGTGACGTACCCGCCCCGGGCCAGCTCGACGCCGTACTCGGCCAGGCCAAGGTCGGCGGTGTTGGGGATCGAGCCGACCGCGATCAGCGCGTGCGAGCCGGACACCTTCCGGCCGTCGGAGAGCTCGACCTCCACCCCGTCGGCGGTGCGGCGCACGGCGTCGGCCCGGGAGTTGTTCAGGATGCTCATGCCCCGGTTGCGAAAGACCCGCTCGATGGCCATCGCCGCGTCGGCGTCCTCGTGCGGCATCACCCGGTCGCGGCTGGAGACCAGGGTCACCTGCACGCCCATCGCGAGGTAGGCGCTGGCGAACTCGGCGCCCGTGACGCCGGAACCGACCACGACCAGGTGCTCGGGCAGCTCCGGCAGGTCGTACACCTGACGCCAGGTCAGGATGCGCTCGCCGTCCGGTACGGCGGTGGGCAGTTGGCGCGGGGTGGCGCCGGTGGCGATCAGCACGGTCGACGCGTCGATCGTGTGCTCCTCGCCGCCGTCGGCCGGGGTGACGACCACGCGGTGGGTGTGGCCGAGCATGTCCTCGCCGAGCCGGGCGGTGCCCGCGACGAAGGTCACCCCCGCCTTGACCAGCTTGGCGTGGATGTCGGCGGACTGGGCCAGCGCGAGGCGCTTGACCCGCTCGTGCACCGCCCGGGCGTCGACGGTGACGGCCTCCAGCCCGTCGGAGTGCACCCCGAACTCCTCGGTGTCCCGGTAGCCGGTCACCACCTCCGAGCTGGCGATGAAGGTCTTCGACGGGACGCAGTCGGAGAGCACGCAGGCACCGCCGGCACCTTCGGCCTCCACGACGGTGACGTCGGCGTCAAGCTGCGCGGCGACCAGGGCGGCCTCGTAGCCCGCCGGTCCGCCGCCGATGATCACGATCCGGCTCACAGCGCTCGCCCTTCGTCAGTGCTCACAGTGACTTTCTTCTCCCGAACGCGTCCGACACGCACCGTCGTATTCTCCCCCACCCGGCGGGCGGGCTATCGTCATCGCCGTGCGTCATTACGCCGCCTACGGCTCAAACCTCGACCCCGCCCGCATGCGCGCCTACTGCCCACACTCGCCGATGGTGGGCACCGGCTGGCTGGAAGGCTGGCGGCTCACCTTCGCGGGCGAGGACGTGATCGGCTGGGAGGGCGCGGTCAGCACCGTCGTCGAGTCCCCCGGCGACCGGGTGTTCGTGGCGCTCTACGACATCCACCCCTACGACGCCGCCCAACTCGACGAGATCGAGGGGGTGACCGCCGGCACGTACCGCAAGCTGCACGTGCGTGTCTCCACCCTCGACGGGGACGTGACCGCGTGGGTCTACGTCTTCGACGGCTACGAGGGCGGCCTGCCCACCTCGTGGTACCTGTCGGAGATCGCGAACGCCGCCGAGAAGGCGGGCGCGCCGGACGACTACGTCACCGAGCTGCGGTCCCGCCCCACCGGCACCGCGTCGGCCTGACGCGGCTCGTCGGCCCAGCGCGTTTCCCACGGCCCCAGTCTGCTACCGGGCGGGCCGCCGCCTCGATCCGGCCCCGGCCGGGGTCGTCAATCACACACCCGTGGCCGGGACGACCAACTCGTACATGTCGGTCCAGCGCACCTCGCGCAGCCCCACGGACCGGTAGAGCGTGACCGGGGCGGTCGGGTTGGTCAGGTCGACGCCCAGCCCGGCGGCCTCCCGGCCCTTGGCGGCATAGACGGTGAAGGCCCGCCACAGCAGCGCCGCCCCCACCCCCCGCCGCCGGTACGCCGGCAGCACCGACAGGCTGCGTACGAAGCCCTCGTTCTGCTCCAGCGCCTGGTCGGAGGACTGGAGCACGCCGGCCCGCACCCCGTCGACCTCGGCGACGAACCACTCGTCCCAGGTGGTGCCGAACGGGATGATCCGCTCCCGCCACCGGTCGAAGCCGACGGGCTCGTAGTCCGGGGTGTCGCGAAACGCGATGTCGTAGATCCGGTGGAACTCGCGCAGGTCGGCCTCGTCGTCGCCGCGCAGCGGGCGGACGGTCACCCCGGGCGGGGGCGGCGGCCCGGCGGGCAGCCCGGCCAGCGGCCGGCGCATCCGCACGTACCGCTTGGCCCGGCTGAAGCCGGCCTCGGCCAGCTCCGCCGCCCAGCGCGTCTCGGGGGCGAAGCCGGCGGTGCGGACGGTCAGCGCCGGCACACCCCGCTCGGCGGCGCGTTCGGCGACGCGGTCGAGTTGCCGGGCGAGCAGCGGCGCGCGCACGTCGGCGCCGCGCTCCGGGTCCACGTACACCTCGACGAACTCGCGCCCCACACCGGTCGGATTGTCCAGCGTCGCCCAGGCCACGACCACGCCCTCCGGGTCGGTGACCAGCCACGAGTCGCGCGCCGGATCGAAGAACGGCGCGGTCAGCGCGGCCGTGACGTCCTCGGCGTCGAAGTCGGGGTGACCGACGGCGAAGGTGTCGGCGGCGTGCACCACGGCCAGGATCGCCGGCACGTCGTCGAGGGTGGGGCGGCGGGCGTGCCAGCCGGCGGGGAGAGTCACGGGGGCGATCCTGACAGGCGGGCCGGCGGAACGCCGCCGAATTTTCCGCGGCCCCCACGTCACGCCGGTCCCGGCGCCGGGGCGTCGGGCCGTACCGGCCCGGGGTGCCGGCACGGGTGCCGGCGGGAGCGCGCTCAGCCCCGGCCCGCCAGGCGGGCCCGGGTCGCGAGGAGCAGATCCACCAGCTCGGCGCCGTCCGCCGGGCCGAGCGCCGCGAACGCCGGCGAGGTCAGCCGGTCGGTCACCGCCTCGGCCCAGAGCCGCCGCCGGACCAGCGGCCCGACCGGCGGGTACGGCGGCGGCCAGCCGCAGGCCACCGCGCCCGCCTCCCCCTCCGGCCCGGCGAGCACGGCCTCCAGCGGGGTCATCCCGCCGGCCCGGACAGCGAGCAGGTACGCCCCGGCGAAGTGCTCCCGGAGCAGGCGCAGGCCGACGGCGGCCCGGGCGCCGGCGGTGCGCTCCGGCACCGGCATCGCCCGCCACGCGGCGAAGAGCGGCATGCCGCTGGCGTCCGCCGCCTCGACGGCCCGGCCGAGCAGCGCCGCGAGCCGACCCGCCCCGGGGAGGGCGTCGAGGTGCTCGTCACCCCAGCGGCAGCACTCGGCGAGGGTGGCGGCGGCCACCTCGACCGGCCGGACGGTGAGCAGGGCAGCGTCCCAACCGTCGGCGACCGCGTCGGGGGCGAGGAAGCCGAGGGCGGCGGCGACCGTCTCGGCGCGGACGTCGCCGAGGGCGCCGGCCCGCCCGGTGACGTAGAACGCCCAGCCGGAGATCCCGAGCAGCCGCGCCCGGCGCAGGGTGGTCGGGCAGCGGGTGAAGGCGTCACTGAGTTCGAGCACGACGGGCTTGCTGGCCGCGGCGACCTGTTCCGGCGTCATCCGCCCGCTCCCGGGTCGACCCGTCCGTCCACAGGGGTCAGTCTGCCGCGTCGTCGCCCGGCTCGGCATCCCCCTCTTCGGCGTCGAGGGCCTCCACCGCCGCCTCGACCTCTCCGGCGCGACGGCGGGCGGCGGTGGCGGTCCGTTCCGCCCCGCGGCGGGCGAGCTTCGCCCGGCTCAGGTCCTGCTCGGCGACGGCCCGCCGCCGCTCCAGCTCGGCCAGCTCCGCCTCGATCGCGTCCAGGGCGGCGGCGCCGTCGCGCTCGGCCGCCGTCGCGTCGGCCAGCTCCGCCTCGGCCCGTTCCTGGTCGGTACGCGCCTTCGCCAGCTCCTTCTCCAGCGCCCGCCGCCGCCGGGCCCGTTCCGCCCGGGCCGCTCGTTCCGCCTGCTCGGCGCGGAGGGCGGCCCGGTCGGCACCCGCCCGCCGCTTCCCGGCCGGCTCGGGCCGGGGCTCCGGTTCCGGCTCCTCGCCGCCGGTCACCAGGCGCAGCTGCGGGCGGGGCACCTCCCCGAACCCGGCGTAGTTGGCGGCCCGCAACAGCCGGCCGGAGCGGACCTGCTCGGCGACCTCGGTGTCGGAGAGCGCGGCGTTGAGGGTGCCCTCCACCTCGGCCAGCGGCAGCTTCCCGGCCGACGGCGCCCCCTCGGCCTCGGCCGCCAGCTTGCGCACCTCGGCGACGAGCGCGCCGACCACCGCCCGCCGCTGGGCGGACAGCTCCCGCAGCCGGGGCCCGCGCAGTTCGCGTTGGGCGGACCGCAGCGCCTCGGCGAGCTGGGCCAGGTCGGCGACCAGCTCGGGGCGGCGGATGGCGAGCAGGTTGACCAGCCAGGCGGCCACGGTGGGGCGACGCAGCCGGGCGATCTCCCGGGCGGTCTTCGGGTCGCCGGCCCGGCGCGCCTCGGCGGCGGCCTCGTCGCGGATCGCGACGAACCGCTCCGGCGGGGTGGTGTAGAGCCGGTGCACCAGCTCTCGGGGCGGGCCGGGCATCGCCGTCAGGCGTCGATTCGCGTGCCCGGTTCGAGCCGGCGGTAGTCGACCTCGGAGAGCCGGGTGAAGTTGCTGTTCAGGACGCCGAGCCCGTGGTCGTTGAGCAGCCCGTCGTGCAGCGCGTACGCCCGGCGCGGGGCGACGGCGCGGAGGAAGTCCAACGACTCGGAGAACTTCGTCCACGGGGCGTGGATCGGCAGGAAGAGCGTGTCGACCTGCACGTCCTCCGGGACGACCAGGGAGTCCCCGGGGTGGTAGACCACGTCGCCGATCAGGTAGGCCAGGTTGTCCACCACCGGGATGTCGGGGTGGATCACGGCGTGCCGGCCGCCGTAGGCGCGCACCGGCACCCCGGCGGCCGTGAACGACTGTCCGGGCTGGACCGGGTCGAGCGCCTCGGCCGCGTCGCCCAGGGTGCCGGCGAGGGCGGCCGGGCCGTGGATGCGGAACGGACGCCGGTCGAGCTGCCGGGTGACCGCCTCGACGTGCACGTGGTCGGGATGCTCGTGGGTGATCAGCACCGCGTCCGCCCCGTCGAGTGCCGCGGGCTCGCTGAACACGCCCGGGTCGACGACGAGCACTCCCCCGTCGTGCTCCACGCGGAGGCAGGAGTGGGCGTACTTGGTGACGTGCATCGTGACTCCAAGATTATCGAATCGTGATGTCCTGAGCGCAGTCTGCCGGAACCGGCGTGTTGGCGCGCCACGTCTGACGTATCGCCCCACACGGGGGCGAGGACGAGGGGAACCGGGATGGACGGACGGGAACGACGGCGTCGGGGCGCAGGGCTGACGGCCGCCGCGCTGGTCGCGCTGCTGGGGTTGGTGGCCTGCGGCAGCGGCGACTCCGGCGGGAGCAGGGACTCGGCCGTCAGCGCGCCGGAGGCCGCGCCGGCGGACAAGAACCGGGCCGGCGGCGGGGCGGAGCGGGGTGGCGGGCAGGCCGAGCAGGGCGGTGCCGGCGCGCCGGACCTGCGGGTGGACCAGCGGTCCATCATCTACACCGGCACGATGCGGGTGCAGGTGGACGATGTGGACGCCGCCGCGCGGAGCGCGGTCGCCACCGTGACGGCGGTCGGCGGCTTCGTCGGCGGCGACCAGCGGCGCAGCGCCGACGCCGACGCGACGGCGCAGCTGGAGCTGCGGGTGCCGGCGGCGAAGTTCCACGAGGTCGTCGACGAGCTGGCGAAGCTGGGCCGGCAGCAGCGCCGGGAGATCCACACCGAGGACGTCACCGAACAGGTGGTCGACCTGGACGCCCGGATCACCACCCAGCGCGCCCGGGTGGAGAGCGCCCGCCGGCTGCTGGCCCGGGCCACCACGATCACCGACCTGGTGTCGCTGGAGAACGAGCTGTCCCGCCGGGAGGCCGACCTCGCCTCGTTGGAGGCGAAGAAGAAGCGGCTGGCGGACCTGACCAGCCTGTCCACGATCACCGTGTCGCTGGTCGGGCCGGACGTCAGCACCGCCGACGAGGAGACCGAGATCGGCTTCCTGGTCGGGCTCAAGAGCGGCTGGCAGGTCTTCCTCACCTCGATGACCGTCCTGCTGACCGTGCTGGGCGCGGTGCTGCCCTGGCTGCTGGTGTTCGGCGTACCGCTGGCGGTGCTGCTGGTGGTGCTGCGCCGGCGGCGGCGCAGGGGCCCGCCGCCGGTGACGCCGGCCGGCCCGGCGGAGCCGCTGCCTACCGCGCCGCCGACAGTGCCCGCAGCGCGGTCTGGACCATGAGCCGCACGCCGACCGGGATGGCCCGCTCGTCGACGTCGAACGAGGCGCGGTGCAGATCCACGTTCGGGCCGGAGCGGCCCACGCCGAGCCGGGCGAGCGCGCCGGGGACGTACTCCAGGTACCAGGAGAAGTCCTCGCCGCCCATGCTCTGCGGGGTCTCGGCGATGCCCTCCGGCCCGAGCGCGGCGGCGGTGGCGGCGGTCAGGATCTGGATGGCCCGCGAGTCGTTGCTGACCGGGGGGCGACCGCGCAGGTATTCCAGGTCGACGGTGGCCCCGGTCGGCGCGATGACGTCGCGGACGACCTGACCCACGATCTTGGGGGCCAGCTCCCAGGTGTCGCGGTCCATCACCCGCAGGGTGCCGGAGGCGCACGCCTCGGAGGGGATGACGTTGTAACGGGTGCCGGCCGAGGCGTGGCCGAACACCAGCAGCAGCCCGCTGTTGGCCGGCACCCGGCGGCTGACCAGGGCCGGCACCTCGGTGATCAGGCGGCCCAGCGCGTCGACCAGGTCGACGGTCAGGTGGGGTCGGGCGGTGTGCCCGCCGGGGCCGGTGAGCCGGACGGTGACGTTGTCGGCGGCGGCGGTGATCGGGCCGACCCGCAGGCCGACCTTGCCGACCGGCTGGTTCGGGTCGCAGTGCAGCGCGAAGATCTGCACCACGTCGTCGAGGCCGCCGGCCTCGATGACCTCCAGCGAGCCGCAGGGCAGGATCTCCTCGGCCGGCTGGAAGATCAGCCGGACCCGGCCGGGCAGCTCGCCGAGGTCGGCGAGCTGCGCCAGCAGCATGCCGACGCCGAGCATGACGGTGGTGTGCACGTCGTGGCCGCAGGCGTGGCAGACGCCGTCCACGGTGGAGCGGTACGGCACGTCCTTCGAGTCGGTCAGCGGCAGCGCGTCGATGTCGGCGCGCAGCGCGACCACCGGGCCGTCGGGCCGGCCGTCGATGTCGCAGATGACCCCGTTGCCCTTGGGGAGCAGTCGCGGGCTCAGCCCCGCCAGGGAGAGCTCCCGGGCGATCAGGGCGGCCGTCTCGAACTCCTCGCCGGAGAGCTCCGGATGCGAGTGGAGGTGACGACGGGTGGCGATCAGCCCGGGCACCCGGAGGGCGAGCAGGTGGTCCAGCTCGAACGGCAGGGGCTGGGACCCGGACGGCGTCTCCGGCCAGGACGACGCCAGCTGGTTGCCGGTCGGCAGCGTCAACGCACTCGTCACGTCGAATTCTCGTTCGCTAGAGATGGATGGATCATCAGGAACAGCAGACAGCCTAGACCTCCGGCGGTGACGCTGCGCAACCTCGTTCCGGTGATGATCAGAGCGCACAGCGTCACGAATGCCCTGCTGGGAGCGTTCGTAGATCTGCGGGACAGCAGGTAGATCGCGATCGAACGCCGTCATCTGCCCCACACCTCCTACACCGCGTAACCGACCCGGCCGTCACCAAATCGACGCCGATCTCGGGGGCCGTCGTTCCGAATTGTCGCATTAGTCGGTCCGGTGAACTGACACTCCGACAATTACGCGACCGCTGTCGGCAACGAGGCTCCGAAGACGGTCACACGATCGAGCACGGAACGACCGCACACCGTGTGCGTCCGGGCCCACCCCGTCGGATACCCCCGAACCCCTCCGGCAACCGCCACGACCGGTGGGCCGCGCCGCCCCGCCGCACGCGGAAGCCCTCCGGCGGCGTCGCCGGGCCCGCTCCCGCGGTCTGCGTCGCCGATCGGCGACGGGAACTGACTCCGACTGTAGCGCTCGCCCGGCATGCGGCGCGACCTGCGCAAACGTCCCGACCGACCGGCCTGCGGGGTCCACCGGAACGGCCGACGGGCCGGTCAGGTCGGGGCGGTCAGAAGCGGTCGGCCGGGCGGTGCAGCCCCCACACCTGGCGCAGGGTGCCGCAGACCTCGCCGACGGTGGCGCGGGCCCGCAGCGCCTCCTTCATCGGGTAGAGCACGTTCTCCGTGCCCTCGGCGGCGGCCCGCAACTCCGCCAGCGCCCGCTCGACCGCGCCCGCGTCCCGCTCGGCGCGCAGCCGGGTCAGCCGCTCGGCCTGCGCCGCCTCGATCGCCGGGTCGACCCGCAGCGGCTCGTACGGCTCCTCCTCCTCGATGGCGAACCGGTTGAGGCCCACCACCACCCGCTCGCCGGAGTCGATCTCCTGCGCGATCCGGTACGCGGACTGCTCGATCTCCCGCTTCTGGAAGCCCGCCTCGATGGCGTCGACCGCCGAACCGTGGTCGAAGACCCGGTCCATCAGCTCGGTCGCCGCCGCCTCGATCTCGGCGGTCATCGCCTCCACCACGTACGAGCCGGCGAACGGGTCGACGGTGGCGGTCAGGTCGGTCTCGTACGCCAGCACCTGCTGGGTGCGCAGCGCCAGCCGGGCCGCCTTCTCGGTGGGCAGCGCGATGGCCTCGTCGAAGCTGTTGGTGTGCAGCGACTGCGTGCCGCCGAGCACCGCGCCGAGCCCCTGCACCGCCACCCGGACCAGGTTCACCTCGGGCTGCTGGGCGGTGAGCTGCACGCCCGCCGTCTGGGTGTGGAAGCGCAGCATCATCGACTTCGGGTCCTTGGCGCCGAAGTCGTCGCGCATCAGCCGGGCCCAGATCCGCCGGGCGGCCCGGAACTTCGCCACCTCCTCCAGCAGCGTCGTACGGGCGACGAAGAAGAACGACAACCGGGGCGCGAAGTCGTCCACGGCCAGCCCCGCCGCGAGCGCGGCCCGGACGTACTCGACGCCGTTGGCCAGGGTGAACGCGATCTCCTGCGCGGGCGTCGCGCCGGCCTCGGCCATGTGGTAGCCGGAGATGGAGATGGTGTTCCACTTCGGCACCTCCTTGCGGCAGTAGCCGAAGGTGTCGGCGACCAGCCGCAGCGAGGGCTTCGGCGGGAAGATGTACGTCCCCCGGGCGATGTACTCCTTGAGGATGTCGTTCTGGATCGTGCCGTTCAGCGCCGTGCCGGGGACGCCGTTCTCCTCGGCCACGAGCTGGTAGAGCAGGAGCAACACCGAGCCGGGCGCGTTGATGGTCATCGAGGTGGAGACCTTGTCCAGCGGGATGCCGTCGAAGAGCAGCCGCATGTCCTCGATCGAGTCGATGGCCACCCCGACCTTGCCCACCTCGCCGTGCGCGATCGGGTCGTCGGAGTCGTAGCCCATCTGCGTCGGCAGGTCGAAAGCGACCGAGAGGCCCATCGTGCCGGCCCGCAACAACTGGTGGTACCGCGCGTTGGACTCGGTGGCGGTGCCGAAGCCGGCGTACTGGCGCATCGTCCAGGGACGGGAGGTGTACATGGTGGGGTAGACGCCCCGCGTGTACGGGAACTCGCCCGGGCCGCCCAGCCGGGAGTCCAGGTCCTCCGGAAGGTCGGCGGCCGTGTAGACGCCCTTGATCGGGAAACCGGACTCGCTTGACCGCCGTTCGCTCATTAGCGGATGGTAGGACGCGCGACGGCGACGGCGGGTGAGGGATAGCGCACACCCGACCCGTGGACATCGACGAGAGGTGAACGTCAGGGCACGTATGGTCCAGTTCGGTAAACGTCCGTCGCGTCGGGTTTCGCATCGGGCGTCGGAACCAGCAAGATAGGGGGGTTGTGTCCCAGCCCCCCTCGATTTCCCCCGGTGGCTTTTCTGTGACTCAGATCCCGACGTGGAGCGGCGGACCAGTCAGTCCCCCCAACGGACGCGCGACCCCCGGCACGACCATCGGTGGTCGTTACTCGCTGCGTTCCGCGGTGGGCAACGGCGGCATGGGCACGGTCTGGCGTGCCACAGACACGCTCCTGCGGCGGGACGTCGCCGTCAAGGAGGTCGTCCTGCCCCCGGGTCTGGCCCCCAGCGATCGCGACGCCATGTACGAGCGCACCCTGCGCGAGGCCCGCGCGGCGGCCGCGATCCAGCACCCGGCCGTCGTGCAGGTCTACGACGTGGTCACCGAGGGCGGCCGGCCCTGGATCGTGATGGAGCTGCTGGACGCCCGCAGCCTCGCCGACATGGTGATCGAGGACGGGCCGGTCGCGCAGCGGGTGGTCGCCAAGATCGGCATAGCGCTGCTCGGCGCGCTGGAGGTGGCGCACGCGATCGGCGTGCTGCACCGCGACGTCAAGCCGGCCAACGTGCTGATCTGCGCCGACGGCCGCTGCGTGCTGACCGACTTCGGCGTGGCCCGGATGCCCACCGACGTGCAGCTCACCACCCCCGGGATGGTGCTCGGCTCGCCGCACTTCATCTCCCCGGAGCGGGCGATGGGCCAGGAGTTCGGGCCGCCGAGCGACCTGTTCTCGCTGGGCGTCACGCTCTACACGGCGGTGGAGGGGCGGCCCCCGTTCGACAAGGGCGACCCGATCGAGACCATGCACGCGGTGGTCGAGGACCCGCCCGCCCCGCCGCAGCGCAGCGGGCCGCTGACCCGGGTGCTGATGGGCCTGCTGGAGAAGGACCCGGCCCGCCGCCTCGACGTGCACACCGCCCGGGCGATGCTGCGCGAGCTGCTCGCCGGCCCGCTGACCAGCAACGCCGCCGCGGTGAACTCGATGACCGACCCGTACTCGGTCGTGCCGGTGCAGCAGCGGCCGCTGCCCGCCCCGCCGGCCGCCCAGCCCGAGCAGCCGAAGCCGACCGGGCAGATCGGCGGGCGGGCGATGCTCAACCCCGGTGAGTCGCTCACCGACCGGCTGGCCGCGCTGCGCCGGGGCGAGCGCCCCGCGCAGGCCGCCCTCCCCGCCAGCCCCGCCGCGACGGAGGACACCAGCGCCGACGCGCTGGCCGGGCCGCTGCACACCCCCACCGGCGCGATGCCGGCCCCGGGCGCCCCCGCGCCGGCCGGCCGCCCCTACGGCGGCCCCGAGGCCACGCCGCAGGTCGCCGGCTCCGACGCCACCCAGCAGCTGCGCACCAACGCGGCCGGCCTCGTCGGGTTCGGCGGCCAGCCGGACGCCACCCAGCGGATGGGGGCCGGCGCGCCCGCCTTCGGGCAGCCGGACGCCACCCAGCGGGTGGGCGGGGGCGCGCCCGCCTTCGGGCAGCCGGACGCCACCCAGCGGATGGGCGCGGGCGCCCCCGTCTTCGGCGGCCAGCCGGAGGCCACCCAACACCTCGGCGGCACGTACGGCGGCGGCCAGTGGTCGGTGCCGGGCACCGGGCAGCCCTGGGCGACCCCCGCCACCGCGCCGGCCGCCGCCGGCGGCGGGCTCGGCGGTCGGGTGGGCGCGATCGGCAACCAGGTCGTCGGCACCGTCAAGGGCTGGCCCCGCAAGGTGCAGCTCGCCGCCGCCGGCGGCCTGGCCGTGGTGCTGCTGATCGGGGCGGTCGTCCTGTTCACCGGCGGCGACGACGCGCCGACCATCCCGCAGGCCGCCCCGACCTCGGCGGCCCCGGCCGGCGCGCCCGAGATGAAGGAGCACACCGGCAAGGGCGTGCGGGTCATGGTGCCGCAGGGCTGGGAGCGCAAGAGCGCCGGCAACTGGGTCGACTACGTCGACCCGCAGGACGAGGGCCGCAAGGTGCGGATCCTCGTGGAGGACTTCCGCACCACCTCGATCCGCTGGGCCGAGGTCGCCGAGGACGGCCTGAAGACCCGCTCCAAGTCCTGCGTCAAGCCGTACGCCCAGCTCGCCATGAACGAGATGGAGTGGGTCGGCAAGCAGGCGGCCGAGTTCGAGTACACCTGCGGCGAGGGCGAGACCAAGCGGCACGGCGTGTGGCGCGGCGTGGTCCACGACGGCAAGGCGTACTCGTTCTACCTCACCTCCACCGACGCCAAGTTCGCCGAGAGCAAGCCGATCTTCGACGAGATGGTGAAGACGTTCCAGCTCACCGACGCCGGCTGAGCGCAGGGGAAGAGAAGCGGTGATCCGCCGGCGTGCTATCAAGAGGCATGCCGGCGGAAACCACTGACATCGACGACATTCGCGAGCAAGCACGGCGCTGGCTCGACGACGACCCCGACCCGGCCAGCCGGGACGAGCTGCGGGCGGTGCTCGACCGCCTGCCGGCGAGCGCCCCGGAGCTGGCCGACCGGTTCGCCGGCCCGTTGACCTTCGGCACCGCCGGGCTGCGCGGCCCGCTGCGCGCCGGTCCGAACGGGATGAACCTCGCGGTGGTCACCCAGGCCGCCGCCGGGCTGGTCGCCTGGCTCGCGGCCCAGGGCGGCACCGGCCCGCTGGTGATCGGGTACGACGCGCGGCACGGCTCCCGGCAGTTCGCCGAGCGGACGGCCCAGGTCGCCACCGGCGCGGGACGCCCGGCGCTGCTGCTCCCCCGCCCGCTGCCCACCCCGGTGCTCGCGTACGCGGTGCGGCACCTCGGGGCGGTCGCCGGGGTGATGGTGACCGCCAGCCACAACCCGCCGCAGGACAACGGCTACAAGGTCTACCTCGGCGCGGAGCTGGGCGGGGCGCTCGGGGCGGGCGCGCAGATCGTGCCGCCGGCCGACGCCGGCATCGAGGCCGCGATCCGGTCGGTCGGCCCGCTGGCCGAGGTGCCGCTCGGCCCGGCCGGGCAGGTACTCGGCGACGACCTGGTGGCCTCCTACGTGGAGCGGGCCACCGGAGTGATCGACCCGGACGGGCCGCGCGACCTGGCCGTGGCGTACACGCCGCTGCACGGGGTGGGGGCGGCGGTGCTCACCGCGGCCTTCGCCCGGGCCGGCTTCCCGGTGCCCGGGGTGGTGCCCGAGCAGGCGGAGCCGGACCCGGCGTTCCCGACCGTCTCCTTCCCCAACCCGGAGGAGCCGGGGGCGGTGGACCGGCTGGTCGCCCTCGCCGAATCGACCGGCGCGGACATCGCCATCGCCAACGACCCGGACGCGGACCGCTGCGCGGTGGTCGTCCGGGACACCGGCCCGGCGGCGAGCGCCCGCGGGGAGGTCGCCGGTCCCCCGGCGCCGGACGCCGACCGGCCCGGCTGGCGGATGCTGCGCGGTGACGAGGTGGGCGTGCTGCTGGCCGACCACCTGATGAGGCGCGGCGTCACCGGCCTGTACGCCACCACGATCGTGTCGTCGTCCCTGCTGCGGGCCATGTGCGCCGCCCGGGGCCTGCCCTACGACGAGACGCTGACCGGGTTCAAGTGGATCGTGCGGGCCGGCGGCGGGACCGAGCCGCTGGTCTACGGCTACGAGGAGGCGCTCGGCTACTGCGTCGCCCCGGAGCACGTCCGCGACAAGGACGGCATCACCGCCGCGCTGACGGTGGCCGAGCTGGCCGCCGGGCTGAAGACGCAGGGGCGCTCCCTGACCGACCGGCTGGACGAGCTGGCCGCCGAGTTCGGCGTGCACCACACCGACCAGCTCTCGGTGCGGGTGGACGACCTGCGGGTGATCGCCGACGCCATGGCCCGGATCCGCGCCGCGACACCGGCCGCGCTGCTCGGCCACCCGGTCACGGAGGCGCAGGACCTGCTCCCCGAGGCGGACGTGGTGATCCTGCGCACCGGGGCCGCGCGGGTGGTGATCCGGCCGTCCGGCACCGAGCCGAAGCTGAAGGCGTACCTGGAGGTGGTGGAGCCGGTGGCGGACGGCGAGGTCGCCGCGGCCCGCGCCCGGGCCGCGGAGGCCGTCGCGGCCCTGCGCGCGGAGATCGCGGCCGCTCTCGGTCTCTGACCGGGCTTCCGGGCACCCGCCCCCCTGCGCCCTTTGCTCTGCTTCACCCGACGCAACGGAAACGCCGTGTCGCGTGGGTTGAAGCAGAGCAAAGGGCCGGGGGTGGGTGTCGGTTCGGGGCGTGCGCGTGGCGTCAGCGGCGCGGGGCAGCGCCGGATCGCTGCCGTGCGCGTCGGGTCAGCGGCGCGGGCCGAGGGCGGCGTCCACCGCGCTGCCCAGGGCGGCCACGACCAGGCCCACCGAGGGGCGGACGACCGAGTCGTCGAGGCTGACGTTGCCGGAGAAGCCGGCGCCGCCGGCGATCTCCTCCAGGCGGCGGCGGGCGTCCCGGGCCGCGTCGCCGGTCAGACCCAGGGCCGGCTCCATCCGCAGCACCGCGACCAGGGTGGCCAGGGCGGCCGTCCGCTCGTCGGGGAGCTGCCCGTCGGCCAGCGCCTCGGCGAGCCGGCGCCGGGTGTCCGCCTCGACGGCGGGATCCACCGTCGGGTAGCGGTGCACGTGGATGAAGCCCAGCTCGGTCTCGTCGACGTCCCGCACCACGCCCTGGGCGCACAGGGTTTCGAGGATCTTGTCGCGCAGGCCGTGCCGCAGCCGCTGCACCCAGGACGACGGGCTGTGCGGGGTGTCGGCGGCGATGCGGGCGAGGACCCCGTCGACGAGCGACTCGCCGGTGGGCGTCGGGTCGGCCACCGCCAGGGCCCCCTCGGAGTAGACGATCCGCCCGGCCAGGGCCAGTTCGATCAGTACCGCGGCGGCCATGCCCAGGTCGAGGCTGATCCGCGGCATGGTCGCCTTGCCGGTCTCGTCGTCGTACGCGAGGAGAAGCAGCTCTTCGGCGAGAGCAACACCAGTCATGGCCGGAGACGCTAGCGGGTGCGCGCATTCCGCGCACCCACTCGACGTCGATGGCGCGCCGCCGCTCCCGTACGCCTCGCCTTCGCCGCAGGTCGGGGCGGTCGGGGCGCGCCCCGACCGCCCCGGCGGGCCGGACGGTCAGTTCACCGTGTCGGTGCGACGGGCCTCCAGCAGGAGCGCGTAGTGCAGCACGCGGCGCTTCGGGGCCGTCTCCAGGTACTCGTGGGCGAGCAGTTCGCCGGTCGACGGGTCGAAGACCAGCAACATCTGCGCCCGCTGCACGATCTCCCCTGGCGGTGGGACGAGATCGGCGGTGACGGCCACGCCCTGGCGGCCGGCCCGGTCGACGACCCGGCCGCGCCACACGAATCCGGGCTTCTCCGCGAGGATGGTGAGGAGGTCGGCCCGGGTCCGCCGCGGCACCAGGTAGCTGCTGTAGAGGTGGTACGTGCGCATGGCCACGTCGCCCGCCGACTGGTCGATCCGGAGCCAGCGCGCGAGTTCCGCCCGGTCGGCCGGCAGCCGCCGGGCCACCGGGTCGGGCGGAATCTCGGCGATCCCTGGCGGCCGCCTGGTGGCCGAGGGGTTGGCACTGGGCGACTGTGGCCGCGTGGACCAGTATTCCCGGGACGCCGCGTCGGGGAACTCGACGCCCAGGGACTTGGTGTCCTGCCAGCGGCGGCCGTCGTCCGCCACCCATTCACGACGTTCCTGCACGTAGCTCATCCTGTGGCCCTCGGGCGAAAACACGGTCGGGCTGCCCCAGGACTTGGTGTGGTGGTAGGAGTAGGGGCCGGCGGCGCCTTCGTGTGGTGCGTCCACGATGCGCGCGGCGAGCGCCCGCAGGTGCCGCCCGGCCGGTTCGGCGGCGGCGATCTCGTAGGACACCGGCTGAAGCACGGTCCCGGCGACCGGCTGCGCGGGTGCCGGGGTGACGGGCACGGGCCCGTCCCGCAGCACCTGCGCCACCCCGGCGGAGCCGAGCGCGGCCACCGCGGCGGCTGCGCCGACCAGCACGGTGCGCCGCGGTGCGGCCCGCCGTACCGGCCCGGCCGGGGTCGCGGCCGCGTCCTCCGCGCGGAGGATCAGGTCGTGGGCGGTGAGGGGTGACGGGGGCACGACGGCGTCACGCGCCGGGTCGGCCGGACCCAGGAGCTCCCGGACCTGCTGCTTGGTGTGCATGCTGCTGCTCCTCTCAGACGTGGGCGGACGCCGGCCGGGCGGCGCGGGCGGGAGTGGAGGTGGCCAGGGCGGAGCGCAGTCGGCGCCGGGCCCGGTAGAGCCGCACGGCGGCGGCGGAGCGGGTGCAGCCCAGGACGACGGCGGCATCCGCGACGCTCAGGTCCTCCCAGCCGACGAGCCGGAGGATCTCCTGGTCGGCTTCGGACAGCGTGCGCAGCGCCCGGTGCAGGTCGAGCACCGGCGCCACGGCGTCGGGCTCGACGATTCGTGCCGGTACGTGGTCGGCCTCGGCGAGCGGGAGCAGGCTCGGACCGTCGCGCCGGGAACGCCACCGGTTCGCCACGACGTGGCGCGCGACGGCGTAGAGCCACGGGAGGGCGCGTTCGGGCACCTCGCCGCGCCGCCGCCAGACGACGACGAACACGTCCTGGGCGAGTTCGGCTGCCGCGTCGGCATCGGGAAGCCGGCGCAGGCCGTACCTGACGATGTCCGGGTAGTGCGTGGCGTAGAGGCCGGTGAACCAGTCCTCGCCCCGCTCACCCACGGGTTTCACTATCGATCTCCCGACCGCAGTTCCTGACAGGGACACCACGTATGTGTCGCGGGCGGGGTGGATCGTTACCGGCGGCCGGGGTGGAAAGTCACCGGCCGGGGCGGGACGGCCTGTCGGCCGGGGGCACCCGCCCCGACGGCGCCGGGGCGGGTGGCGTGGCGTGGGGCTCCGCCTAGAAGCGGGGCATGCCGCCGAACTGGCGGTCGCCGGCGTCGCCGAGACCCGGCACGATGAACATCCGGTCGTTGAGGCCCTCGTCGATCGAGGCGGTGACCAGGCGCAGCGGCAGGCCGGAGCGCTCCAGCCGCTCGATGCCGACGGGCGCGGCGAGCACGCAGAGCACCGTGATGTCGGTGCAGCCCCGGTCGGCCAGCAGCCGGCAGCAGTGCTCCAGCGAGCCGCCGGTGGCGAGCATCGGGTCGAGCACCAGCACCGGCAGGCCGCTCAGGTCCCGGGGCAGCGACTCCATGTAGGCGCGCGGCTCGTACGTCTCCTCGTCGCGGGCCAGGCCGACGAAGCCCATCGACGACTCCGGCAGCAGGCCGAGCGCGGCGTCGGCCATTCCCAGGCCGGCCCGCAGCACCGGCACCAGCAGCGGCGGATTGGCCAGCCGGGTGCCCTCGGTGCCGGTGACGGGGGTCTGCACCGGGTACTTCTCGATCGGAAAGGAGCGCGCGGCCTCGTACACCAGCATGGTGGTGAGTTCGTGCAGCGCCGCCCGGAACGAGGAGGAGTCGGTGCGCGCGTCCCGCATGGCGGTCAGCCGCGACTGGGCGAGCGGATGGTCAATGACGTGTACGTCCACGATCGCTCAACCTACCGGTCCGCCCGCGTCCGCACTGCGGGTGCGGGCGGAGCAGCGACGTCGCTCACCACGGGGATCGACCGACGGCACCGTGACCAAGATCACGCATCGGTCGGATGCGTAGACTTCGGAGCATGACGGCGACAGCGACGTCGGCCCGGTCGGAACTCTCCGAGCTGGGACGATCCGAGACCGCTCTGCGGACCTTCCTGCACGGCCTGCCCGGCGTGGACCAGGTCGGCGCGGAGCAACGGGCGGCACAGCTCGGCACCCGCTCCATCAAGACCACCGCCAAGGCGCAGGCCATCGACCTGGCGATCCGGATGGTCGACCTGACCACCCTGGAAGGGGCGGACACCCCCGGCAAGGTGCGGGCCCTCGCGGCCAAGGCGCTGCGCCCCGACCCGGCCGACCCGTCCTGCCCGCACGTCGGGGCGGTCTGCGTCTATCCCTCGATGGTCCCGCACGTCGCCGAGGTGCTGCGCGGCAGTGGGGTGCACCTGGCCAGCGTGGCGACCGCCTTCCCGTCGGGTCAGGCGCCGCTGGAGGTCAAGCTCGCCGACACCCGGGCCGCCGTCGCGGCCGGTGCCGACGAGATCGACATGGTGATCAACCGGGGCGCGTTCCTGGCCGGCCGCTACAAGGAGGTCTACGACGAGATCGTGGCCACCAAGGAGGCCTGCCGGGACGCCCACCTCAAGGTGATCCTGGAGACCGGCGAGCTGGCCACGTACGACAACGTGCGCCGAGCCTCCTGGCTGGCGATGCTGGCCGGCGGCGACTTCATCAAGACCTCCACCGGCAAGGTCCCGGTGGCCGCCACCCCGCCGGTGACCCTGGTGATGCTGGAGGCGGTCCGCGACTTCCGCGCCGCCACCGGCCGGCAGGTCGGCGTGAAGCCGGCCGGCGGCATCAAGACCACCAAGGACGCGATCAAGTACCTGGTGATGGTCAACGAGACCGTCGGCGCGGACTGGCTGGACCCGGACTGGTTCCGGTTCGGCGCCTCCAGCCTGCTCAACGACCTGCTCATGCAGCGCACCAAGCTGACGACCGGCACCTACTCCGGTCCCGACTACTTCACCCTGGACTGAGAGCCGATGTTCGAATACGCACCCGCCCCCGAGTCCCGCTCGGTGGTGGACATCAAGCCCTCGTACGGGCTCTTCGTCGACGGGACGTTCGTCGACCCGACCGACGGCGGCAGCTTCAAGTCGATCAACCCGGCCTCTGAGGAGGTGCTCGCCGAGGTCGCCGAGGCCGGCGCGCAGGACGTGGACCGTGCCGTCCGCGCCGCCCGGCAGGCGTACGAGAAGGTCTGGGGTCCGATGCCGGGCCGGGACCGGGCCAAGTACCTGTTCCGGATCGCCCGGATCATCCAGGAGCGCTCCCGCGAGCTGGCGGTGCTGGAGTCGCTGGACAACGGCAAGCCGATCAAGGAGTCCCGCGACGTCGACCTGCCCCTGGTCGCCGCGCACTTCTTCTACTACGCCGGCTGGGCCGACAAGCTCCCGTACGCCGGCTTCGGCGCGAACCCGCAGCCGCTCGGCGTGGCCGCGCAGGTCATCCCGTGGAACTTCCCGCTGCTGATGCTGGCCTGGAAGATCGCCCCGGCCCTCGCCGCCGGCAACACGGTCGTGCTGAAGCCGGCCGAGACCACCCCGCTGACCGCCCTGCTCTTCGCCGAGATCTGCCAGCAGGCCGACCTGCCCGCCGGCGTGGTCAACATCGTCACGGGCGCCGGCGACACCGGCCGAGCCCTGGTCGAGCACCCGGGCGTGGACAAGGTCGCCTTCACCGGCTCGACGGAGGTGGGCCGGGCCATCGCCCGCGTGGTGGCCGGCACCCGCAAGAAGCTCACCCTGGAACTGGGCGGCAAGGCGGCCAACATCGTCTTCGACGACGCCCCGGTCGACCAGGCGGTCGAGGGGATCGTCAACGGCATCTTCTTCAACCAGGGGCACGTCTGCTGCGCCGGCTCCCGACTGCTGGTCCAGGAGTCGGTCGCCGACCGGGTGCTGGAGTCGCTGAAGCGGCGGATGGCCCAGCTCCGCGTCGGCGACCCGCTGGACAAGAACACCGACATCGGCGCGATCAACTCCGCCGCCCAGCTCGCGCGGATCCGGGAGCTGTCCGAGGCCGGGTCCGCCGAGGGCGCCGAGCGCTGGTCGCCGCCGTGCGAGCTGCCCGAGCGCGGCTTCTGGTTCGCGCCGACGATCTTCACCGGGGTCACCCAGGCGCACCGGATCGCCCGGGAGGAGATCTTCGGCCCGGTGCTGTCCGTGCTGACGTTCCGCACCCCGGCCGAGGCCGTCGAGAAGGCCAACAACACGCCGTACGGGCTGTCGGCCGGGATCTGGACCGACAAGGGCTCCCGGATCCTGTGGATGGCCGACCGGCTGCGCGCCGGCGTGGTCTGGGCCAACACGTTCAACAAGTTCGACCCCACCTCGCCGTTCGGGGGCTACAAGGAGTCGGGCTACGGTCGCGAGGGCGGCCGGCACGGGCTGGAGGGCTACCTCAATGTCTGAGCGGGTCGCGGTACGCAAGACGTACAAGCTCTTCATCGGCGGGAAGTTCCCGCGCAGCGAGTCGGGACGGTCGTATCTCGTGCAGGACTCGAATGTCTCCCTGGCCTCCCGCAAGGACGCGCGGGACGCCGTCGTCGCCGCCCGCGCCGCCGTGAAGGGCTGGGCCGGGGCGACCGCGTACAACCGGGGTCAGATCCTCTACCGGGTGGCCGAGATGCTGGAGGGCCGGCGCGAGCAGTTCGTCGCCCTCGGCGTGCCCGGCGACGAGGTGGACGCGGCGGTCGACCGCTGGGTCTGGTACACGGGCTGGTCCGACAAGCTCCCCCAGGTGTACGGCGGCGCCAACCCGGTCGCCGGGCCGTACTTCAACCTCTCCTCGCCGGAGCCCACCGGCGTGGTGGCGGTGGCCGCCCCGGAGCAGCCGGCGCTGCTCGGCCTGGTCAGCGTGATCGCCCCGGCGATCGTCACCGGCAACACCGTCGTGGTGGCGGCCTCGCCGGCGGCGCCACTGGCCGCGGTGACCCTGGCCGAGGTGCTGGCCACCTCCGATCTGCCGGGCGGGGTGGTCAACATCCTGACCGGCCGCCTGTCGGAGACCGTGCCGACGCTGGCGAGCCACATGGACGTCAACGCGATCGACCTGACCGGGGTGACCGACGCCGAGCTGGCGGCGGAGCTGGAGGTCAAGGCGGCGGAGAACCTGAAGCGGGTGCTCCGGCCGGCCCCGGCCGACCACGACTGGTTCGCCGACCCGGGCATCACCCGGATGACCAGCCTCCTGGAGACGAAGACGGTCTGGCACCCCAAGGGGGTGTGAGGTCGCGGTCTGCCCGCGTGGGGTTTCGGGGGGAGCACACCCGCTCCGGGCGGTCAGGCTTGATCCCTCCGCGGGCGGGCTCCCCCCGAAACCCTCTTCGGCCAGGTCCGCGGAAGGGGGTCGGACTCAGGTGTACCGCCCGGGGAGGGTCGGGCTCAGGTGTACTGCCCCGGGGAGGGGCGGCTCGGGTGTGCTGGCCTGAGACGGGTCTACTACCAGGGGTAGGATTGCGGCGTGACTCGGCTTGGTGATCTCGAACGTGCGGTGATGGACGTGCTGTGGGACTCGGTCCCCGCCACGTCGGACGGGATCACCGTGCGCGAGGTGGCCGACGCGCTGGACGGCCGCGAGCTGGCGTACACCACGGTGATGACCGTGCTGGACCGGCTGGCCGGCAAGGGCATGGTGCAGCGTGAGCGGGAGGGGCGGGCCTGGCGCTACCGGGCCGCCGCCAGCCGCGAGGCGCACATCGCCCAGCTCATGCTCGACGCCCTCGACCTCGGCGGCAGCCGGGACGCCGCGCTGGTGCGCTTCGCCCACTCGGTGACCGGCACCGAGGCCGAGGTGCTGCGCGCCGCGCTGGCCGCCGAGGCCGCCGGCGGCATGCCGGCTGCTCCGGGTGAGCTGACCGACCGGGTCGAGGCGCCGACCGACCGGGTCGTCCGCCCGCCCGTCGCCGACGAGGTCGCGGACCGGTAGGGCGACGGCCGTGGCGTACGCTCTGCACTTCGCCGCGTCGATGCTGGCCTGCCTGCTGACCGCGCAGGTGCTGGCCCGCTCCACCTGGCCGTGGCGCAGCCCCCGGGTCGCGATCCTCTGCTGGCAGGCGATCGGGCTGGCGCTCGGCCTCTCCGAGGTGGGCCTGCCGATCGCGGTGGGTCTGGCTCCGTACGAGCGGCCGACCGGGAGCGCGTTGCTGGCCCTGGGCGGCGATCTGGCGCACGGCACCCTGCCACCCGGGCTCGGGCCCGTCCAGCTGAGCCTGGTCGCCTTCGGCTTCGGCACCGGCGCCGTGCTGCTGACCGCGACCGTACGCACCCTGCTCCACACGGTGCGCGCCCAGCGCCGGCACCGGGACCTGCTCGCCCTGGTGGCCCGGAACGATCCGGCGGCGCCCGGCGCGCTCGTGCTCGACCACCCGAGCGCGGCGGCGTACTGCCTGCCGGGGGTGAAGCCGCAGGTGGTGGTCAGCGCCGGGACGCTCAGCCTGCTGGACCGCGCCGAGCTGGCGGCGGTGCTCAGCCACGAGCGGGCCCACGCCCAGGAACGGCACGATCTGGTGCTGCTCCCATTCACCGCGCTCTGCCGGGCGCTGCCCTGGTTCGGCTGGGTGCGCGGGATCCACGAGCGGGTCGCGCTGCTGGTCGAGATGCGCGCCGACGACAAGGCCCGGGAGGCGCACCCCGAGGCGCTGGGCCGCGCGCTGCGCCGGTTCGCCGCAGCCGGAAGTCGGATCACTCCGGCCGGCGCCCTCGGTCTCGGCGACCGTGACCTGGACGTCCGGGTGCAGCGCCTGCTGGTCGCCGACCGGCCGCCCCGGGTGCTCGGCGCCGTCGCCCTGTCGGTGGCGACCACGCTGGCCGTCCTGCCGATCTCGCTCTTCCTCAGCTGACCGGCGCATCGGATGCGCCCCCAAACCACTACGCCTCGCCGCACCCACTTCTACTACGATACGTAGTAATGATACGTAGGGAATCTACGTGTAGGCTCACTACGACAAGTGAGCCGACAGTACGGAGAGCCGGCCATGGACACCCTGCTCCTCGCCCGCCTGCAGTTCGCCACGACCACCTCGATCCACTTCCTGTTCGTGGTGGTCACCCTCGGCCTGGTCACCCTGCTCGTGGGGTTGCAGACCACCGCCGTGCTGACCGGCAAGCCGGTCTACGAGCGGCTGACCCGCTTCTGGGGCCAGCTCTACGTGATCAACTACGTGCTCGGTATCGCCACCGGCATCGTGATGGAGTTCCAGTTCGGGCTGAACTGGAGCGGCCTGTCGCGCTACGTCGGCAACGTCTTCGGGGCGCCGCTGGCCATCGAGACGCTGGTCGCGTTCTTCCTGGAGTCGACGTTCCTCGGCATGTGGATCTTCGGCTGGCACCGGCTGCGCAAGGGCGTCCACCTCGCCCTGCTCTGGGGCGTCGCGCTCACCGCGTACGCCTCGGCGTTCTGGATCATGGTGGCCAACTCCTGGCTCCAGAACCCGGTCGGCTACGAGGTGCGCGACGGCATCGCCCACCTCACCGACTTCACCGCGCTGCTGACCAACCCCAGCCTCGGCATGGCCTTCGGCCACGTGGTCTTCGCCGCGCTGCTGGTCGGCGGGATGCTGATGGCCGCGGTCAGCGCCTGGCACCTGATCCGGCGCACCCCGGACTACGCGCTGTTCCGCACCTCGCTGCGGATCGGCCTGGTCACTGCGGCGCTGTCGATCACCATGGTGCAGGGCTTCGGCTTCGCCCAGTTCGGCCCGGTCGGGCAGGTGCAGCCCACCAAGTTCGGCGGAAGCCCCGCGGCGGACGCACTGGTCGCCGACTGGACCGCGCGGTTCGGCCCCGGCGACTACACCCCGCCCGTGCTGGCCAGCGTCGGCCTCGGCTTCATGATCCTGATCGGCTTCGGTCTCGGCCTGCTCTGGCTGCTGCTCCCCCTGCTCTGGCGGGACTGGGCCGTGCGGCTGCGCTTCCCGCTCTGGATCATCCTGCTCGCCCTGCCGCTGCCGTTCGTCGCGGTGATCCTCGGCTGGATCGCCCGCGAGGTCGGCCGCCAGCCCTGGGTCGCGTACGGGCTGCTGCCGGTGGACCGGGCGGTGTCGCCGGTCGACCCGTGGCTGATGCTCGCCTCGCTGATCGGATTCAGCCTGCTGCTCGGCACCCTCGCCGTCACCAACTGGGTCCTGCTGGCCCGGCACGCCGCCCGGGGCGCTCACGACCCCGCCCTGGGCCGCCCGCCGCAGCAGCCGCCCGCCGACCCCCGCCCCGAGCCCGCCTTCGCCTGAGGAGACGACGTGGAACTCGCCTGGTACGCCCTGCTCGGCCTCTTCTTCGCCACCTACCTGGTGCTCGGCGGCTACGACTACGGCGTGGGCCTGCTGCTCGCCCGGGGCGCCGACCCCGCCCGCCGCCGCGCCGCCCTGAACGCCGTCGGCCCGTTCTTCCTCGGCAACGAGGTCTGGCTGGTGGCCGCCGTCGGCATCCTGTTCGGCGCGTTCCCCGTGCTGGAGGGGGAACTGCTCTCCGGCTTCTACCCGGCCGTGGTGGGCGCGCTGGTCGGGGTGATCCTGGTTACCGTCGGCGTGCAACTGCGCAGCCGCCCGGCCGGCCCACGGGCCCGCGCCGGCTGGGACCGGATCGTGGTCGTCGGCAGCCTGCTCGCCGCGCTCGGCTGGGGCGCCCTGCTGGCCGGGCTGCTCCAGGGCGTGCCGCTGCACGCCGACGGGCACGTCGCCGGCGTGACCCACCTGTTCACCCCGTTCGTGGCCGCCACCGGCCTCGCCGTCGTCGCGCTGGTCGCCCTGCACGGTGCGACCTTCCTCACTCTCCGGCTGCCGGCCGCCGAGGCCGCGCCGGTCGGGCGGCTGGCCCGCCGGCTCGTCCCGGTGGCGCTCGTCGCCGTCGGCGCGGCCACCGCGCTCGGCCTGCTCTCCGCCGACGTACGCGCCGCCGCGCGGCAGCCCGCGGTGGGCGTACTGCTGCCGTTGCTGCTGGTGGCGGCGGTGCTGGCGGCCCGGGTGACGCTCGGCCGGCGGCGGCCCGGGCTGGCCTTCGCCGCCACCGGGGCGGCCCTGGCGCTGCCGGTGGCGCTGGTCGGCGCGACCCTCTGGCCCTACGCGCTGGTCTCCACGGTCGACCCCGGCGCGTCCCTGACGGTGGCCGACGCGGCGGCGAGCACGCCCACGCTGCGACTGCTGGGCTGGCTGACGGTGCCGCTCCTGCCGGCCCTACTAGGCTTTCAGGCGATGTGCTGGTGGGTTTTCCGGGGACGGACCGACGGCAGGGCACCGGTGTACTGGTGAACCGCCGTCCGTTCGACCCGCGTCTGCTGCGCCGGGTCCCCGCGGCCCGGCGCGACCTCGCCGTGCTCGCGCTGCTCGGCGTGCTGGCCGCGGGGCTGGTCGTCGCGCAGGCCACCGCGCTGGCCGCGCTGCTGGCGACCGGGTTCGACGGGCGGCTGGACCGGCCCGCCCTGGCCGGCTTCGTCGCCGCGGTGGCCGCCCGCTCGCTGCTGGTCTGGGCGCAGGGCACGGTGTCGGCGCGGGTCGCGGCGACGGTCAAGGCGGCGCTGCGCGAGGAACTGCTGGGGGCGGTCGGGCGGCAGGGCCCCGGCTGGGTCGCCGGCCAGCGCGCCGGGCAGCTCGCCACGCTGGCGGGGCGCGGGCTGGACGCGCTGGACGCCTACTTCACCGGCTACCTGCCGCAGCTCGTGCTGAGCGTCACCGTGCCGGTCGCCGTGCTGGCGCGGATCTTCGTCGCCGACTGGAGTTCGGCGCTGATCATCGCGGCCACCCTGCCGCTGATCCCGATCTTCGGCGCGCTGCTCGGCTGGCAGGCGCAGGCCGCCACCGAGCGGCAGTGGCGACGGCTCTCCCTGCTCGGCGGGCACTTCCTCGACATGGTCGCCGGGCTGCCCACGCTGCGCGCGTTCGGCCGGGCCCGGGCGCAGACCGACGCCGTCCACCGGATGGCCGACGGGCACCGGGTGGCGACAATGAAGACGCTGCGGATCGCGTTCCTCTCCGCCCTGGTGCTGGAACTGGTCGCCACCCTCTCGGTGGCACTGGTCGCCGTGCCGGTGGGCGTACGGCTGCTCGGCGGCGGCCTGACCCTGCAGACCGCGCTGCTGGTGCTGCTGCTCACGCCGGAGGCGTACCTGCCGCTGCGGGCGGCCGGCAGCCGGTTCCACGCCAGCATGGAGGGCCTGACCGCGCTGGACGAGGCACTGACCCTCTCGGCCGCCGCCCCCGCGCCGGTCGCACCCGGCGGGGGCGCGGCGACGCCGGACGGCCGGGGCGAGATCCGGTTCGAGTCGGTGACCGTCGCGTACGAGCGGACCACCGCGCTGCGCGACGTCACGCTGACCATCCGGCCGGGCGAACGCGTCGCGGTCGTCGGCCCGAGCGGCGCCGGCAAGAGCACGCTGCTCGGCCTGCTGCTCGGCTTCGTGGCCCCGACCGCCGGCCGGGTCACCGTCGGCGGGGTGGACCTCGCCGGCACGGACCTGGACGCCTGGCGCCGCCAGGTCGCCTGGGTGCCGCAGCGGGCCCACCTCTTCGCCGCCTCGCTGGCCGACAACATCCGGCTCGGCGCCCCCGACACCCCGGACGCGGCCCTCGCCACCGCCGTCCGCGACGCCGCCCTGGACGACGTGGTCGCCGGCCTGCCCGACGGGCTCGCCACCGTGCTCGGCGAGCGCGGCCACGGCCTGTCCAGCGGGCAGCGGCAGCGGGTCGCGCTGGCCCGCGCGTTCCTGCGGGACGCCCCGGTGGTGCTGCTCGACGAGCCGACCGCCCGGCTGGACACCGCGAGCGAGGCCGTCGTCCTCGACGCCACCCGTCGGCTGGTGGCCGGGCGGACGGCCCTGCTGGTGGCGCACCGGCCGGCGCTGCTCGCCGACGCGGACCGGATCCTGCGGATCGAGGACGGCCGGGTCACGGAGCTGACCCCGGCGGCGGCCGGGGAGGCGACCCGATGACCGACGAGCCGACGCCGACCGGCGACTCCGCCGAGACCCGCGCCCGCTCCCCCGAGCGGACCGTGCTGCGGCTGGCCCGGCCGTACCTGAACCGGCTGCTCGGCGCGGGGCTGCTCGCCGCCGCCACCGAGTTCGCCGGCCTCGCCCTGATGGCCACCGCGACCTGGCTGCTGATGAGCGCCGCCGGTCGGCCCCCGCTGGACCGCCTCACCGTGGCGATCGTCGCGGTCCGGGCGCTGGCGGTCGGCCGGGGGGTGCTCCGCTACACCGAGCGGCTCGCCGGGCACGACGCCGTGCTGCGGCTGATCACCGACGTCCGCGCCCGGGTGTTCGCCAGCCTCGCCGCCCGGCCGACGCCCCGGCAGCGCTCGGGCGACGCCCTGAGCCGGCTCGTCTCGGACGTGGAGGCGGTTCAGGACCTGCTGCTGCGGGTGCTGGTGCCGGCCTCGGCGGCGGCCCTGGTCAGCCTGGTCGCGGTCGGCGGGGCGGCGCTGGTCTCGCCGGCCGCCGCCGGGGCGCTCGCCGTCGGGCTGCTGGTCGCCGGGGTCGCGCTGCCCGCGCTGGCCACCGCGCTGACCCGGCGCGCCGCCGCCGAACTGGCGCCGCTGCGCGGCGCGCTCGCCACCGACGCGGTCGACCTCACCCACGGCGCGGCCGACCTGGCCGCGTTCGGCGCCACCGGGCACGCGCTGGGCGCGGCCGGGGAACGCGCGCGGCGCCTGGCCCGGCTGGAGCGGCGGCTCGCCGCCACCGGGTTCGCCGTCGACGCGGCCGGGGTGCTGGTGGCCGGGCTGACCGCCGGCGCGGTGGTGCTCGCCGCCCTGGCGGCGGACGTGGACGGGGTGCTGGTCGGCGTACTGGCGGTCGGCACGCTCGCCGCCGTCGAGATCGCGCTGGCGCTGGTCGGGGCCGCCCGGCAGTGGACCCAGCTCCGCACCGGCCTGACCCGGGTGGCCGCCCTGTTGGAGAAGGCGGACGAGGCTCCCGCGTCCGGCGGGGCGCCGGTCGGCCCCGGGCCGTACGACGTGCGGTTCGAGGAGCTGACCGTGCGCTACCGGGAGGGCGCCGCGCCCGCCCTGGACGGGCTCGACCTGGAGCTGCCGCCCGGCCGCCGGGTGGCCGTGGTCGGGCCGAGCGGCGCCGGCAAGAGCACCCTCGCCGCCGTCCTCACCGGCTCCGTACGCCCCGAACGCGGGCGGGTCACCCTGGACGGGCGGGACCTGTCGACGTACCGGGCCGGGGAGCTGCCCCGCGCGGTCGGCGGGCTGCTCGCCGAGGCGTACGTCTTCCACGCCACCGTGCGGGAGAATCTGCTGCTCGGGCGGCCCGACGCCGACGAGGACGAGCTGGCGGCGGCGACCGCGGCGGCCGGGCTGCTGGACTGGGTCCGCGCGCAGCCGGACGGCTGGGACACCGTGGTCGGCGAGGAGGGCGGTCAGCTCTCCGGCGGCCAGCGGCAGCGGCTCGCGCTGGCCCGGGCGCTGCTCGCCGCGCCGGGCGTGCTGGTGCTCGACGAGCCGACCGAGGGGCTCGACCCCGCCGCCGCCGACGCGGTGCTCGCCTCCACGCTGGCGGCCACCCCGGCCGGGCACTCCGTGCTGCTGATCAGCCACCGGCTCAGCGGGCTGGCCGACCTCGACGAGATCGTGGTGCTGGACGCCGGCCGGGTGGCCCAGCGCGGCCGGCACGCCGACCTCGTCGCGGCCCCCGGCTGGTACCGGGACCAGTGGCTGCTCCAGGAGGCCGCCGAACGCGGGTACCTGGCGCTGCGCCCCTGAGCCCGACCCGTTCCTCCCCGGCCCCCACCTCCGGGTCGGGCCAGGGTTGCCCCGGAGGCCGCCCGGCGACCATCCGTGACAGGGTGGTGCCATGCGGTGCGACGACGCGACCATGGTGGAGGAGCGGCTGCGGGAGCTGGACGGGTGCCTGCGCGGGCCACGCCGGTTGAAGTCCGACCTGCTGACCGAGGCGCGGCACGGCCTGCTGGACGCCGTCGACGCGTACCGGGAGGACGGGCTGCCGGCGGCGGAGGCCCAGCGCCGGGCGGTGGCCGAGTTCGGCTCCGCGGCGCTGCTGGCCCCGGCCTACCAGGCGGAGCTGGCGGTGGGCGCGCTGCGCGGGCTGTCGCTGCGGGTGCTCGGGCTGGCCGCGGTCGCGTTCGTCGCCGGCGACCTCACCTGGCGGGGGGCGAGCTGGAGCGACGGGCCCCGCCCGCCGGCCGGCTACCAGATCCTGTCGGCCTCGGTGAACTGGATCTGGGTCGCCGCGTTCGTGCTGGCGGCGGTCGGGCTGCTGCTGGCCGGGGCCGGCCGGTGGGCGTTGCGCGGCAACGGCGCGGTCGGCCGGGCGGTGGGCGCGGCGCTGACCGGGGTCCTCGCCCTCGGCGTGCTGGCCGGCGCGGCCCTCTTCGCGTGGTCGATCGGGCTGTGGGAGGGCGCGCTCACCTGGCCGCCGATGCTCGTCGGGGCCGTGGCGGCCGCCGCCGGCTACGTGTGGCTCGGCCGGGCCGCCCGCACCTGGCTGCTCGCCACCCGCTGACCCCGCGGGCCGACCGCCCCGCCGAGCTACCCGCGATCGCGGTGCCGGCCGTCGGCGGGCCGGGCCGGGCGTCGTCAGGCGGGCGCGGTGGGTGGGGCGTCGGTGTCGAGGAACCGACCGACGGTGCTGCTGAACTCGCGCCACCCGGACCGCTCCCCGGCCAGCGCCCGCCGCCCCGCGTCGGTGAGCTGGTAGGTCCGCCGCTCGCGCCCGTTGACGGTGCTCCAGGTGCTGGCGACGTGGCCGGCCCGCTCCAGACGGCGCAGCGCCGGGTAGATGGTGCCGGTGGGCAGGTCGAGCTGGCCGTCGCTGCGGTTCCGCAGCGCCTCGATGATCGCGTAGCCGTGCATCGAGCCCTGCTCCAGCACGGCGAGCAGCAGCGCGTCGAGGTGTCCGTGCAGCGCCTGGGCCTTCATACGTAGAGAGGCTACTTGTTGGCGGGCCGCTCCGCCACCGGGGTGCGGCCACGGTCACCCGGAGTCGCCCACTAGGGTATGTGCCCAGAGTCACTCGTCGGCGGCGCACGCCGGCGGGTGGGCAACCCGAAGCACACGGAGGTCAGCGTGGCCCGCCAGTCGCCCCAACGGCCCGACGCCGACGAGCCCGAGCTCGACGACGTGGACGACACGGCCGAGTCCGACACCGCAACCGTCTCGGCCGAGGCCGCCCGCGCCCTCTGGGACGAGCTGCGGATCGACCCGGTGGAGATCGCGCTGCCCGCCGGCACCGGCTACACGCTCCGGGCGTACCGGCCGGCTCGGGAGCTGACCCCCACCGACGTCGCCGAGCGCGACCAGGACGACCCGTTCCTCGCCCGCCGCCAGGTCGTCGAGGAGGACGAGGACGACGAGACGGTCGTCATCCTCGACGAGGAGGTCGCCCAGGAGTTCGCCGAGAGCGACGAGGAGGACGGCAAGGCCCGCCGAGGCAAGGCCGACGACGAGGACGCCGAGGCGTCCGCCGAGGCCGAGGACGAGACGGGCGACGAGGAGGTCCCGGTCTTCCTCAGCCATCGCGGCAAGCTGCTGCTGTTCAAGACGCCCGAGTCGCTGGTCAGTTTCATCCGTTCCGGCGCGCCCAACGACCTGTCCCAACTGGACAGTTGGAGCGAGCTGTCCGAACGGGTGGAGCCGGCCGACATCGCGCCGCTGGACGAGGACATCTACGAGCTCGACCTGGTGGTGGAGAACCTCCGCGGCGGGCACGACACCTGGGACCCGACGCTGCTCATCGAGGCCGGCGAGGTGGCCCGTGACCTGGCGTACGCGCTGCGCCTGCCTGCGGTGCTGGACATGCTCTCCGCCGGCTCCAGCCTGGACGACCTGGACGAGGCGCTGCGCGCCACGGTCGACGGCGGCGTCGGTGGGTTCTTCGGCCGTCGGCGGCTGAAGAAAATCGGGGCACAAACCGCAAGTCTGGGTTGGCGCACCATTGTCGGCAAGATCTCTGCGGTCGTGGACTGGCGCGACTGACCCTTTACGGGGAGCATCAGTCTCTGGCAGAGAAAGCCTTGTGTCCCGGGAGGAGGACGACGCCGTGGCGCTCGTGCGCGTGTACTGCGGTCTGGCCTCGGCGGATCCGGCCGACCGACCGGCTTCGGCCGGTTCGACGCTGACGTCCGCTGTGGTCGACGACGCAGGCCGTCTGCTGCATGTCTGCGAGATCGGCGACGACCCGGCTGGCTACGCCCAGCTGGTCGCGCTGCTCGTGGAGCGGTCGGGCGGGCCGAGCGGTGCGGCGATCGCCGCCGACAGCGACGACCACACGGTCACCTCGCTGCTCAGCGCCGCGGGTCGCCCCCTGGCGATCGCCGACGACGACTCCGTCGACGACTTCGCCGAGCGGTTCGCCGACGACGACTCCCTGGAGGAGATGCAGTCGCCCCCGGCCGAGCGGCGCGCCGTCGGCCTGGCCCGCGCCCTGCAGGCCGGCGCGCTCTCCGCCGTCACCCTCCCGGCCCCCCGGGACCTCGCCGGATACAAGCAGGTGCTCGCCGCGCACGCCGCGCTGGCCAGCGGGCGACACTCCGCCGCCGTCGCGCTGCGCGAGGTGCTCCGCGAGCTCTACCCGGCCGCGTTACGCGCGTACCCGGACCCGGCCGAGCCGGTCTCGCTGGCCGTCCTGGACGCGCTGCCCGAGCCGGGCATGCTGAGCGGCCGCGAGGTCCCGGTCGCCGCCGACGCGATCGCGGCGCAGCTCGCGGCCGACGGAGTCGCGGGCGCCGAGGAGCTCACCGACGCCGTGACGGCCCTGCGGGTCGCCATCAGCGAGACGCCGCGGCGCGCCACGGTCAACCGCGTCCTCACCTCCGCCGTGGCGGAGACCGTGCGGCAGGCCGTCGCCTCCGTCCGGGCGTGCGACGCCGGCTGCGAGGCCCTGGTCGGCGCGCTCAACGCCCGCGCCGGCACGCCCGCCGCGGCGGCCCCCGGACGTCGGGCCGCGGCCCGACGCGGCGAGCCGGTCGGCGACCTGCCCGGCCTCGCCCCCACCGGAGCGGGCGTGCGTCCCGTCCGGGCCACGGAGCCCGAGCCGGCCCCGTCCGGCGGTCGCCGGAGCCGGCCGGAACCCGTCTCCGGCGCGACGCCGCCCCCGGCGCCCCGGCCACTCGGCCCGCCACCGGTCGCCCCGGCGCCCGTCGCGCCGCCGCCGGTCGCCCCGGCGCCGGTGACCCCGGCCGCGGTGGCCGGTCCGCCCGTCTCCGCGCCGCCCTCGGCGCCGAGCCGGATCGACGGCCCGACCAACCGCCCGGTCTCCGCGCCGCCGCCCCCGCCGCCCGGCATCACCCCGATCGCCCCGGCACAGCGTGGCACCGTGCCCCCGGCCGAGGCCGGGGAGCCGTTCCGGCCCACGCTGACCACCGCGGCGATCCAGAGCGCCCGCGCCGAGCGGCAGCGCACAGTGATCCCGCCCCGGCCCAAGACCACCGGCGAGCCCCCCGCGCCCACGGGTGGCTTCAGCGCCACCGACCACAGCGTGCCCGTGCCCACGCCGCGGCCCGACCAGGAGTCCGCTCCCCCCGGGTCCCGGGCCAACTGGCCACTGGTCAACAACCCGGAGGACCCGTCCGACAGCCCGGCCAAGAACCCGGTCGCCGGCTCCTACGGCGACCGGGGCGGGAGCGGCATCGACGCGCCGACCGACCCGGGCGCCGAGCGTCGGGTCACCCCGCCCTGGCTCGCCGACGACCTGCCCCAGGAACCGCCGATGCTGCGCCTCGTCGAGCCGCCGCCGCTGGCCGACCGCGCGCTGCGCGGCGGGCCGGCCCAGGCCGCGGACCCGGAGACGCCGCCGCTGCGGCTGGTCGACCGCGAGGAGCCCGGACGCAACGGCCGGCCGGCCCCCCGCGCCGAGCGCCCGGTGGCCGAGCACCGACCGGCGCCGCCGGTGGAGCGGCGGCCCCCGCCGGTCTCCGACGAGGGCGACGGCGACCTGCTGATCTTCGCCCAGGCGAAGTCCGCCTGGTTCGTGGGGCACGCCGAGGAGTCCGACCTGGACTGGTCCACCACGGCCGACACCGGCTGGCAGGCCGCCGAGCAGGCCGCCCGCCCGGCGGTCGGCGCGGAGACCCCGGCCGGGCTGCCCAAGCGGGTACCGCAGGCCAACCTCGTCCCCGGGTCGCCGTTGCGAGACGAGCGTCCGCTACGGATCGTCCGGGATGCGGCGAGCCTCGCCGAGAACACCACCGGCTACTTCCGCGGCTGGCGCCGCGGGCAGGAGATCGGCGGGTTCGCAGTCGGCGGCCGACCCGGCCGGGAGGCCGCCGGGGGCTGGGACTTCAGCCGCGACACCGGCGACCGCGACGACGACCGGGAATACGAGTACCGCTCCGCCGGCTACCGCTCCTGACCGGGAAACCGCCTTCCACCTGCGTGTTCCTGCCCACACCCGGGTAATTTGACGCCGGGTCGCGGCGGCCGGGAGCATACCCGGCGGAACAGCCGGCGGCAGGGGTCGCCGGGGCGGGAAGGCGACTCGTGGCGACATCGGCAACCAACCCCTCCGTGCTCACCCGTCGCGGCCTGCTGGCCGCGACGGCGGGCAGTCTGCTGCTCAGCGCCTGCGGGCGCGGCGATGCGGCCGAGGGGGATCCCGTCAGGACGGCCACGCCGGGCGGTCAGGAGCTGCTGATCGGGGCCAGCCTGGAGCTGACCGGGCCCGGTGCCGCGCTCGGCGTACTCCAGCAGCGGGCGCTGGACATCACCGTCGAGGCGCTCAACGACAAGGGTGTGCCGGTCGGCAACCTGCGCCGCACCGTACGGCTGGAGGTGCGGGACAACGCCGGCGATCCCCGGCTGGCGGCCCGGCAGGCCACCGAGCTGGCCCGCGAAACCGGCGTGCACGCCCTGCTCGGCGGCACCATGGCCGAGACCTCGATCGCCCTCGCCGAGGTGGCGCAGCAGCAGCGGGTGCCGTTCCTCTCGCTCGGCTTCGGCGACGGCATCGTGCTGCCGCTGCCGCAGCGGACGTACGCCTACAAGCTGACCCCGGACGCCGGTGACATGGCCCGGCGGCTGGCCCGGCTGGTCGCCTCGCAGCGGCTGCGTCGGGTGGCGGTGCTGGCCGCGCACGGGCTGCACGGCGACTCCGGCGTACGGGCCATGACAGGGGCCCTGCGGACTGCCGGGGTGGAACCGGCGGCCAGCATCCGGCTGCCCCGCACCGGCGAGGAATTCCGTCGCGCCGCCCGCTCGACGGCCGCCGCCCGCCCGGACGGCGTGGTGGTCTGGGCGACCGCCCCGGACTCCGCCGCCGCCGTCGGGGCGCTGCGCCGGGCCGGTTACGACGGGCCGGTGTTCCTCGACGCGGGCGCGGTCGCCGAGGAGACCCTGGAGGGCACGAACGCCTCCCTGATGGAGGGTGCGTACGCGGTCCACCCCGTCTCGCTGGGCGGGGCCATGCTCGCCAACACCACCATGTCGGCGCTGCAGCGCAAGGACTTCGTCTACCGCTACGTGCAGCTGCACGGCGGGTTCAGCGGCTTCGCCCCGTACGCGTCCGACGCCGTGCAGCTGATCGCCGACGCGGCCCGGCTGTCCACCAGTGTCGACCGTGGACGGCTGCGGGCGTTCCTGCAGAACCAGGTCACCGAGGGGATGGTGGGGATGTACTCCTTCACCCCCATCCGGCACGGCGGCATGGACCAGGGGTCGCTGGGCCTCTACACCGTCAGCTCGGGCGCCTGGACGCGGGTGTCCTGACACCCGCGTCCAGGACGGCGGTATAGCGCAGGACGACATCCGGCGCCCGCATCCCGAAAAGCTGCAGCCGGTCACAGACCTCGACCAAACTGAGCTCCAGTTCCTGCGACAACTCCATGACGTGCCGCAGCGGAACGGCCTTCTCGATCGTCCATCCGTCCCGACCGAAGTCGAGGGCCAGGATGCGGGCGTCGATCGAGGAGATCCGTTCCGGCAGGGCCGAGGCGTCGTCCGGGCGGAGCCCGAAACGGTCGATGTGCTCCACCACCGTGGGTACCGGAAGGCCACAGCGGTCCGCGGCGACGGCGATCGCGGTCACCGAGGTGGGCGGGCAGTACTGGCGTATGCCGTCGAGCGCCACGACGATGGCGACGTCGTCACGATCCGGCACGTGTGCCGAGAACTCGTCCCCAGGAAGGGTGAAGCCGAAGAGCCTCAGGCGCCGGGCGACCTCGTCCAGTCCCAGGTTCGCGCGCTGTGCGGCGCGGAAGATCCGCAGCAGCGGGGGGCGTCGCGCGACGACCGGCCTCGTCCTCGCGGTCGACCCGCCGATCCGTTGGCGGACCGTGACCGGCTGGGCGGCCGAGACCTCAAGCGCGCTCTCCACGATCGCCCTGTCCTCCGCGGAGAGCGCCTCGGGGATGGACGCCTCCGCGGCGGTGAGGCCCAGCGCTTCCAACGCCGATCGGACGTACGCGAGGTCGACGTTCAGCTCCGTCATGGCCGCGAGCTGCCGTGCCGCGGTCACCTCCCGGTCCACGCGGAGCCACGTCGTGCCGCCCGGCCGCAGGACCTCGACCAGTTCCCGCTCCGTGAAGCGGGCCAGGCCGTCGACGTCGGACACGCGGAAACCGAGGCCGACCAGCTCGGCAGCCACCCGCCGCAACGACATGCCCAGGGTGTACGCCGCGCGCACGACGCAGGCGGAGGGAATCGGACGGGCCGGGTCGACCTGATCGGCGTAGTCGGCCCCGCCCAGCAGCGTGATCGTGGACTCGCTCCCGATCGCGTGCAGGGACGACAGGTCGGGCGTGTGGAACCCGAGGAGGCGGAACCGCTCCGCCACGTGGGCCAGACCTGTCCCGGTGACGGCACTCGTGCGAATCAGGTGGGTGAGGGGGATGAAACTCCCTTCCTCGAGCCAGGGCCCCACTCCGTCGCGGTCCTTGCTGAGGATCACGAGACCGTCGTCCTCGAAGCCGACGGGAAGCCCGCGCAGGTGGTCGACCGAGAAACCGTACCGTTCGAGCCGGTCCACCACCTGGTCGATCGGCAGACCCAGCTTTCGCCTGAGGAGCAACACGTGCCGGTAGGGCACCGGCTGGGTGAGTTGCAACCACCCCGTCCTGTCCGACTCGTGGAGGCCCAGGATCCCCAGGTCCTGCTCCCCGACCTCCTCGGGCCAGCGGCTGACGTCGGGCACCGTGAACCCGTACGCGGCGAGCATCGCTGCCACCTCGGCGACGGGTATCTCGTTCGTCACGGCATGCCGCACGATGTGGCCGGGAGGCACCATCTCACCGTGACGGAGCCAGCCGGAGCGGCCCCTGGCCGCCAGCAGCGCGACGTCGGTCGGCGTCGGCAGCTCGGGCAGCGCCGCGGCGTCAGGCACCTCGTAGCCGAGCACGGTCAGCCGGCTCGCCAACTCTCGGGGGCTCCGGCCGGTGAGCGACGAGACCAGCGCGAGGTGACCGAGCGGAACGGCGGTGGCGTCGCTGAGCCAGTCCCGCGAAGGATTGTCGATGTAGTCGTCGTCGACGCCGAACTCGTCCTCCTCGCCCATCAGATGCTCCGGACGCGACACGGAGGGGTTCGTCGACAGCAGGTGCACGTCGCTCGGCAGAGCCAGCGGCACCTCCTCCTCGGCCGGCACGTGGACACCCGCGACGTTGCCACATTTCGCCCACGCCGCGAGGCGCCATGCGAGCAGGGGCTCCGGCAGCGCGGGCAGCGCCGGCCGGTACGAAAGGCCGTCGACGCTCGCGGCTTCCTGATCGGTGAAGAAGACCCGACGGTCGACGGGGAAACAGCCGACGATCCGGATGTCGTTCGGCATCCCCCCGATGCTCCAGGCCTCGACGGGGGTCGCCAGTGCCTTGGCGAAGGCCAGATCCGCCAGGCGGGGGTTGGTCAGGGCGAGTACGTTCAACCACTCGTACGAGAAGACGGACGGGTAGGAGGAGACGAGCGCCTCCAATTCCTGTTCGAGGAGTCGACCGACCTCTTCCGTGTCGTACGAGAGCATCCGTTTACGGTCGATGGTGAGCTGTGGAGCAGCCGGGCCGGTCAGATTGACGACGGCGCCGTAGATGGGCTCGTCGACCCACAGCCCGTCCGCGACCACGCCGCCCATGGCGTCGCACCACCAGACGGACGCTGTCGACGTCTCCGCGACATCGATGTCGTTTTCGCGCTCCCTGGCGTTCGATTCGATCGCATCGCCCGAAAGCTGGCCCGCCGTCCAGGCGAGGGCAGCGTGCGGCTCCGTGACGGTGACATCGAAGTCGGAGATCCAGAGGTTGCGCCGAAGGAGTTCGACGGGGGACGGCTTGGCCGCGCCGGGGCGCAGGTAGAGCCGGACCGTGGTCCCGGTTTCGTACCCACGGCCCAGGTCGGTCACCCGGAACAGCGATCCCGGCCCGGCGATCTGCACCTCCAGCCGGTCACCGGGTATCCCGGAGCGACGCAACCGACAGGTCGAGATGCTGATGTCGTCGGCCAGCATGAAGTAGCTGAGTACACCGATCCCGAACCTGCTGTTCGGGTGCAGCTCGATGCCGTGCCGCTTCCACTCCGCCTGTTCCTCGATGTACTCCGGCAGGTCGGCGAACCTGACTCCGGCGTGGGAGAACACGTCCCGGAGTTCCCGGACACCCATCCCGATGCCGTTGTCGGCGCATTCGAGGTACGCCCGGCCGTCCGCGTCCTCTCCCAGCCGGATCGAGATCCTGCCCTGCCACTGCGGGACAGCTCGGCCTTCTCGACGGAGGAACTCCAGCCGTGCGGTCTTGTAGCGGCAGGCGTCGAGTGCGTTCTGATACAGCTCGCGAATGGCCAGCGCGGGGTCGCCGTAGAGCTGCTCGCCCATGAGCAGTTCCTGGATGCGGTCGTCCGCGAGATGGAAGCGCAGCCCCGTCGAGTCGTAGAGTCGGCGACCGTCGGGGCCGCTGACCGCCCTGACCCGATCGCTGGCGGCGTGTGTGGGCATGTCCATGAGCGGGGCGAGCAGCGTCGCACCGTCCGTCTGGGTGTCGATGGCCGCCAGCAGCTCATCCACCGCGCCGACATGCTCTCTGAGGGCGACATCGACTGCCGGGTGGGTGCACTCCGCAGCGAGGGTGCGGGTGCGTCCCCGCGCCTCCCAGGTTGCCGCACGGAGGGTGGCGATCACGTCCTGCGGCGTCACGCCCTGCGTGACACCCAGGTGGTCGGCTATCACCTCGGGTAGGGAGGTCGCCTCCACGGCGAACCGGTGCGCCGCGACGAGCAGGTAGCCCAGCAACTGCTCTCGGACCGGTTGCTCACACTCCGTCGCGCTGGCCACGTAACGGCACGCCGGCAGGTCCTTCTCCTCGTCGGGAGAGCTGATCGACCACACGTTGGACCGGAGCGCCCGGAGCATCCGTACCAGGCTGGCCGAGGAGAGGACCTCCTCGAGCACCGCGCCCTCGGGCTTGCCCGTGGGGACAGCCACCCCGGCGAGCGCCGTGACCAGCTGCGCGTCGTAGCAGTGGGGCTGCCGGGTCAGCCACCGGTGGAAGACCCACCACCTGATGCCACGAGCGGCCTCGACGTCCCCTGACGCGGCCAACCGGGCGGCTCTTCGGACCAGTCGTCCATGCGTGTGGAAGAAACGCCGGAAACGCTCGCGCACGGGATCGTCGTCAGGCACGTCGAGCTGGCCGGGAACGGTGGTGGCCGCGAGCACCGCCGCGTTCCGTGTCCAGAAGGCCTCCTGGAGGAAGGGGAAGGCGACGAGATAGGCGGCCTCGGCCGCCGAGAGCGCCAGCTTGTCCGCGTTGAGCACCGTAGCCAGAAGCCAACGCACCCGTGCCGTCATGCGAAGGCTGAAGTCCGGATCGATCCAGGGGTCGTCAGCCAGCGCCGAGACGTCGGGGGCGTGCACCTCGGCCAGGTGGCGGATCAGCTCCGTGGTGGCCTCCCGCAGATCGACGGTGTCGTACCGTTCGGCCACCCTGTCCCACGCGATGTGTTCGCGAACGGCCACGACCCAGGGATGCTCCCCGCCCAGCCCCTTCTCGACCCGAGCCGGCCGCAGTGCGATGCGTATGTCGTCGGCAGGCTCGCCGATCACCCTGATCCGCTGCCGTGGGCACTCGAAGTCGGCGGTGAGCTTGTCCAGCGCCTCCTGGATCGCTCCCACGATGCCGTCGAGCGTCGCCGGCGCCTGCGGGTCTCCGAGCACATGGCTGAAGGCCCGCGAAAAGAGACTGAAGGCGGTCGGGCCGTCGCTGACGTACCGAGCACGCTCACCGGGCGAGCACGCGTACAGGTAGGAGATGCGGCGCTCCGCCGCCATGAGCGTCTTCCGGCGCGACCACTGCGCGGCGCTCGCAACCCCCTTCTCGCGTACATGGATGCCCTCACGGCAGGCGTCGACCACGACGACGACGTCGCCGGCCCGGCTGCGCTCGACGTACCGATCGAAGTTGATCGGCACGCAGCGTTCGGCGAAGTTGTACGAGCGGGTCGGCGCGCCGGACGGAACGAGGAAATCCATTCCGTCGTTGTGGACACCGTGGCCGCTCAGAAAGATCAGGATCGTGGCTCCAGGCGCGGCGTCGGCGAGGAAGAGTTCCACCGCCGAGTCGATACTCTGCGCGTCCGTCGCGGAGCTGTCGTGCAGCTCAGTCTGGTAACCCGCGTCCTCGAGCGCCCGGCGCACCTCGATCAGGTCGTCCTCGACGAACGGAAGGTCGACGATGTTCTCATCGCGGTAGCGTGACACCCCGATGAGGAGCGCCTGACGCTCGGGCACCACGGTCACCTGCCGAAGGTGAGGGTGATGGCACCTTTCCCGCCCGATTGCAGAGAGGTGCCGAGCAGGGCGAACTTCCCGGCGGCGGTAACCTCGAAGCCGACCTGCACCTCCTTGAGCGAAATTCCGTCGGTGTGGGCGGCAAGCTCCTGGAACAGCTCGCGCAGGTTCCCAACCGTCTCCTGAAGCTGCGCCTTGAGTGCCGCCACCGGGATCTGGCAGAGGGCCGGCTCGTCGCCTCGGCCGAAGATCGCCTTGTCGCCGACGGTGGTCGCCGTGTCATCGAGACTCACCAGAAAGGTCAGGGTGGGCGCGGTCGCGCCTGCCTCTGCGTGCATCAGGACTCCGATCAGGACAGTGGGCCGTGCCACCTCGTCGCGGGAGTCCTAAGCCTAGTCAGACCCAACAGGTTTGGGGCGCTCCAATGAGGACAGCCGTTGCACCCGACGACCACAACGCCGCCAAGTCGTCTACCGACAGGCGGGCAGCGACGAGCGCCCGGCGACGGCCGAAGCCGACGCCGGGCGCTCGTCGAGCCGATCAGGCCGGGGCAACGGCGCGCGAGCGCCGCATGGTGAGCACGTACTCGACCAGCGAGATCAGCACGTGCTTCGTCGACTCCCGGTTCCGGGCGTCACAGGCCACCACCGGCACGTCGCTCGAGATCGCGAGCGCGTCCCGGACGTCCTGCGGGTCGTGGTACTGCATCCCGTCGAAGCAGTTGATGGCCACCAGGTACGGCAGCCGCCGGTGCTCGAAGAAGTCGATCGCCGCGAAGCAGTCGGCCAGTCGGCGGGTGTCCACCAGCACGACCGCGCCGATCGCGCCGCGCACCAGCTCGTCCCACATGAACCAGAACCGGGTCTGACCCGGCGTACCGAACAGGTACAGGATCAAATCGCGGTCGATCGAGATACGGCCGAAGTCCATCGCCACCGTGGTCGTCGTCTTGCCCGGCACCTGCCGGGTGTCGTCGACGCCCACGCCGGCGGAGGTCATGATCGCCTCGGTCGTCAGCGGCGTGATCTCCGAGACCGAGCCGACCAGCGTCGTCTTGCCGACGCCGAATCCACCGGCGATAACGATCTTCGCCGACGTCACGCGCCCGCTCGGGGCCGGCGGCCGGTGCGACATGTCAGAGCCTGCGAAGTCCACTCAGCACCCTCTCCAGCAGTTCAGTGCCCACCGCGTCGTCCGAGTCGTCCAGAATGGTCGGCTCGTGGACCGCGACCAGGCCGTCCGTCGCCATGTCGGCGATGAGCACCCGGGCCACACCGAGCGGGAGCTGCATCCGCGCCGCGATCTCGGCGAGCGACTGCACACGTCCGTCACACAGCGCGGCGATGTACTGGTGCTCGCGGCCCTGGCCGCCGTTGCCATTGGCAGCGGCCCGGCCGCGCACCGTCGTCTCGACGAGCGCCTCCAGCGCGATGTCGAGACGGGGGCGGGTACGACCGCGGGTCACGGCGTATGGACGGACCAACGCTCCGGTCGGTTCGTCACGATCGGCCATGTCGCCGCTCACCTCCTTCGTACCCGGCACCGGCTCCGGATGGAGCCCGTCGTTGTCGTTGCCGCCCCGCCGACCTCACCGGTCAGCAGGTCGTCAACCCAGCATGCCCGCGGCCGCACGCGGCTGCGGGGTCAACGCGTCGCCCACCCGGTCGACCAGCAGGGCCATCTCGTAGCCGACCTGCCCGACGTCGCAGCTACGGGCGGCGAGCACCGCGAACGACGAGCCGTCCGAGATGGACATCAGGAACAGGAAGCCGTTGTCCATCTCGACGACCGTCTGCAGCACCGCGCCTCCCTCGAAGCAGCGGGCCGCGCCCTGGGTGAGGCTGACCAGGCCGGACGCGATCGCGGCCAACTGGTCGGCCCGGTCACGCGGGAGGTCCCGAGACGACGCGAGGAGCAGGCCGTCCGCGGAGACGGCGACCGCGTGCGCGACACCGGGCACCCGGTCCGCGAAGTTGGCCAGCAGCCAACCGAGATCCTGCGTAGTTGTCATCCTTCTTGCTCCTTCTGCCTGCTCCCGGCCACCGGGCCTGAGCCAGACTGCGAGGATTGCTGCCCTCCCGGAGTCGCCTCCGGGTTGGTCGGGTTGCTGTCCGACGGGGACGTACGCCCCCGCTGCACGCCCCGGTGGTATGCCGAGAGCAGGCCACGGACACCCTCCGGCGTGCGCCGCTGCACGGAGGTGGTGGGCTTCTCCACCGCGCCCGGCACCAACTGTGCCATGGGGGTGCGCTTGGGCAGCCCCGTCGAGGTGGTCGCCGCCACGGGTACCTCGGTCGCCGCCGAGGCCGCGCGCCACCCGTCGTCGGCGGCGGTCTGCCAACCAATGCCCTGCTGCGGCGAGGGCCGGCGATGACCGAAGCTGTCGGCGACACCGGGGCGGGCAGCCCCGTTGACCGTCGATCCGTTCTCGCTCGGCGCTCCTCCGGCCGTCGGCTTCTCTGCCATCGGTGCGTTACCTGTCCCGGGTGGTGTCTGCTGCGGGCCCCGGCCGCCGGCGTCGACCCGGGCGAACTGCTGGGTCGCGGCGCCGTTGGCCGCCGTCTTCGCGGCGGGCGCTGCCGCCTCCTCCGGGCCCGGCCGACGGGTCCGGAACCAGGCCGACTCGAGCTCCCGGAAGATCGGCAGCTCCATCGTCTCGTCCGCGTACCGCTGCCGGTTCTGGGCCTGCTGCGGGGCGGCCGGCCGGGCCGGCGCGGCGGCCGGCTCCGGCTCCGGCGCCTGGGCGGCCGGGTGCTCCGCGCCGGGGCGAGGCACCCGCGGCAGCTCGGTGGTCATGTCCAGCGCGGCGGCGAGGCGCTCGGGCACCGGCGGGGTCACGGCGTCACGCTCCGCCCCGGCGACCGGCGGCCAGGCCGGCGGTGCCGGCGCGGCCGGGCCCTGCGCGCCGGGGACCGGGCGCTGCGGCAGCGGGCCGCTCGGCGGCGCCGAGACCGGCGGGCCGGAGAACGGCGCGGCCGAAACCGGGTGGCCGGAGACCGGCGGGCCGGAGAACGGCGCGGCCGAGACCGGGTGGCCGGAGACCGGCGACGCCGAGACCGGCATGCCGGAGACCGGCGGGCTGGACACCGGGGGCGCGGAGTAGGGAATCGGCGGGGTCGACACCGGCGGGCCCGCGTAGGGCGCCGGCGGCGCGGAGATCGGCGGGACCGGCGGGGCCGAGTACGGCCGGGCCTCGGGGCTGCTGGGCAGCTGCCGCGGGACGGCGGACTGCTGGCCGGTCGCGTCCGGGTCGTCGCTGGACCGCCGCTGCGGCAGCGGGTCGATCGGCTGGCCGTTGGAGGTGCGCGGCCGGAATGCCTCGCCGTTGGTGGTGCCGCTGGCGCCGGTCAGGTCGGACCAGGCCGGCATGGACCGCGTCCCACCCGTCGAGGCCGACGTGCCGGCCCCGTTGCGCGGCGCCGGGTCGAACGGCCGGCCGCCCAGGGTGACCTGGTTGCCGGACTCGCCGGGGCGCTGGGTCGGCGTCGGGTTGGCCGGGCGGCTGCCGAGCGCCGGCAGCGCCCCGAAGGCCGGGGCGGGGCCGGACGACGGCCCGCCGAACGCCGACGCGGGGCCGGAGGACGGCCCGCTGAACGCCGACGACGGGGCGCCGGAGACGGGCAGGGCGGGCGACGACTGCGCGCGGCCGGAGAGGGCCCGGGGTACGAGCACCGACGTGGGCATGACCACCTCGGCGACGGTGCCCCGGTCGGTGCCGGGACGCAGCTCGACCTTGACGCCGTGGCGGGATGCCAGCCGGGCGACCACGACCAGGCCCATCATCCGCGAGACCGCCACGTCCACCTGCGGCGGCGTCGCGAGACGCTCGTTGAGCTCGTTGAGCTGCTCGGAGCTGATGCCGATGCCCCGGTCCTCGACGTAGAGCGACGCGCGGTCGCCGACCCGGCGGGCCTCGACCATGACGTGCGAGTCCGGCGGCGAGAACGCGGTGGCGTTGTCGAACAGCTCGGCGACCAGGTGCACCAGGTCGTTGACGGCGTGCGCGGCCACCTCGATGTCCCGGTCGATCACCCCGAACTCGATCCGGGTGTAGTGCTCGACCTCGGACTGGGCGGCCCGGAGCACGTCGATCAGCGCGGCCGGCTCGCGCTGCACGCGGGTGGAGTCGGCGCCGGCCAGCACCAGCAGGTTCTCGTCGTTGCGGCGCATCCGGGTGGCCAGGTGGTCGAGCTGGAACAGCTCGGCCAGCCGGTCCGGGTCCTCCTCGCCGCGCTCCAGCCGGTCCAGGTGACCGATCAGGCGGTCGACCAGGATCTGCGACCGGCGGGCCAGGTTGACGAACATCGTGGCGACGGACGCGCGCAGCGCGGCCTGCTCGGCGGCGGTGCGGACCGCCTCCAGGTGCACCGCGTTGAACGCCTCCGTCACCTGGCCGAACTCGTCCTTGCTGCGCACCGGCAGCGGCTCGGCGATCTGGTTGGCGAGCTGCACCGGGGAGAGCTGGCCGGTGACCTGGGGATCACGCAGCCGGGCCACCGCCTGGGGCAGGCCGTACTGGGCGATCGAGAGGGCGCCCTGCCGCAGGTCGCGCAGCGAGCGGGCCATCGAGCGGGCGACCAGGTAGGCGAAGAGGATGGCCAGCAGCAGCATGCTGAGCAGCAGGCCGGTCTCCAGGAACACCTGGCGCTGCACGTCCGAGCGCAGGTCGTCGGCGACCGCGACGACGTCGCCGTCGATCTTCGACTCGACCGTGCGGATGAGCTTGGCGTTGGCCACCATGGCCGCGTCCCACTCGTCCGCGTCGAACGGCGCGCCGGTCAGGGTGTCGGCGGTGGTGATGCCGTTGAGCCAGCTGTTGTAGGTGTTCGCCTCGCGCAGGTCGGGGCCGGCGACCACCTGCGCGTAGTACTCCTGCTCGGACTGGGAGGCCACCACCCGGAAGCTCTGCAGCCACTGGCTGGAGCCGGTGCTGGCGGCGATGTACTCGTTGCGCAGGTTCGGCGTGAGCCGCTGCTGGATGAACGCGCGGTGCACCACGTCCCGGCGGCGGGACAGGAACTCCTTGTTCCGGGCGGTGGCGGTCGCGGCACGCATCTGGTCGCTCAGCTCGTTGTCGCCGGCGAGTTGGGTGGCCGAGTCGCGGACGCTCAGCAGGTTGTCGATCAGGCCGTCGTACGCCTGCATCGCCGGGACGAGCCCGAGCTTGCCGTTGAAGACCTGGCTGCGGGTGCCGGGAAGGTCGGTCAGGGTCTGGTCGATCTCGCCCAGCAGGGTCTCGAGGTTGGCCGGGAGGTCCTCGACCTTGCCCCGCTGCTGGGAGTACGGCCCCCATGCCTTGTCGACCCGGCCGTTGGCCTCCTCGTACGCCTTCTTGAAGCGGGCCGCGTCCTGGCCCTTCGGCACGCCCAGCAGGCGCAGCGCGTTGGTCCGCTCGTCCTGGAGCGTGTCGACCAGGTCACCCGAGTAGCCGACGAGATTGGCCAGGTCACCGGCCCGGTTGGCATTGTTGAGGGTCTCCAGGTGGTCCACCAGACCGCTGGTGCCCACGACGACCGTGGCGATGGTCGGCACGATCATGATGAGACCGAGCTTGGACCAGATCGGCATGTCACGGAGCCGGCCGGCCGGCCGGCGCAGCCGCGACAGGAAGGAGCCCGCCGCCTTTGGCCGTTTGCTCACGTCACCGCCCTCGCGATTAGCGTCCGCGTCGCCCTCGGGCAACGCCCAGCGGCCGACCCGGCGGGTCGGACCATCCGAGATTCCATCACGCTACCCCTGAAAGAGAAAGCCCAGGTTGGCCGTCACTCGAGGTGTGATGAGATGTTGATGCAATTTGATCGCAGTCCGTCTGGCCGGAGTCACTGAAGGTAATGGATCACCCCCACCGCGTTGTCCTGCTCGCCGGCCCCTCCGGCTCGGGAAAGTCGTACATAGCCCAGCGAACCGGCCTCCCCGTGCTCTGCCTGGACGACTTCTACAAGGACGGCGACGACCCTACGTTGCCGCGACGCGACGGCCTGGTCGACTGGGAGTCACCCCGGTCCTGGGACGCCGAAGCGGCCGTGGAAACGATTGCCTGCCTGGCCAGGGAGGGCAAGGCCGATGTGCCGGTCTATGCGATCGGTGAGGACCGCCGCGTGTCCACCCGGCCATTCGACATCGCTGGTTCGCCACTTTTCGTTGCCGAAGGGATCTTCGCTGCCGACATCGTCGAGGAGTGCCGCCGGCGGGGGCTGCTCGCCGGGGCGTACGCCCTGCGCCGGCCGCGCGGCGCGACCTTCGTCCGCCGGCTGGCCCGCGACCTCGCCGAGCAGCGCAAGGCGCCCCGGGTGCTGGTGCGCCGGGGGCTGACGCTGCTGCGCAGCGAGCCGGCCGTGCTGCGCCGGCAGACCGGCCTCGGCGCGGAGGCCGCCCGGGCGGGCGAGGTGTTGCGCCGGGTGGCCGGCCTGCTCGCCGGCCACCCGCACCGCCCCTGACGCCGGCCGCGCGGCCCGCGCTCAGCCCAGCAGCTTGGCGTACGCCGGCTTGATCACCTCGTCGATGATCTTCAGCCGCTCGTCGAACGGGATGAAGGCGCTCTTCATCGCGTTGATGGTGAACCACTGGAACTCCTTCCAGCCGTAGCCGAAGGCGTCCGCCAGCAGGGCCATCTCCCGCGACATCGAGGTGCCGCTCATCAGCCGGTTGTCGGTGTTCACCGTCACCCGGAAGCGCAGGTCCCGCAGCAGCCCGATCGGGTGGTCGGCGATCGAGGCGGCGGCGCCGGTCTGCACGTTCGACGACGGGCACAGCTCCAGCGGGATGCGCTTGTCCCGCACGTACGCGGCCAGCCGGCCGAGCACCGGCTCCGGGCCGGGTGTGATGTCGTCGACGATCCGCACCCCGTGGCCGAGCCGGTCCGCCCCGCACCACTGGATCGCCTGCCAGATCGACGGCAGGCCGAACGCCTCGCCGGCGTGGATGGTGAAGTGGAAGTTCTCCCGCTGGAGGTACTCGAAGGCGTCCAGGTGCCGGGTGGGCGGGAAGCCGGCCTCGGCGCCGGCGATGTCGAAGCCGACCACCCCGGCGTCCCGGTGCCGGACGGCCAGCTCGGCGATCTCCTGCGACCGGGCGGCGTGCCGCATGGCGGTGAGCAGGGTACCGACCCGGATGGGGGTGCCCGCCTCGGCGGCCAGCGCGCTGCCCTCGACGAAGCCGGCCAGCACCGCCTCCACCACCTCGTCCAGGGTCAGGTCCCGCTCCAGGTGCTGCTCGGGGGCGAACCGCACCTCGGCGTAGACCACCCCGTCGGCGGCCAGGTCCTGCGCGCACTCCCGGGCCACCCGGCGCAGCGCCGGCGCGGTCTGCATGACGGCGACGGTGTGCGCGAACGTCTCCAGGTAGCGCTCCAGGGAGCCGGAGTTGGCCGCCTCGACGAACCACCGGCCGAGCGCCTCGGGGTCGGTGGTGGGCAGCTCGTGGCCCGCCTCGGCGGCCAGCTCGACGATTGTCGCCGGCCGCAGGCCGCCGTCGAGGTGATCGTGCAGCAGCGCCTTCGGGACCTTGACGATGTCCTCGTAACGGATTGTCGCGACCATGCCCAGACCCTAGTCGGCCCCGCCCTCCCGGCCCACGCTGCCGTACTCGCAGAGCCAGACCGAGAGGCCCCAGACCGCGCCGGCGACCGGCGGGGGCCGGGGTCACGCGTCCCGGGAGGGCGCCCGTGCCACGCCGGCCCGACCGGGCGACGCCGCGTCGGTCAGGGGCGCCAGCCGTAGAGCCGGTCGACGGTGAGCCGGAGCACCAGCCGGCCGTCGGCGACCATCGCCGCCCGGTAGTCGGCCCAGTCGGGGTGCTCGCCGCGGATCCGCCGGTAGACCTCGACCAGTTCCTCGACGGTGGCGTCGTCGGGCGCCGCCGCCGGCGGGGTGAGCGCGGCCGTCCCCTCCGCCACGGCGTACGCCCCGCCGTCGGCCGTGGTGACGTGGAAGCTGACCCGGGGGTCGCGGCGCAGGTTGCGCACCTTGGCCCGGCCGGCGGTGGTGGAGCACCGGATCAGGCCGGGCTCGGCCAGGTAGTCGACGTTGGAGAGTTGCGGTCGGCCGTCTCGGCGCAGGGTGACCAGCACGCCCCGGCCGCGTTCGCCGAACAGCTCCCACAGCCGGGCGGTCACGCCGACACCCGCAGCGGGGCGCGGGCGGCGGTGAGCCGGGCGGCCTCGTCGAGGGGCAGCCCGGTCCGCTCGGCGAGCCCCTGGTGCAGCACGTCCCGGGACGCGAGGCCCAGGTCGGCGCGGACCATGAGGGCCACGCTGACGCCGGACAGCACGAGGCCGGTCAGCAGCCGGACCAGCCGGCCGGGCAATCTGGTTGACATGTCACGCACCCTAGGAGCGGGTTGATGACATGTCAACCAGATGGCTACGATGACCGGCATGGAGCAACCACGCTGGCTCGACGACCGGGAGCAGCGCGCCTGGCGGGGCTACCGGCGGATGCGCCGCCTGCTCGACCTGGAGCTGGCCCGCGAGCTCGCGCGGGACGCGGGCCTGTCCGAGCCGGACTACGACGTCCTGTCCGACCTCTCGGAGACCCCCGACCAGCGGCTGCGGCTCAGCGAGCTGGCCGACCGGATGCTCTGGTCCCGCAGCCGGCTCTCCCACCACCTCACCCGGATGCAGCAACGCGGCCTGGTCACCCGCGAGGAGTGCGCGACGGACGGCCGGGGCGCGGTCGTCGCGCTCACCCCCGAGGGCCGGCGCGCGATCGAGGCCGCCGCCCCGGGCCACGTGGCGGCCGTCCGCCGGCACCTCATCGACCTGCTGACCCCCGACGAGGTCGCCGCGCTGGACGCGCTGACCCACCGCGTGGTCGACCACCTGACCGGGATGGACCGGGCCCGACGGTGAACCGATGGTGGTGCAGGCACCACCATCCGACCGGCGTGCGCGCACCATCGAAGTGACCCGTCCGGCTGCCTAGCGTCAGCGGCATCACCAGAAGCCGACGTGGGGAGAGTTGCACGTGTTCACGACATTGGCCACGGCGGTGGTCCGGCGTCCGGGGCGGGTGATCGCCGGCTGGCTGCTCGCCATCGCCGCGCTGACCGCCGCCACCTTCGTCGTCTACGGGCCGGAGGGACCTCGGCCCGCCGACAGCCAGGCCGAGTTCCTGCCCGACCGGTACGAGTCCGCGCGGGCCACCGGGATCGGATCCCGGATCTTCCCCGAACCGCCGGGCAGCAGCGCGGTGCTGGTCGTCCGACGGGCCGACGGGGCGGCGCTGACCGCCGACGACAGCGCCCGGATCGACCGGCTGCCGCAGCAACTGCGGGTCGTCGGCGTCACCGGGGTGACCGCCGGCGCGACCGCCCCGGACGGACGGCTACGCCTGGCCGAGGCGCGCCTGCCCGACGCCGCGCACGCGGAGCCGACCGTCCAGACGGTCAAGCGGCTGCGGGCGGCCACCGACGACGCGCTGGCGGGAACCGGCCTGGTCGGCGGCTGGACCGGGCAGGCCGCCGGCGCGGCCGACAGCTTCCTGCTCGACATGATCGTCCACGGCACCATGATGCTGGTGATCCTGGTCCTGCTGCTGGTCGTCTTCCGCAGCCCGGCGATCGCGCTGCTCAACCTGTTCCTCGTGCTGCTGGTCGCGCAGGCCGCCGCCGGGCTGCTCGCCCTGGGCGGGAAGGTCTTCGGATACGCCCTGGACGCCTCCACCACGGGCCTGCTTCCGGTCGTGCTGCTCGGCATCGGCACCGACTATGCCGTCTTCCTGCTCTTCCGCTACCGGGAACGTCTCCGGGCCGGCGACGACCGCCGTACCGCGATGGTCCACGCGGCCAGCCGGATCGGCGGGGTGGTCACCGTGTCCGCGCTGGTCGTGGCGGTGGCGTTCGGCGCGCTGGTGCTCTCCCAGCTCGCCTCCTTCCAGGTGCTCGGCCCGGCGCTGGCCGTCGCCGTCCTGCTCATGGTGGCCGCCGCGCTGACCCTGTTCCCCGCGGTCTACTCACTGCTCGGCCGCCGGGGCTGGTGGCCGGCGAAGCTGGTCACGCCGGGTGGCGGGTCGACGCCCGGCCACGACGGCGACGAGGCGACCGGGCGGTCGGCCCGGACCGCCCGCCTGGTCGCCCGCCGGCCGGCCCGGGTCGCGCTGGCCACGGTCGCCGCCCTCCTGCTGCTCGGTCTCGGCGCGCTGGCGCACAAGCCCAGCTACGAACTCGACACGCTGCCGTCCGGCTCCGAGTCGGCCCGGGCCCTGGAGTGGCTCCGCTCGGGCCTGCCCGCCGGGACGCTCTCCCCGACGGTCGTGTACCTCACCGGCGCCGGGGTGGACGCGGCCACCGCCGAACGGTTCGCCGCACGGCTCGCCGAGGTGCCGATCGTGGCGGCCCCGGGCGGGGTCGAGATCGAGGGGGACGTGGCCCAGGTGCGGCTGCTGCTCACCGAGCCGCCGTACTCGCAGCGGGCGATGGACGCGGTGGAGGACCAACTACGCCCGGCCGCGCACGCCGCCGCACCGGCCGGCACCCGGGCGTACGTCGGTGGGGAGACCGCCACCTTCGCCGACATCCGGACCGTGCTCGACGAGGACCTCCGGCTGATCTTCCCGGTGGCCGCCGGGCTGATCGGGCTGCTCCTGCTGCTGATGCTGCGCGGCCTGCTCGCCTCGCTGGGCCTGCTCGCGGCGGTCGCGCTCGGCTTCGCCGCCACCCTCGGCACCAGCGTGCTGGTGTTCCAGGTCATCGGCGGCCAGTCGGGGCTCAACTTCCAACTGCCGCTGGTCGTGTTCCTCTTCGTCACCGCGATCGGGACCGACTACAACATCCTGATGATCGCCCGGTTCCGGGAGGAACTGCGCGCGGGACGGCCGCCCCGTCAGGCCGCCGCGGAGGCGGTACGCCGGGCCGGCCCGGCGGTCGCCGCCGCCGGGGTCATCCTGGCCGGCAGCTTCGGGGTGCTCGTGGCGTCGCCGATGCTGGCCCAGATCGGGCTCGCCGTCGCGGTCGGCGTGCTGATCACGACGTTCGGGCTCTCCTGGCTCCTGGTGCCGGCGCTGGCCGCGCTCACCGGTCGGGCCGCCTTCTGGCCGGCCCGTACCCGCCCCGGGCCCGGCCCCGCCTCCCTGCCGGGCGTCACGCCGGAGGCCCGACCGGTCCCCGCGCCGACGGGGGATGCGGTGCGAGCTGGGACAATGGCCCGATGAGCGGGGTGCGGCGGGCATGGCGGGAGATACACCAGTTGGCCGTCGCGGCGGGGCTGGCCGGGGCGGGCATCGGGTTCGCGCTGGCCACGCTCCTCACCGCCGGGCTCAGTCTGCTCGGCGTCGGCCTGCCCCTGCTCGACCGCACCCTCGCCGGCACCCGGACGCTGCTGGACCGGCAGCGCCGCCGGGTGCCGGGCCCACCGGTCCGGTCCCCGTACCGGCCGGTGACCGGCGGGCTGGCGGCCCGGTTGCGGACGGCGGCCGGGGATCCGGCCACCTATCGGGACCTGGCGTTCCTCTTCGCCCACTTCTGCCTCGCCCCGGTCGCCGTGGTGCTGGCCGTGGGGCTCTGGCTCGGCGTCGCGCAGGGCCTCGCCCTGCCACTGATCCACACGGTGGCGCCCGGCGCGATCGACAACTTCCTCGGCCTGCCGATCGACTCGCTGCGCAACGCCGCGCTGGCCGTGGTGCCCGCGCTGCTGATAGGGGTCGGGGCGTACTGGCTGCCCCGGGGGCTGCTCCACCTGGAGCACCGGCTGACCCGGGCACTGCTCGCGCCGACCGCCCGGGCGGCCCTCGCCGAGCGGGTGGAGGAGCTGGCCGACACCCGCGCCCAGACCGTCGACGCCCAGGCGGCCGAGCTGCGCCGGATCGAGCGCGACCTGCACGACGGCGCGCAGGCGCGGCTGGTCGCGATGGCGATGAACCTCGGCCTCGCCGAGGAACTGCTGGCCCGGGACCCGGAGGCGGCCCGTGGGCTGGTCACCGAGGCCCGCTCCGCCGCCGGCACCGCCCTGTCCGAGCTGCGCGACGTCGTACGCGGCATCCACCCGCCGGTGCTGGCGGACCGGGGGCTCGCCGGGGGCGTCGCCGCCCTCGCCCTCGGCGCGCCCCTCCCGGTCGACCTGGACGTCGACCTGCCCGAGCGGCTGGCGCCCCCGCTGGAGTCGGCGCTCTACTTCACCGTCGCCGAGCTGATCACCAACGCCGCCCGGCACAGCGGCGCGGCCCGGGTGGCGGTGCGGCTGCACCGGGTCGACGGCACGGTCCGGCTGACCGTCTCCGACGACGGTCGGGGCGGCGCCGACCCGGCGCGGGGCACGGGCCTGGCCGGCATCCGGCGGCGGCTCGCGGTCTTCGACGGGCGGGTGCGGATCAGCTCCCCGGACGGTGGGCCTACCGTGGTCGACGTGGAGCTGCCGTGCGCATCGTGATCGCCGAGGACCTGGTGCTGCTGCGCGACGGGCTGATCCGGCTCTTCACCGCGTACGGTGACGAGGTGGTGGCCGCCGTGGAGACCGGCGACGACCTGCTCGCCGCCCTGCTGGAGCACCGCCCCGACGTAGCCGTGGTGGACGTCCGGCTGCCGCCCGGGCACACCGACGAGGGGCTGCGGGCGGCGCTGGCCGCCCGCGCCCGGGTGCCCGGCCTGCCGGTGCTGGTCCTCTCCCAGTACGTCGAGCAGCTCTACGCCCGGGAGCTGCTCTCCGACGGCGCGGGCGCGGTGGGCTACCTGCTCAAGGACCGGGTGGCCGACGTGGCGCAGTTCGTCGCCGCGGTGCACCGGGTGGCCGGGGGCGGCATGGCGATGGACCCGGAGGTGGTCTCGCAGCTGCTCGCCCGGCCGGCCCACGCCGCGCCGCTGGGCCGGCTCACCCCGCGCGAGCACGAGGTGCTGGCGCTGATGGCCGAGGGCCGCTCCAACGGCGCGATCGCGCAGCGCCTGGTGGTCACCGAGAAGGCGGTCAGCAAACACATCAACTCGATCTTCACGAAGCTCGACCTGCGCGACTGCGACGACGACCACCGGCGGGTCCGCGCGGTGCTGACCTACCTGGACGCCTGACGTGGACACCCGCATCGTCGACCGGCTCCGCTGCCCGGTCTGCGGCGAGCCGCTGGCGGAGGCCGCCGCCGGCACCGCCACCGCGCTGCGCTGCCCGCGCCGGCACAGCTTCGACGTCGCCCGGCAGGGCTACGTCAACCTGCTCGCCGGCCGTGCCCCGCACGCCGGGGACACCGCCGAGATGGTGGCCGCCCGCGCCGACTTCCTGGCCGCCGGCCACTACGACCTGATCTCGACCGCCCTCGCCACCGCCGCGACGGAGGCCGCGGACCGGGTCCGCGCGGCGCGGCCCGAGGCGTACCCCCTGGTGGTGGACGCCGGTGCGGGGACCGGCCGGCACCTCGCGGCGGTGCTGGCGGCGCTGCCGGACGCGGTGGGCCTGGCCCTGGACGTGTCGAAGCCGGCACTGCGCCGGGCGGCGCGGGCGCATCCCCGCGCGGCGGCGGCGCTGGCCGACACCTGGCAGCGGCTGCCACTGGCCGACGCCGGCACCGCCGTGCTGCTGAACGTCTTCGCCCCGCGCAACGGCGCGGAGTTCCACCGGGTCCTCGACCCGGCCGGGTCCCTGCTGGTGGTGACGCCGGCCGCCGACCACCTCGCCGAACTGGTCGGCGCGCTCGGCCTGCTCCGGGTGGACCCGGCCAAGGCGGACCGGGTCGCCGAGAGCCTGGGCGGGCGCTTCGCGCAGGTGGCGTCGACCGGGCACCGGCGGGAGCTGGCGCTGACCGGGCCGGAGGTCGCGACGCTGGTCGGGATGGGCCCGAGCGCGTGGCACACCGACCCGGCCGGGCTCGCCGCCCGGGTCGCCGCGCTGCCCGAGCCGGTCCGGGTGACCGTCGCGGTGGACCTCACCGTCTGGCGCCCGTCCCCGCGCTGAGGTGTAAGGAAGGGACCCTTCCTCTACCTCAGGCGTTAGGAAGGTGCCCTTCCTTACACCTCAGTCCGCCGGGTCAGGTGGAGAGGTCGACCTCTTCCCAGCCCGGGGGCTCCTCGTGGTAGGGCCCCCGCAGGATCACCGCCCACTCCAGCGCCCACCGGCGCTGACCGATGGCGTTGGCGTCGACCACACCGGGCGGCGTGCGGCCGGCCCGTTCCGTCTCCAGGTACGCCCAGTCGAGGCAGTAGTGCAGGTCGAGCAGCGCGGCCGCGTCGGCGGGATGCTGCGGGGCCGCGAGGATCCGGGCACGCCACTGGCCGAAGGTCTCCCCGCCGGGAATGTGCGGCATCCGCTCCACCAGCCGCTCGTCCACCGGCAGGGTCGGGTCGAGCTGCTTGGTCAGGCCGAGCACCCAGGCCAGCGCGAAGAGCGCGTCGTGGTGCAGCACGAACGACCGGTGGTCGCCCTTGCCGCCGGTGACGAACTGGAACTCCGGCGGCGTGACCATCTCGACCAGGTGCGAGGCGAGCAGCCAGCTCATCGCGGCCTGCGGCGGCATCCCGAAGCAGCGCGCGAGGATCAGGTGCAGCACGGCGATCCGGGCCTCGATCTCCGCGGTGGGTCGCAGTTCGATCTGGTCGCCGGGCTCCCACACGAGCGGGAACTGGGGTGGCGGCAGCGGAAGACGCAGCCGGGACAACTCGTCCAGGCTCGCCTCACGCACCTCCCGTGGATCGGGGGCAGGTACGGTCACGGCGGAAATGTCCTGTCTGCTCGCGACGACTCGGCGCCGGTTGTCCCCCTGGCCAGGGAGGATAGCGCTCCGAGCCGGCCGGCACCATGCCGGCCCGGCGACCGCCCCGCTCAGCCGATGCGCTCGATGACCAACGGCGTCACGGCGGGCGCGGTCGGCGAGATCCGCACCGCCCGCGCGGCGTCGTCCCGCGCCGCCGGGATCCGGGCGGCGTGCTCCGCGCGCAGCTCGTAGAGGGGGTCGCCGGCCCGCACCGGGTCGCCGGGCCGCTTGTGCAGCACCACCCCCGCCGGCACGCTGACCGGGTCCTCCTTGCGCGCCCGTCCGGCGCCGAGCCGCCAGGCGGCCACCCCCATGGCGTACGCGTCGACCGAGGCGACGAAGCCGTCCGCGTCCGCGCGGACCACCTCGACCTCGTTCGCGGTCGGCATCGGGGCGTCCGGGTCGCCGCCCTGGGCGCGGATCATCGCGCGCCAGGAGTCCATGGCCCGGCCGTCGCGCAGCGCGGCCTCCGGGTCGGCGTCCGGCAGCCCGGCCGCGTCGAGCATCTCGCGGGCCAGCGCCAGGGTCAGCTCGACCACGTCGGCGGGGCCGCCCCCGGCCAGCACCTCGACCGACTCGGTCACCTCGACGGCGTTGCCGATGGTCAGGCCGAGCGGGGTCGACATGTCGGTGAGCAGGGCGACGGTCCGCACGCCGTGCGCGCCGCCCAGCTCCACCATCGTCCGGGCCAGCTCGCGGGCCTGCTCGACGGACTTCATGAACGCGCCGGAGCCGACCTTCACGTCGAGCACCAGCGCCCCGGTGCCCTCGGCGATCTTCTTGCTCATGATCGAGCTGGCGATCAGCGGGATGGCCTCGACGGTGCCGGTCACGTCGCGCAGCGCGTACAGCTTGCGGTCGGCCGGGGCGAGCCCCGCGCCGGCCGCGCAGATCACCGCCCCCACGTCCCGGAGCTGGGCGATGAACTCGTCGTTGCGCAGCGCCGCCCGCCAGCCGGGGATGGACTCCAGCTTGTCGAGCGTGCCGCCCGTGTGGCCGAGGCCACGGCCGCTGAGCTGCGGCACGGCCGCGCCGCACGCCGCCACCAACGGGGTCAGCGGGAGGGTGATCTTGTCGCCGACGCCGCCGGTGGAGTGCTTGTCGACGGTCGGCCGGTCGACGGCGGAGAGGTCGAGCCGCTCCCCGCTGGCGATCATCGCGGCGGTCCACCGGGCGATCTCCGGCGCGGTCATGCCACGGAGCAGGATCGCCATGGCCAACGCCGACATCTGCTCGTCGGCGACCAGCCCCCGGGTGTACGCGTCCACCACCCAGTCGATCTGCGCGTCGGAGAGCACACCCCCGTCCCGCTTGACCCGGATGACGTCAACCGCCGCAAAACCACTCATCACAAAAGATCTTCCCTAGTCGTGTGCAGATACCGATCCGCGAACCGTGACCACCGACGGCTGGGGCCTGCCGTGCCCGGCGGAGGGATCAAGCCTGACCGCCCGGAGCCGGGCACGGCAGGCCCCAGCCGGCTCTGAGCTCAACCACCCCAGCGGATAGGGATCTCCATCGGCGGCTCGCCCTCGCCCGCCCAGAAGATCGTGCCCGAGGCGTCCACGACCACGACCCGGGGCGTGCGGGCGTGCCCCCAGGCGATCGCCTCCGCCGGGTCGTCCCAGCTCGGGCCCTCCTCCAGCACGCCGGTCTCGGCGCCCTCGCTGTCCCCCGCGGACCGCTCCCAGTAGGCCGTCCAGACCTGCTGGCCGGCGGACAGGTCGGGGTGCACGAAGACCGTGCCCCGGCCGCGCCAGGCCGCCAGCCGCTCCGGCACCACCGGCACCGGCGCCTCCCCGGTGACCGCCTCGAGGTCGGCCACGTCGAAGGCGTGCGGCAGCAGCTCGGCCATCCGCAGCGGGCCGCCCTTGGCCTCGATCAGGCACTCCGGGCCGCCCTGCTCCCACAGCAGCTGGCGGCACCGGCCGCACGGCATCAGCGGCTCGCCGGTGGCGTCGACGCAGGACAGGGCGACGATCCGGCCACCGCCGGTGGCGTGCAGCGAGGAGACCACGCCGCACTCGGCGCAGAGCACCACGCCGTACGCGGCGTTCTCCACGTTGCAGCCGACCACCACGCGGCCGTCGTCGACCAGGGCGGCCGCCCCGACGGGGAACTTCGAGTACGGCACGTACGCGTGCCGCATCACGTCCGTGGCGGCGGCCCGCAGCCGCTCCCAGTCGATCTCCATGTCGTGCTCCCCCGTCAGCCCTTGATGTACGGCTTGCCGTCGGCGGCCGGCGCCCGGACCCGGCCGACCAGACCGGCCACCGCGAGGATCGTCGCCAGGTAGGGCAGCATGGCCAGGAACTGGCTCGGGATGGCGCTGTTGATCGCGCCCAGGTAGGTGGCGAGCTGGTCGGCGAAGCCGAAGAAGAGCGCCGCGAGCAGCGCTCCCGTCGGGCTCCACCGGCCGAAGATCAGCGCGGCCAGGGCGATGAAGCCCTTGCCGCCGATCATGTTCTTGGTGAACGAGTAGAGCGCCAGCGTGTACGAGGCGCCGCCGATGCCGGCGACCACCCCGGCGAGCAGCACGTTGCGGTAGCGCAGCCCGAGCACCCGGACGCCCAGCGTGTCGGCGGCGGTCGGGTGCTCGCCGACCGAGCGGGTCCGCAGGCCCCACCGGGTGCGGAACAGTGCGATGTGGATAACCAGCACGAGCAGCAGGCCGAGGTAGAGGAAGATGTTGCCCCGGAACAGCGCCGGCCCGATCAGCGGGATGTCCGACAACAGCGGGATCTCCCAGTTGCTGAACCGGGGCGCGCTGTTGTACTTCTGCGCGTTGGTCTGCATCAGCCGCTCGTAGAGGAAGCCGGTGACGCCGACCGCCAGCAGGTTGAGCACGATGCCCATGACCACCTGGTCGACCAGGTAGCGGATCGAGAAGACGGCCAGCAGCAGCGAGATGAACGCGCCGCCGAGCGCCGCCGCGACCAGGCCCACCCAGACGTTGCCGGAGAGGCTGCCGAACAGCGCGCCGCTGAAGGCGCCCATCAGCAACTGCCCCTCGATGGCCACGTTGACCACGCCGGAGCGCTCGCAGAGCACGCCGGCCAGCGCGCCGAAGATCAGCGGCAGGGCCAGGAAGAACGTGCCCCGGACGATGTTGACCAGCGGCATGAAGTTCTGCCCGTTCGGCGCGGCCGAGACCTGCCAGCAGAGGAACGACAGCACGAAGCCGACCAGGCCGACGCCGAGCACGAGGGTGAACCAGCGCTTCGGCAGCCCGGCGAGCATCGCGACGCCCGCGGCCACCGCGACGATTCCGAAGAGAATCGCGCCGAGCGTGCCGTCGATCTTCAGCGCGGCGCCGGCGGCGTCCTCGCTGAGGGTGAACCGGGCCTGCTCGCCGGTGGCGAGTGCCCCGAACAGCACCGTCGCCAGCAGGCCGAGCCCGAGCAGCACGGCGCCGACCTTGCGGGTGCGGGTCCAGAATCCCAGGTCGACGGGGGCGACGGCGACGTCTTCGACAGCCATGGTGGACATGAGTTACCAGCCCTTCGCCAGGCTCGTCTGCAACCGGGCGGCACGGGCGGCCCGGAGCTGGAAGATCGCCTTCACCAGGGCCGGCGCGGCGATGAAGATGACGATCAGCGCCTGGAGCACGGTGACCAGCTCCAGCGAGATCCCCGAGTACGACTGCATCCGGTTGCCGCCGGCCTGGAGGGCGCCGAAGAGCAGCGCGGCCAGCGCCACGCCCCACGGCTTCACCCGGCCGAGCAGCGCCACCAGGATGCCGTCGAAGCCGATCTGCGCGACCACCAGCGGGGTCAGCGCGCTGGCGGTGGTGCCGAGCACCATGTTCGAGCCGCCGAGGCCGGCCAGGATCCCGGCGAAGACCATGATCAGGACGTACGTCCGGGTGACGCTGATGCCGGCGGTCCGCGCGGCGTCCGGGTTGGCGCCCACCGCGCGCAGCTCGAAGCCGAGCGTGGAGCGGTTCAGCAGCCACCAGACGGCCCAGGTGGCCAGCACCGCCAGGATGATGCCGGCGTGCACCCGTAGCCCGTCGCCGAGCAGCCGGGGCAGCTGGGCCGACGGGTCGACCGGCCGGCTGATCGCGTCCGTACGGTTCGGGTCCTGGATGCCGTTCTGCACGATGATCCAGGTCAGGAAGTACGTGGCGATGTAGTTGAGCATGATCGTGTTGATCACCTCGTGGGCGCCGGCGCGCGCCTTGAGGATGCCCGGGATGAAGCCCCAGATCGCCCCGCCGAGCGCACCGGCGAGCACCGCGACGAGCAGGTGCAGGCCGGGCGGCAGCGGCAGCAGGAAGCCGGCCAGCGCGGCCAGGATCACGCCCATCGTGGCCTGGCCCTGGGCGCCGATGTTGAACAGGCCGCCCCGGAACGCCAGCGCCACCGACAGGCCGGTGAAGACCAGCGGCGCGGTGTAGGTGAGCGTCTCGGAGATCGGGCTCATCACGGCCTGGAAGCCGACCGCCTCGGGGTCGAAGACGGCGCCCTTGAACAGGTTGCCGTACGCCTCGCTGACCAGCGTCCAGCTCGCGTTGAGCGCGTCGGACGGCCGGGCGGTGATGTAGCTGTAGGTGGCCAGCACCTCGGGGTCGGAGACGACCATCAGCACGGCGCCGACGAGCATCGCCAGGACCAGCGACAGCAGGGTCACCGTGAAGGTGTTGGCCGCCCAGAGGTTGTCCAGGAACAGCCGCCCCAGCGAGGGCTTCGCCTCCGGGGCCGGCTGCTTCGGGGAGGTGGCCGCCTCGGCGCGCTCGGTGTTGCCGAGCGCGGTCTGCGCGGCCTGCCCCTCGGTCGCCGGCTCCTTGTCCGGGGAGCCCGACGGGGGGTTCGGGTTCGTCATGCCTTGTCCTCGCTACCAGGGCCCTCGGCGGCGGGGGCCGCCGCGCCGTCGGCCGCCGCGTCGGGGGTGATGCCGGCCATCAGCAGGCCGATCTCCTCGCGCGGGGTGTCCGGGCCGACGATGCCGATGATCCGGCCGCGGTACATCACGGCGATCCGGTCGGCCAGGCCGATCACCTCGTCGAGTTCGCTGGAGACCACCATGACCGCGGTGCCGACGTCCCGCTCGCGGATGACCCGGCTGTGGATGAACTCGATGGACCCGACGTCGACGCCGCGGGTCGGCTGGGCGGCGATGAAGAGCTTCAGCGGCCGGGACAGCTCCCGGGCCACGATCACCTTCTGCTGGTTGCCGCCGGAGAGGGTGCCGACCGGCGCGTCGGCCGAGGAGGTGCGGACGTCGAACTGCGCGATCCGCTCCTTCGCCGACTTCGCGATGGCGTCCGGCTTGAGCGCCAGGCCCTTGCCGAAGGGCGGCCGGTCGTAGATGTCGAGCACCAGGTTCTCCGCGACGGAGAACTCCTTGACCACGCCATCGACGCTGCGGTCCTCCGGCACGTAGCCGACGCCGGCGCGGAGCACCTTCTTGGTCGACCAGCCGTTGACCTGCTGCCCGTCGAGCGTGATCGTGCCGGCGAGCGTCGGGCGCAGCCCCATGATCGCCTCGATCAGCTCGGTCTGGCCGTTGCCCTGCACGCCCGCCACCCCGAGCACCTCGCCCGCGCGTACGGTCAGGTCGATCCCGTCGACCGCCCGGATCTGCCGGTCGTCGTCGACGACCAGGCCGGCGACCTCCAGGATCGGCTTGCCGGGGGTGGCCGGCTCCTTCTCCACGGTGAGCCGGACGCTGCGGCCGACCATGAGCGCGGCCAACTCGTCCCGGCTGGCCTCGGGCGAGGCGGTGCCGACGGTCTTCCCGCGCCGGATGACGGTGATCCGGTCGGCGATCGCCTTGACCTCGCCCAGCTTGTGCGTGATGAAGACGATCGACTTGCCGGCGGCCTTGAGCGACCGCATGACGGTGAGCAGTTCCTCGGTCTCCTGCGGGGTGAGCACCGCCGTCGGCTCGTCGAGGATGAGCAGGTCGACGTCGCGGGTGAGCGCCTTGACGATCTCCACCCGCTGCTGGATGCCGACCGGCAGGTCCTCGATCACCGCGTCCGGGTCGACCCGCAGGTTGTAGCGCTCCGAGACCTCGGCGACCTCGCGCCGGGCCCGCCGCCGGTCCAGAAAGCCGGCGATGCCGCCCCTGACCTGCTCGGCGCCGAGCATGATGTTCTCGGCGACGGTGAAGACCGGCACCAGCATGAAGTGCTGGTGCACCATGCCGATCCCCGCCGCGATCGCGTCGGACGGCCCCCGCAGCTTCAACGGCTCGCCGTCGACCAGGATCTCGCCCTCGTCGGGCTGGTAGAGCCCGTAGAGCACGTTCATCAGGGTCGACTTGCCCGCGCCGTTCTCGCCGAGCAGGGCGTGGATCTCTCCAGGCTCCACCGTCAGGTCGATGTGGTCGTTGGCGACCAGATCACCGAACCGCTTGGTGATGCCGCGCAGTTCGAGTCTCAGCGCAACCTCCTGGAGTGCGAAGCGATGGTGCAGCGTAGCTGCCGGGGGACCGCTCGCGGCGCAGGGCCGTCGTCGGGGGTGGAGCGGATCGGCCGCCCCGGCGCCGTGGGGGTTCCCCGCGACGCCGGGACGGCCGGACGTCGTGCTGTACCGCTCGCCGGCCCTACCCCGGTGATCGTCTCACCGGGGTGGGCCGGCGGTGCTTCACTTCGGCTGGGCTGCGGAGGTGACGGTGACGGTGCCGGCGGCGATGTCCGCCTTCAGCTTGTCGATCTCCGCCTTCAGCTCGGCCGGGACCTTGCTGTCGAACTCGTGGTACGGGGCGAGCCCGACGCCGTTGTTGGCGAGGTTGCCCAGGTAGCCCGGGTCGTGCGAGAGCTTCTCGCCGTTGGCGGCCTTGACGACGGCCTCCTTGACGGCCTCCGGGATGTTCTTCTCGACCGTGGTGATGATGGCCGAGCAGTCCGGGGTGCTCTCGCAGCCGTCGACGTCCACCCAGATGGTGTTGTACTTGCCGCCCGACGCCTTGGCCGCGCCGGTGGTGCCGAGGCCCGAGCCGCCGGCGACCGGCATGATGATGTCGGCGCCCTGGGCGAACAGCGCGTCGCTGACCTTCTTGCCCTCGTCCTGCTTGACGAAGTCGTTGGTGAAGGAGCCCTTCTGGGCGGCCTTGTCCCAGCCGACGACCTTGACGGTCTTGCTCTTCGTCTTGTTGTAGTGGGCGACGCCGTCGACGTAGCCGTCCATGAAGATGGTGACCGGCGGGATCGGCAGGCCGCCGTAGGTGCCCACCGTGCCGCTCTTGGTCATGCCGGCGGCCAGGTAACCGGCGAGGAAGCCGGCCTGCGCGGTGTCGAACTGCATCGGGAAGACGTTGCTCTCCGGCAGCTTCGCGTCGACGATGCCGAACTGCTGGTTCGGGTTCGCCTTGGCGATCTTGGAGGTGGCGTCACCCATCAGGCCGCCGACGGCCAGGATGAAGTCGCACTTCTGGTTGACGTACTGGGTCAGGTTGACCTCGTAGTCGGCCTCGGCCTTCGACGCGACGTACTTGATGTCGATGTTGTCGTTGGCCTTCTTGGCCGCCTCGAGGCCCTGCCACGCCGAGGTGTTGAACGACTTGTCGTCGATGCCGCCGACGTCGGTCACCATGCAGGCGCTGTACTTCTTGTCGCCGCTGCCGGCGTTGTTGCTGTCGTCGGGAGCCTCACCGCACGCGGCGGCGCTCAGCACGAGCCCACCCACCGCGAAGACCGAGGCAATCCGCATCCCACGCACCGAGCGCAAGACGTCTCCTTCCCATTGCACACCGCGTCCTGCACGGTGGCAGCCCTATGAGCCGGCTGCGCTGCGCCGCCGGCGTCCCACGTTACGGACGGGAGCGTACGCCCGCGCCCACCCACCGGCCGACAATCGTGCACGAACGTTGAGCGCTTGTTACCCCTACGTAACCCTTAGGTGGGGCAGATCACTCTGAGTGCTGGTAGGTGGGCGCCGGGACGTCGCGGAAACGCCCGATTTTCCTGGTCGGCCCCTGGCGGAAACGTTACCGCCAGAAAACCGCCACCGCCGCGTTGACCAGGGTCAACCCGACGATCGCAAGGAAGTGGCCGCGGTTGACCACGTCGCGCTTTCGGGAAAAGAAGACCATGACGAAGATCAGTAGGGCGAGCACCAACTTGGTAACAAGTTTGGCCGGGTCCGGCTCGTTACCGTCGCGCAGCGGCGCGGAGAGACCGATGCCGGTCACCAGCATGATCACGGACCCCCAGAGCATGGCCGGGTTGATCCGCAGCTTTCCGCTGATGTATTGGACGATCGCGCCGCCGAGCAGCAGGGCGAAACCGATCAGATGGACGTAGCGCAGTATCAGTCTGAGAGCTTCCACGCGCACATCCTCCCCCACCAACGACGGATCGTAGTAGCGGGGCGGTTCAGGGCGTGTCAGCCACCGCCCGGGGGCCGACCGGGCGCGGCGACCCGGCGGCGGCCGGGCGCGGCGACCCGGCCGCGGTGGCGCCGGAGGGCCGGCGTCCCACCAGGACCAGCACCAGCCCGGCCAGCGCGTACCCGGCCAGGACGGCGAGCGACCGGGCGGACCCGGCGCCGTCGAAGAAGGCCACCGAGCGCAGCAGGGTGCCGCCGGCGCCCACCGGCAGGAACTGACCGACCGCGCCCCACGGCTGCGGCAGCAGCTCGGGTGCCGCGCTGACCGCCGAGAGCGGGTTGCCGACCAGGAAGACCAGCAGTGCGCCCAGGCCGAGGCCCGGCCGGCCGAGCAGCGCCCCGAGCCCCGCCACCGTGGCCGCGCCGGCCAACGCGAAGAGCCCGACCGCCGCCGCCTCGGCGAGCGGGTCGCCGTCGAGCACGCCGAGCCAACCGTGCAGCACGGCCGCGCCGACACCTCCGGCGAGGACGGCGAAGACCACCAGGCCGAGCAGCCGGGCGACCCGGTTGGCGACGGCGAGGGTCAGCAGCGCGCCGGCCAGCACGCTCGCCATCGCGAACGGCAGGAAGCCGGCCGCGAATCCGGCGCCCCGAGGATCGTCCGGGTCGGCGGGCACTACCTCGACCACCGGCACCGGGTGGCCGGCGGAGAGCTGAGCCGCCGCCTCGGTGAGCAGCGCGGCGACCGTCGGACTGGCGGCCGGCGCGGTGTGCAGGGAGACGCCCTCGGGGCCGGCGACGAAGGCCGCGTACACCTGTCGGTCGCGCAGGGCCCGGTCGGCTGCCGCAGCGTCCGGGAGGGTGGTCACGTCGAAGGCTCCCGGCCGCGCGGCGGCGAGCCGGGCGGCGAGGTCGCCGGTGGCGGGCGCCGGGCCCGCGACTGCCACGGGCAGGTCGCGCGGCGCCAGGTTGGTGGCCGGAGCCGCGAAGAGGGGTACGAGCAGCGCCAGCAGGACCGCCGCCAAGGCGGCGACACCGAGGGCGGCCGGCAGGGGCGGCGGGGTGCGGGTCGACATGGAGCCTCCTAAAACGAACGCTCATTCTTTTATGACTCCAGGCTGCCCCCGTGGTGCGCGACTGTCAAGAACGAACGTTCGATTTACGATGTGTCCCGTGCCCCGCGTCTCCCCGGAACACCTCGCCGCCCGCCGCCGCCAGATCGTCGACGCGGCCCGCCGGTGCTTCCTGCGGGAGGGCTTCCACCGCACGACGATGCAGGACGTGATCGCCGAGGCCGGTCTCAGCGTGGGCGCCGTCTACCGCTACTTCCCGAGCAAGGCGGATCTGATCAACGCGATCGCCGAGGAGGCGGTCGGCGGCGCCGAAGTCGTCCTCGACGACCTGCTCCAGCGGGAGCCACCGCTCCCCCTGGTCGAGGCGCTCGACCGCACGCTGGCGTACGTGGAGACGCAGACCGGCGACGACGGCACCCTGCGGATCGCGATCCAGGTCTGGGGCGAGGCACAGCGGGACCCGGTGCTGGCCGAGTTCGTGGCCGACAAGTACGACGGCATCCGCCGCCACTTCGAGGCGCTCGTCCGGCGCGCCCAGGGCACCGGCGAGGTGGCCGCCGACGCCGACCCGAAGGCGGTCGCCGCCGGCCTCTTCGCCCTGGTCATCGGCTGGTTCCTCCAGCGGCTCCTCACCGGCCGCCCGGACCGCGCCACCTACCTCGCCGGCGTCCGCGCCCTCCTCGCCCCCTGACCGACCCCTACCCCACCCCACCCCGCCCCGGCGGCGCGCACGGGGCAGGGCGGCGCGGGCGGCCCCGGGTCAGGGGAGACGCCAGGCCTGGAAGGTGGGGCCGTCGGCGGGCAGGGTGACCGTGCCGTCCGGGTCGGGGCGGAGGGCGGGGGCGCCGCCGTAGACGTTCTCCGCCGCCCGCAGCCCGCCCAGCCGGACCGGAGCGCCGGCGGCCCGGCGGGCCAGCACCAGCACGGTGCCGGTCGCCGCCTCCCGCAGGAAGACCAGGGTGTCCGCGTCGTGGTGCAGCCAGCGCAGGCCGCCGTGGCGCAGCGCGGGCTCGGCGCGGCGCAACGCGACCAGCGCCCGGTAGCCGGCGAACGTCGACTCGTCCCAGGTCTCGGGCCGGTGCCACGGCATCGGGGTCCGGGAGCCCTCCCCGTTGGTGCCGGTCAGGCCCAGCTCGTCGCCGGCGAAGATCACCGGGGTGCCCGGCATCGTGGCGAGCAGACCGGCGGCGACCTCCTGCCGCGCGGCGTCGCCGACCACGGTGCGGATCCGGGCCGAGTCGTGCGAGCCGAGCAGCTGCCACGAGTGCGCGTACGACCGCCACGAGACCAGCGACCGGTAGGCGTTCATGGTGGCCAGCACGGCCTCGGCGTCCCGCCGCAGCACGCCGCCCGGGGTGCCGAGGAAGTTCGGCAGCGGGTCGTCGCCGTGCCGCAGCCAGGACCAGACGGGGTCGGTGAAGCCGACGTAGTTCATCGTCCCGTGCCAGCCGTCACGGTCCAGGTCGCCGGTGTGGTCGTGGCCGTGCTCGGCCAGCAGCAGGCCGTCGGCGCGGGTCTCGGCGACCACCCGGCGCAGCAGCGCCGCCACCTCGTGGGTGTACGCGTCGGCGCCCCGCCGCCCGGTCATGTTCGCCACGTCCACCCGCCAGCCGTCCAGCCCGTACGGCGGGCGCAGCCAGCGGCGCAGCAGCGAGTCCTCGGCGGTCGCGAAGCGCCGGCGCAGCTCGGCGCTGCCCCAGTTCAGCTTCGGCAGCGACTTGACCCCGTTCCAGGACTCGTAGTCTCCGGTGACCTCGTCGAAGTAGTACAGCTCCCGCTCCGGCGCGGACACGTCCGAGGCAGCCCGGGTGAACCACTCGTGCGCGTCGCCGGTGTGGTTGCTGGTGATGTCGCCGAGCAGCCGCCAGCCGCGGGCGCGTACGGCGTCGGCGAGCCGGGCCAGCGCGGCGTTCCCGCCGAGCAGCGGATCGACGGTGTCGAAGCTGGACGCGTCGTAGCGGTGGTTGGAGCGGGCCGGGAAGATCGGCGTCAGGTAGACGGTGTTCACGCCGAGCCGGTCCAGGTGGTCCAGCCGCCCGGTGACGCCGTCCAGGTCGCCGCCGTAGAACTGGTAGGGGGTCTCCGGGCCGCGCCCGATCACCGGGGTGTCCCAGTCGCACGGGATCGCCCAGTCCGGCAGGTCGCGCCCGTCGGCGGCGGCGGAGCGGGCGAACCGGTCCGGGAAGATCTGGTAGATCACCGCGTCCCGGGCCCAGGCCGGCGGCGGGGCGTGGGTGACCAGCTTGAAGTCACCGTTGTCCGGCACGTCGTGGTGCGCCACGCCGGCGGCGTTCAGCCAGCGGTAGCCGCGGCGGCCGGTGAGCATGAACCGGTAGTTGCTGACCGGGTTGCGGGCCTCGACCGGGACCCGCCACCAGACGTCGTCGCCGTCGGTGCGGTCGACGACCGCCTCGGTGAACCGGGGTTCACCGTCGCCGGTGGTGCGCACGTGCACCTGACGGACGTCGGCGCCGGCCGGCACCCGGACGAAGACGTCGACGGTGTCGCCGAGCGAGGGCTCCTGCTCGGGGACGTACAGGGCGGATCCGTCGTGGTGCGGCAACAGGGACATGGCGGTGCCTTTCGCGTCGATCGGACGGGGAGAGAAAGGGGCCACCCGCCGCGGCCGGTTTCCCGACCGCGGCGGTCGACCCGCGACTGCTCCGGTGTACGTCGGACGCCGACGCCCTTGCCGCAGCGGTGAGCCGAGGAGGCTCAGCCTTTGACAGCTCCGGCGGTGAGGCCGGAGACGATGTAGCGCTGGACCAGTTGGAAGACCAGCACCGTGGGAATGGCGGTGAGCAGGGTGCCCGCCGCGAAGATGCCGAAGTTGTTGTTCCGCTCCCCGGCCACCAGACCGAACATGCCGACCGCGAGGGTCTTGGACTCGCTGTTGGTCAGGAAGACGTTCGCCATCAGGAACTCGTTGATGGTGCCGATGAAGGCGAGCAGGCCGGTCACCGCCAGGATCGGCGCCACCAGCGGCAGCATGATCCGGAAGAAGACCTGGGCGTGCGTGGCGCCGTCCATCGTGGCCGACTCGTCCAGTTCCCGGGGGAGCGTGTCGAAGAAGCCCTTCATCAGCCAGGTGTTCACGCCGAGCGCGCCGCCCAGGTAGAGCAGCAGCAGCCCCCACGGCGTGTTGAAGCCGATCGCCGGCCACAGGTCGGTGATCGTGGTGAAGATCAGGAAGATCGCCACGATCGCCAGGAACTGCGGGAACATCTGGATCAGCAGGAGCGACAGCAGCCCGACGCGCCGCCCGGAGAACCGCATCCGCGAGAAGGCGTACGCCGCCAGCGCCGACAGGAAGACCGACGCGAACGAGGCCACCCCGGCGATCAGCAGCGAGTTGAGGAACCACCACCCGAACGCCGTGCGGTCGAACAGGTCCACGAAGTTGTCGAAGGACGCGCCGGTCGGCACCAGCTCGGTCGAGGAGAGCGTGCCGAGCGGGTTGAGCGCGGCCGAGAGCACGAACAGGATCGGGAAGAGGCTGAACGCGACCGCCAGCACGCCGACGAGATGGCGCCAGCCGACCCGGGCGAACCACCGGTTGCGGCCCCGGCCCGCGTTGCGGTTGGCGGCCGGGGCGGCGCCGGTGCCGCCGCCCGCGACCGAAGTGCCGTGCAGCGAGGTCACGAGTACACCTCCTCCTGCTTGCGGGTGCGCCGGAAGCTCACCGCCGAGACCACCGCGACGATGGTGAAGATGAAGATCGACACCGCGGCCGCCAGGCCGAACTGGGCTCCCTGGGCGCCGAAGGCCAGCCGGTAGGTGTACGTGATGAGCAGGTCGGTCGCCCCCGCGGTCGGGTTGTCCGCCGGGAAGGGGCCACCCTCGGTGGTCAGGTAGATCGCGTTGAAGTTGTTGAAGTTGTACGCGAACGACGCGATCAGCAGCGGGGAGAGCGCGACCAGCAGCAGCGGCAGGGTGACCGACCGGAACGACTGCCAGGGCGACGCGCCGTCGACCGACGTCGCCTCGGTCAACTCCTTCGGAATGGCCTGCAACGCGCCCGTGGCGACCAGGAACATGTACGGGTAGCCCAGCCAGAGCTGCACCAGGATCACCGCGATCCGGGCCGACCACTCCTGGCCGAACCAGTCCACCCCGATCCCGAACAGGTTGTTGATCAGGCCGAAGTCCGTGTTGAACATGTCCCGCCAGACCAGCAGCATCGCGAAGGACGGCATGGCGTACGGCAGGATCAGCAGGACCCGGTAGAGGTTGGTGCCCCGCATCCGGGGCGAGTGCAGCGCCAGGGCGATGAACATGCCCAGGAGGAACGTGCCGCCGGTCGAGCCGATCGCGAAGGCGAAGTTCCACAGCAGGGTGCCGAAGAACGGCCCGGAGATGGCCGGGTCGGTGAGCACCCGGGAGAAGTTCTTGAGCCCGACGGTGACCTTCCAGCCCTGGGCCAGCCGCTCGCCGTCGGCGGCGACGAAGGCGCCGGTCTCCTCGTCCGCCGTCCAGGTCCGGCCGGTCTCGGTGTCCCGGATGCAGTCGCAGCCGGCGTCGTACGCCCGGACCGCCTTGCCCTCGTAGGCGCGGGACAGGCCGGCGGAGCGCACCGCGCCCCCGGCGGTCGGCACCACCAGGTCGGTGATCTCCTGGCTGCGCGCGCTGGCCTGACCGAAGTTGAGCACGGTGTAGCCCTCGGCGGCGGTGACCTTGCCGCCGGGCGCGACGGTGACCTGGCCGGCGTCGAGCTGGCGCAGCCCCCCGCTGTCGCCGGCCGAGACCACGCCGGTGGCCGGGTCGGAGACCAGGAAGACGAGCGGCCCGGTCGCCGGGTCGCCCTTGGTGGCGATCGACAGGGCGTACTCGGTGGAGCCGGGCACCTGCTTGACCGAGGCGGTCTGGATGGCGACGACGGCCTCGTCCTTGGTGCCGCGGTGACCGTCGCCGAAGTTCGTGAAGGCGGTGCTCGCCGTGTAGAGCACCGGGACCACCTGGAACGCGATCAGGAAGAGCGTGCCGGGGACCAGGTACTTCGCCGGGATGTGCCGCCGGGTCAGGTAGAGGTAGAACAGCCCGGCGGTGGTGGCGGCCAGGACTGCCAGCCCGATCCACTTCTCCGCCTCGACGAGCGGGAAGGCCGCCCAGATCGCGATCCCGGCGGTCAGGCCGAGCAGGATCACCTTGACGAGCAGACCGGTCGCGGTGATCGGCGCGTGGTGCCGCGCGGTGCGGGACGGGCGCGGGAGCCCGGAGCCGACGGGCTCCCGGCCCGGGTCCTGTGTGGCAGGTCCCGGGCCGGACAGCGACGTGCTCATTACTTGATCTGGCCGGAGATGGTCTTGCCGGCCGCGGTGATCGTCTTGGTCGGGTCGGCGCCGCCGATGATGGCGGCCTCGGCCTTACCGAACGGGTCCCAGATGGTGGCCATGGCGGGGATCGCCGGGAGCACCTGACCGTTCTTGCCGGCCTCCTGGAACTTGGCCAGGTCCGGGTCGGTGCCCTTGACCTGGTCCAGCGCGGCGGTCAGCGCCGGCGGACGGGGCTCGGCGTTGTAGAGCGCCACGGCCAGGTCGGGGGTGGTGACGTGGTTGGCCACGAACTCCTGGGCCAGGGCCTTGTTCTTGCCCTTCGACGCCACGTAGAACGCCTGGACGCCCACGAACGGCTGAGCCTCCTTGCCACCGGCGAAGCCGGGGACCGGGGAGATGTCGTACTTGATGTTGGCCTTCTTGGCGTCCGCGACGGCCCACGGGCCGGAGACCAGGAAGGCGCACTTCTTGCCGGTGAAGGTGGCGATCGAGTTCTCGGGGGTGATGGAACGCTTGAGCGCGCCCTCGCCCTTCTCACCGAGCGCGGCGATCTTCTTGAACGCCTCGATCGACTCCGGCTTGCCGACGCCCAGGTCCTTCGGGTCGTAGTCGCCGTTGGCGGCGGTGCCGAAGAGGTACCCGCCACCGGAGGTGTAGAGCGGGTAGATGTGGTACGCGTCGCCGTTCTGGCCGGACTGGAGGCAGAGGATCTCGCTGGCCTTCTTCTCGGCCTTGAGCTTCTTGCCGGCGGCGACCAGGTCCTCGATCGTCTTCGGCGCCTCGGGGGCCAGCTCGGTGTTGCGGATCAGCGCCAGGTTCTCCATGGCGTAGGGCACGCCGTAGAGCTGGCCGTTGAAGGTCACGGCCTTGACGGCGGTCTCGTTGAAGCCGCTCTTCTGCTCGGCGGCGAGCTGCACCGGGTCGATGGCGCCGTTCTGGACGAGGTTGCCGATCCAGTCGTGCGCGCCGACCACGACGTCCGGGCCGCTGCCCTGCTGCGAGGCGGTGACGAAGTTGGTCTGGAGGTCCTTGGAGACGGCCTGGACCTCGACCGTGACGCCGTTCTCCTGGCCGAACTTCTCGGCGAACGGCTTGAGGGCGGCGGTGCGCTTGTCGTCGGCCCAGATCACCAGCTTGCCGCCGGCGGCGGCCTTGGTGGATTCCTTCGCGGCCGGCTCGTCGCTGCTGTCGCTGCCGCAGCCGGAGGCGGCGAGCGCCAGGCCGAGGACGGCGACCACACCCGCGGTACGGATGCGCATCGGTACTCCTGTCGTCATGGCGGCCCGCCGGGGGAAGGGCGACCCGCCTGGAAACCTCTGTAAATTTCTTGCCAAACCGGCGCCCGATGTGCTGCGCCGCTGCTCTCGCGTGTTGCGGGGACGTTAGCAAGGGGTTTCAGAGAATGGAAGGGCTTGCAGGAGTGTACGCAAGATCTTGCTCGTGAGCTAAAGTGCGGGCCATGCGCGCTCGACTGTCCGACATCGCCCAGCAGGCCGAAGTCAGCGAGGCCACGGTGTCGCGGGTGCTCAACGACCGCCCGGGCGTGGCCCCCGAGACCCGGCAGGCCGTCCTGACCGCCCTCGACGTGCTCGGCTACGAGCGCCCCGCCCGGCTGCGCAAGCGCAGCGCCGGCCTGGTGGGCCTGGTGGTGCCCGAACTGGAGAACCCGATCTTCCCCGCCTTCGCCCAGGTGATCGAGTCGACGCTGGCGCAGAGCGGGTTCACCCCGGTGCTGTGCACGCAGACGCCGGGCGGAGTCACCGAGGACGAGTACGTCGAGATGCTGCTGGACCGGCAGGTCTCCGGGATCGTCTTCGTCTCCGGCCTGCACGCCGACACCGCCGCCAACCACGACAGGTACCGCGCCCTGATCGCCCGTCCGCTGCCCATCGTCATGATCAACGGGTACGCGCCGGGCATCCCCGCCCCCTTCGTCTCCTGCGACGACGGCGAGGCCACCGAACTGGCCGTGGCCCACCTGGTGGCGTTCGGGCACCGCCGCATCGGCCTGATCACCGGCCCGGACCGGTTCGTGCCGGTGCAGCGGCGGGTGGCCGGCTTCCGGGCCGCGATGGGCCGGCTGGCCGGCGCGGCCGAGGCGGACCTCGGCGAGCTGGCCGAGCTCTCCCTGTTCGGTGTGGAGGGTGGCGAGGCGGCCGCCGCACGACTGCTGGACCGGGGCGTCACCGGCATCGTCTGCGGCTCGGACCTGATGGCGCTCGGCGCGATCCGGGCCGCCCGGCAGCGCGGCCTGTCCGTGCCGACCGACCTCTCGGTGGTCGGCTACGACGACTCCCCGCTGATGGCCTTCACGGACCCGCCGCTGACCACCATGCGCCAGCCGGTGGCCGCGATGGCGGTCGCCGCCGTCCGGGCCCTGGTCGACGAGATCAACGGGCACGCCGCCCCGCACTCGGAGTACGTGTTCCGGCCCGAGCTGGTGGTGCGCGGCTCCACCGCGGTCGCCCCGGCCGGCGGCACCCGTCCGGCCAGCGGCGGCGCCCCGGGCCGCCAGCGCCCCGCACCGCCCGCGCTCGCCGTCCCCGCCTGACCGCCCGCCGCGGCTGCCGCCCCGCCCGGGGCCCGGCGGACCGGCCGTGGGCGCTCGCGCGGGGCGTGACCGGGGCCATCCCTTGCGCAAGAAATGCTTGACTCTTGCAGCACCCGGGCGGCATCCTGCTCAGACCGCGCCTTCCACCCGCACCGCGCCGGGTGTGCTGTCCCGCGCGTCACAGAACGGGGAAACCGCCTCCGATGACCGTCAGCAACCCCACGCCGCTGACCGCCGACGACGACTGGTGGCGTTCCGCGGTCGTCTACCAGGTCTACGTCCGCAGCTTCGCCGACTCCAACGGCGACGGGATCGGCGACCTGCAGGGCATCCGCGAGCGCCTGCCGTACCTGCGCGAACTCGGCGTGGACGCGCTCTGGCTGACCCCCTTCTACACCTCCCCGATGGTCGACGGCGGCTACGACGTCGCCGACTACCGCGACGTCGACCCGATGTTCGGCACCCTCGCCGACTTCGACGCGATGATCACCGACGCGCACGCGCTCGGCCTGCGAATCATCGTCGACCTGGTGCCCAACCACACCTCCGACCGGCACCCGTGGTTCCAGGCCGCCCTGGCCTCCGGCCCGGGCTCCGCCGAGCGCGAACGCTACCTCTTCGCCGACGGCGGGGGCGCGGACGGCGAGCTGCCCCCGAACGACTGGGAGAGCATCTTCGGCGGCCCCGCCTGGACGCGGGTGGACGACGGCCAGTGGTACCTGCACCTGTTCGACCCGGCCCAGCCGGACCTGAACTGGCGCCACCCCGAGGTCCGCGCCGAGTTCGAGGACATCCTGCGCTTCTGGCTGGACCGGGGCGTGGACGGCTTCCGGATCGACGTGGCGCACGGCATGATCAAGGCCGAGGGCCTGCCCGACGTCGGCTTCAGCACGATGACCACGGGGCAGCGCCAGGTGGAGCTGCTCGGCAAGGGCCGGCTCCCCTACTTCGACCAGGACGAGGTGCACGAGATCTACCGCGCCTGGCGGCCGATCCTGGACAGCTACCCCGGCGGCCGGATGGCCGTCGCCGAGGCGTGGGCCGAGACCCCGCAGCGGCTGGCCCGCTACATCGGCCCGGACGAGCTGCACCAGGCGTTCAGCTTCGACTTCCTCGACGCGACGTGGTCGGCCGAATCGTTCCGCAAGGTGATCGACACCGCGCTCGCCGAGTCGGCCATCGTCGGCGCGCCGACGACCTGGGTGCTCTCGAACCACGACAAGCAGCGGCACGTCACCCGCTACGGCGACGGCGCCGAGGGGCTGCGCCGGGCGCGGGCCGCCACCCTGCTGATGCTCGCCCTGCCCGGCTGTGCCTACGTCTACCAGGGCGAGGAGCTGGGCCTGCCGGAGGTGCTCGACCTGCCGGACGAGCTGCGCCAGGACCCGGCGTTCCTGCGCACCGGCGAGAGCCGGGACGGCTGCCGGGTGCCGATCCCGTGGAGCGGCGAGCTGGCCCCGTACGGCTTCGGGCCGGAGGGCAGCGAGCTGAGCTGGCTGCCGGCCCCGGCGACCTGGCGCGCCCTCTCGGTCGCCGCCCAGGCCGGCGTGCCCGGCTCGACGCTGGAGCTCTACCGCACCGCCCTGCGGATCCGTCACGCGCACCCGGCGCTGGCCGCCGACGCGGGCGGGGTCACCTGGCTGGAGACCGGGCCGGGCGTGCTCGCCTTCAGCCGCGCCGCCGGCGACACCGTGCTGACCTGCGTGGTCAACATCAGCGGTGCCCCGGCCCTGATCGACGGGTACGGCGAGCCGATCGCCGCCAGCGAGGCGCTCACCGGCCAGGGCACGGGTCACCTGCTCCCGGTCGACGCGGCCGCCTGGTTCGAACGGCGCTGAGCGGGTAACCCGTCATCGACCTGGTCGTCCGTTGTGCCCCGCGCCGACGGGCGGCTGGGCCACCGACCCCTTGTGGTGGGGGGTGAGGTGGCGCCGGCGCCTCGTGGAGTCCGCTCCCCGGGGCGCCGGCGTCCATCCCGGACAGGTGTCGCCCCCGGCCCGCCCGGGTCCCTGCCGATCGGCTCAGGCGGCGCCGCCGGTGAGCTTCGCGGCGATACGGCTGAAGCCGGCCCGCAGCTCGGCCTCGCTGGGCGGGGCGAGCGGCTCGGTGCGGTGCTCCTCCGCAGCCGTCGCCTCGAGTTCCTCGTCGATGGTGTCCTCGAAGTCGCCGTAGAGGTCGGCCTCCTCGATCCGGGCCGACTCGTCCTCGGCGGCGACCTGCGCGGCGGCGATCTCGCCCCGTATCTCCTCCGCCGACACCGCCGGCAGCAGCGGCTCGACCACCGCCATCAGCTGCTCCTCGGCGACCACCGCCTCGGCCAGCGCGAGGGCGTGCGGTCGCTCGTAGGGGCCGCAGACCACCGGCTCCCACTCGTCGGCGTCGCCGAGCGGGCCGAAGGTGATGATCCACGGCAGGCCGAGCATCGGGGAGTCTTCCGGCAGGTCCAGTGTCACGAGTGCGCCCACGCGCCCATCATCGTCCGTCCCACCGGAAACGCGGGTGGCATTCGGCTCAATCGCCGTCACCGTGACGGTCCGATCCTCGTCCGCGCGGCCACCCGCCCCCGCCGTCGCGCCGTCAGCCCGGCCGCGCCGCGTCCAGGGCCGCGCGGACCAGGGCGAGCGCCGCCGGCGGCGGCACCCCCAACCGGGCGGCCTCGGCGGCGTAGTCGGCCGCCACCCGCTGCAACCGGTCCAGCGCGTCATCGCGGCCGGGTGCGACGAAGGTGCCGTGCCGGCCCCGGGTCTCCAGCAGGCCGGCCGCCTCCAGCTCCCGGTAGGCCCGGGCCACCGTGTTGACCGCCAGCCCGAGGTCCGCCGCGAACTGCCGCACCGTCGGCAGCCGGGTGCCGACCGCCAGCCGGCCCGTCCCGATCAGCTCCGCGAGCTGCCCGCGCACCTGCTCGTACGGCGGCACCGCCGAGCCCGCGTCGACCGAGATCCGCACGCCCGCTCCCCCGTTCATCCGGCCCCGCCGGGGGCGCCGGGATCCATGTCCGCGTCGAGGTCGGCCGGCGGTGGGCCCTCCGCCAGGTCCACCACCCGGCCGCGCCGGCTCGTCGCGGCGAGCGCCGCGCCGAAGAGCACCAGTTGGTTGAGCAGGTAGAGGTAGAGCAGCAGCCCCACCGCGCCCGCCACCACCGTGTACGCCGGATTGCGCTCGGTGCGCACGACGTAGTAGCGCCCGACGGTGTTCAGCAGCGTGATGCCGACCGCGACGAGCAGCACCACCGGGCGCAGCCGGACCCGGCTCATCCGCAGCCTCGGCACCGCCACCAGCAGCAGGGTGGCCAGCACCGCGTTGACCAGCACGCTGAGCACCGCGCTGACCGTGGTCAGGCCGACCGAGCCGGTGCTGCGCAGCAGGAAGCGCAGCAGCGACTCCAGCGCGTCCACCGCCGCCACCGAGACGCCGAGCAGCACGAAGACGACGAGCAGCACGCCCAGGTCGACCAGGCGGCGCACCACCAGGTTGCCGGGCTGCTGGTTGAGCCCGTACATCAGCCGCTGCGAGGAGCGGATGGCCTCCACCCAGCCGATGCCGGTCAGGACGAGGATGACCAGGCCGACCACCCCGACCGTGCCGCTGCTGTCGGCGATCTGCACCGGGTCGAGGAACGGCAGGTTCTCCCGCAGGAATTCGGCGGCGGCGGCGCTGACCTCGTCGTTGTCCTCCAGGATGGCCCCGAAGATCGAGTACGCGACCAGCGCGAGCGCGAACACCGCGAAGAAGCCGTAGTAGGCGATCGCCGCGGCCAGCCGCCCGCCCAGCACCTCGGCGTAGAGCACGCCGGCCCGCCACAGGTGGTCGACGGCACCGGACCGGCGGCGCGCGGCGCTGATCCGGCGGTCGACGCCCGCCTCGATGCGGCCCCACACGTTCACGCCGTCATCCTCGCCGATCCATCGCCGTCACGGGGGCAACCTGCCGCCGGCCCTCGCCGGCCCGGCGCGTCGCCCGGTCGGCGTCGTCGCCCCGGCCGCCCGACGCGCCGGCGGACGGGGTCAGCCGCCCAGCCGGAAGTCCCGGCGCGGCTGCCACCGGGTCTGCCCGCTGTGTGAGAAGAGGGTGAACGCCTCCACCTCGAACATCGCGGAGAAGTCGGCCAGGTCCTCGTACGCCTTGTCCAGCGCCTCCGGCGCGACGTCCTGCGCCACGGTGACGTGCGGGTGGTACGGGAAGCGCGCCTCGCGGCGCAGCTCCGGGGCGGCGCTGATCGCGGCGGCGAGCAGCTCGCACTCGCTGATCCCGGCGGCCACCGCCACGAAGACCACCTGGGTCACCGGCCGGAACGTGCCGGTGCCCCGCAGGTGCAGCGTGAACGGCAGGTGGGCGGCGGCGACCGCGGTGAGGTGCCGCTCCACCGCCGGCAGCGCCGCCACCGGGATCTCGGTCGGCCCGAGCAGGGTCACGTGCGCGGGCACGACCTGGGGGTCGCCGGCCTCGACCCGGCGTCGGGTGAGTGTGCCGCCCCACGGCTCCGGGATGTCCACCGCGATGCCGATCTGGATGGTGTCACCGGCGTCCGGCGCCCCGTCCCTGCGATCCACGCTCCGCGCCATCCCTCCGGCCACCGACCTGTCTACCCTCACCCGTCGCGCCGCGGCGCTACTCGCCGCGCACCGGCGGGAAGAAACCCACCCGCTCGTACGCGGCCCGCAGCGTCGCCGCGGCGACCACGCGGGCCTTCTCCGCGCCGGCGGCGAGCAGCTTGTCCAGCTGCGCCGGGTCGTCGAGGTAGGTCCGGGTGCGCTCCTGGATCGGCGTGACGAACTCCCGCACCACCTCGGCGAGGTCCTTCTTCAGGTCGCCGTAGCCCTTGCCGGCGTACGCGGCCACCAGGTCGTCGATGCTCCGCCCGGTCAGGGCGGAGTAGATGGTGAGCAGGTTGGAGACGCCCGGCTTGGTCTCGGCGTCGAAGACGATCTCCCGGCCGGTGTCGGTAACCGCCGAGCGGATCTTCTTGGCCGAGCGGGCCGGGTCCTCCAGCAGGTCGATGATGCCGGCGGGCGAGGACGACGACTTCGACATCTTCGCCGTCGGGTCCTGCAGGTCGGTGATCTTCGCGGTGTCCTTGACGATGTGCGGCGCGGGCACGGTGAAGGTCTGCCCGAACAGCGAGTTGAACCGCTGGGCCAGGTCGCGGGAGAGCTCCAGGTGCTGGCGCTGGTCCTCGCCCACCGGCACGGCGTGGGCCTGGTAGAGCAGGATGTCGGCGGCCTGGAGGATCGGGTAGGTGAACAGGCCGACGCTGGCCCGCTCGCCGCCCTGCTTCTGCGACTTGTCCTTGAACTGGGTCATCCGGCTCGCCTCGCCGAACCCGGTGATGCAGCCCAGGACCCAGGCGAGCATCGGGTGCTCGGGCACCTGCGACTGCACGAACAGCGTGCTGCGCTCCGGGTCGAGGCCCACGGCGAACAACTGCGCGGCGGCCAGCCGGGAACGCTGCGTGAGCACCTTCGGGTCGTGGCCGGCGGTGATCGCGTGCAGGTCGACCACGCAGTAGTAGGCGTCGTGGGTGTCCTGCAGGGCCACCCAGTGCCGCACCGCGCCCAGGTAGTTGCCGAGGTGGAACGAGTCGGCCGTCGGCTGGATGCCGGAGAAGACGCGGGGGCGGGCGGGAACGTCGGACATGCCGGCAATTCTGTCAGCAACGCCTGGCGTACGTCATGACGGGCCGGCGGGTCGGCTCGGACCCACCGGCGCCGGAGCGGTGACCTCGCGCCGGGGTTCCGGCACGCGCACGGCGGAGACGGTGAGCCGGGCCACGCGGCGACCCTCCAGCGTGTGTACCCGCAGCAGCCAGCCGCCGGGCGGGTCGTCGGCTGCCGGGCCGCCGGCGCCGGCCGGGCCGCCGGCCACCGGCACCTCGTCGCCGGCGACCGGGAGCCGGCCGAGCGCCGCCATCACGAAGCCGCCCACCGTCTCGTACGGCCCCGGGGGCAGGGTCACCCCGGTGCGCTCGGCGAAGTCGGCGAGGTTGAGCCGGCCGTCCACCACGGCGGGCAGGCCGGCGTGCACCGGGTCGGGGGCGGTGTCGTACTCGTCGTGGATCTCCCCGATCAGCTCCTCGATCAGGTCCTCGAGGGTGACGATGCCGGCGGTGCCGCCGTACTCGTCGACCACCACGGCGAGGTGGTGGCGCTCCCGGCGCATCTCGCTGAGCGCGGCGAGCACCCGCTTGCTGCCGGGCAGCCGCTTCACCTCCCGGGTCAGCTCGCCGACGGTGGTGCAGGGGTCGAGGTCGGGGCGCAGCAGCACGTCGCGCAGGTGCACGAAGCCGACCACGTCGTCGTGGGTGCCGTCGACGACCGGGTAGCGGGTGTGCGTCTCGGCCCGGACCAGCCGCTCCGCCTCGGCGATGGTCAGCCGGGCGGAGAGGAAGACCACCTCGGTGCGGGGCATCATCACCTCGCGGACCAGGCTCGCGCCGGCGACCAGCACCTCGTCGATGATCCGGCGCTCGACCGGGTCGAGCAGGGTGTTGGCGGCGACCAGGTCACGCAGCTCCGCCTCGCTGATCCGCTCCCGACCGGCCGCGGGGCTGGCGCCGAGCAGGGCCGTCACCGCGCGGGTGGCGCCGTCGGCGGCGCGGACCACGATCCGGGCGACGGCCCGGGCCAGCGGGCCCGGCTCGCGGCGCGGTCGCGTCCGGGCGCGTCGACGCGGCCCGGGACCATCCGCTTCCCGCATGACAGTGATGGTAGACAGCGCCGGGCCGCCGGGGGCTTCATGTTCACCTCCGTTCGAACATGGGAGGTTGTGGTGGAATGGCGGGGCGTCGACGGAGCGCGGAAGCACGGCGACCGGCCGTAGGGTGATCACGACATGGCCGCGACGCGGACGGCCGGGCGGGAGGAGACCGACGTGAAACTGCTCGTCACCGGCGGCGCCGGCTTCATCGGCAGCGTGGTGACCCGGATGCTGCTCGACGCCGGCCACCAGGTGGTCGTCCTCGACGACCTGCGCACCGGCCACCGGGAGGCGCTCGCCCCCGACGCCACCCACGTCGACGCCGGCCTCCACGACGCCGCGCGGGTGCTCACCCCGGAGGCGGGCTTCGACGGGGTGCTGCACTTCGCCGCCCTCATCGCCGCCGGCGAGTCGATGGTGAAGCCGGAGCTCTACTGGCACACCAACACCGTCGGCTCGCTCGCCCTGATCGACGCCGTCCGGGCCGCACGCGTGCCCCGGCTGGTCTTCTCCTCCACCGCCGCCGTCTACGGCAACCCCACCGAGCTGCCGATCCCGGAGAGCGCGGTCAAGGCCCCCACCAACACCTACGGAGCCACCAAGCTCGCCGTCGACATGGCGCTCACCTCCGAGGCGGTCGCGCACGGCCTGGCCGCCGTGTCGCTGCGCTACTTCAACGTGGCCGGGGCGCACCTCGACGGCGACGTCGCGCTCGGCGAGCGGCACGACCCGGAGACCCACCTGATCCCGATCGCGCTGGAGGTGGCCGCCGGGCGCCGGGAGAAGCTCCAGCTCTTCGGCGACGACTACCCCACCGTCGACGGCACCTGCGTGCGCGACTACATCCACGTCGCCGACCTGGCCCGCGCCCACCTGCTCGCGCTCGACGCGGCGACCGCCGGCCAGCACCGGATCTACAACCTGGGCAACGGCAACGGCTTCACCAACCGCCAGGTCGTCGACGTGGTCCGCGAGGTCACCGGGCACCCGGTGCCCGTCGAGGTGGCCCCGCGCCGCGAGGGCGACCCCGCCGAGCTGGTCGCCTCGTCCGCGCTGGCCCGCGAGGAGCTGGGTTGGGTGCCGCAGAAGCCGACCCTGCACGACATGGTGGGCGACGCCTGGGCCTTCTACCGCACCCACCTCGTGGCGCCGCGGTGACCGACGACGTCGCGGCGCGCGCCGCCGCCGGCTTCCGTTCGGCGTACGCCGAGCCGCCCGCCGGCCGCTGGGCGGCGCCCGGCCGGGCCAACCTGATCGGCGAGCACACCGACTACAACGACGGCTTCGTGCTGCCCTTCGCCCTGCCGCTGCGCACGGTCGTCGCCGCCGCGCCGCAGCCCGGCGAGTGCTGGACGGTCTGGTCCGAGCTGTCCGGCGAGACGATCGCCTTCGACGCCGACGAGGTCGCCGGGCCGGGCCGGGTCACCGGCTGGGGCGCGTACGTGGCCGGGGTGGTCTGGGCGCTGCGGGAGGCGGGGCACGCCGTGCCCGGCGCCCGGCTGGCGATCGCCTCCGACGTGCCGCTGGGCTCGGGGCTCTCCTCCTCGGCGGCGCTGGAGGCCGCCGTGCTGGCCGCCCTGGTCGACCTGGGCGGGCTGGACCTGCCCGCCGACCGGCAGCCCCGGCTGGCCCAGCGCGCCGAGAACGGCTACGTCGGCGCGCCGACCGGGATCATGGACCAGTCGGCGGTGATCCGCTGCCGCGCCGGGCACGCGCTCTTCCTGGACTGCCGCGACGAGTCCGTCGAGCACATCCCGTTCGACCTGGACGCGGCCGGCCTAGCCGTGCTGGTGGTCGACAGCCGGGCCCCGCACCGGCACGCCGACGGCGAGTACGCCGCCCGCCGCAGGTCCTGCGAGGCGGCGGCCGGGCTGCTCGGCGTCGCGGCGCTGCGGGACGTACCCACCGACGGGCTGGCCGACGCGCTGGCCCGGCTCGACGACGCCGAGACCCGCCGCCGGGTGCGGCACGTGGTGACCGAGGACCAGCGGGTGCTCGACACCGTCGCCCTGCTGCGCGCCGGCAAGGTACGCGAGATCGGCCCGCTGCTGACCGCCTCGCACGCCTCGATGCGCGACGACTTCGAGATCACGGTGCCGGAGGTCGACACGGCGGTCGAGGCGGCCCTGTCGGCCGGTGCCCTGGGGGCACGGATGACCGGCGGCGGCTTCGGCGGCTGCGTCCTCGCCCTGGTCGACGCGGAGCGCGCCGACACGGTCGCCGCCGCCGTCACGACCGCGTACGCCGAACGCGGCTTCGCCGCGCCCGGCCACGTCACCGTCCTGCCCGGGGCGGGAGCGACCCGGCTGGACTGACTGCGCGGCTCGACCATCCGGTCAGGACGGTCGGTAGGGTGTGGCATCGACCGGATCGTGCCGGAACGCCGCCGCCGAACTTCATCGGGGTGCTCAGGCTGTCACCCACGGGAGGCGACGTGAGCGATGCCGGAACGGTCGCGCAGGAGCGCGCCCAGGCGCTGAGCCGCGTCGGACGGCACGCCGAGGCGGCTCAGGTGCTGCGCGGCGCGCTGGCCGAGCAACCCCAGCACGCCGGGTTGCTGCTCCACCTGGCCCGCTGTCACCGGTCGACTGGCCAGCTGGCGGAGGCCATGCGCCTGGTGGACCAGGCCCTCGGCGTCGCCCGCGCCCAAGAGCACCTGCTCGCGGAGAAGGCCCGGATCCTGCTGGCGGCCGGGCACCCCGGCCACGCGGCGGCCGCCGCCCGACGCGCCCTGGAGTTGGCGCCGCGGTCCTGGGAGGCCCACGCGCTGCTCGCGGAGGCACTGCTGACCCTCGGCAACCCCACCCGCGTCGTGGTCGCCCGCCGGCACGCCGACACCGCGCGGGAGATCCGCCACGACATCCCCGACATCCACCTGCTGGACGCCCGGATCCACCTGCGGATGGGCCGGCTCCGGGCGGCCCGGGAGGCCTGCCGGCAGGCCCTCGTCCTGGACCCGGCGTACGAGCCGGCCCTGGCCCTGCTGGCGCGGATGGACGCGTCGCGGGACCGGGTCGGCCGGGCCGCCCGGGGGTTCACCGACGCCCTGGCCGCCAACCCGCACGCGCGGGGGGCCGCCGCGGCGCACGAGGCCGTCGCGGTGGCCCTGTGCTGGCGCCTGTTCGACGCGGCGGCGCTGGCCGGCATCGGCCACTGGGCGCTCTTCGCGCTGGTCGACGGCGGGCGGGCCGGGCGGCTCGCCGCCGCCCTGGCGCTCCTGGCGGTCGTCGCCGGGTCGGCCCTGCCGGTGTGGCGGCGGCAGCCGCCGGCGCTCCGCCTCCAACTGCGCCGCCAGCTCGGCTCGACGTCCGTCCTGCTCTGCCTGGCGCTCACCGCGACGGCACTCGGCGGGCTGGTGGTCAGCGGCCTCGCCCCGGCGAGGGACACCCCTGCCGGCGGGCTGGCCGCGCTGCTGATGATGCCGGCCGGCGCTGTCTTCGCCTTCCGCGCCTGGCGGCAGCTCACGCGCCGGGCCGTCCCGGTGGTCCGCTGGATCGGCTATCGGATCTGGACGCGCCTCGTGGCCCGCGCGACCGCGCGGGCCACGGTCGCCGGCACGGCCAGCCCGACGGAGGGCACGGCCGACCCGGCGGCCGGCGTGGTCAGCGCGGCGGACGACGGGCGGGCGTCGGCGCCCGCCCGCCGATGAGGCTCACTGCGCCTCGACGATCATCCCCGCGCCGACCGTACGGTTGGTGGTCTCGTCGATGATGACGAACCCGCCGGTGGTGCGGTTGCGCCGGTACTCGTCCGCGAGCAGCGGCACGGTGGTGCGCAGCCGCACCCGGCCGATCTCGTTGAGCCTCAGCTCGCCGGCCGAGTCGTCCCGGTGCAGCGAGTTGATGTCCAGCCGGTAGTGCAGGCCGCGCACGATGGCCCGCGCCGAGCGGGTCGTGTGCTTGACGGCGTACCTGCCGCCGACCTGGAGCGGGCGGGTCTCGTCCAGCCAGCAGACCATCGCCTCGATGTCCTGGGCCACCGCCGGGGCGTTGTTCGGCCGGCAGATCATGTCGCCCCGCGAAATGTCGATCTCGTCCTCGAGGCGTACGGTCACCGACATCGGCGGGAACGCCTCCGCGACCGGCCCGTCGGCGGTCTCCACGGCGGAGATCCGGCTGGTGAAGCCGGACGGCAGCACCATCACCTCGTCACCCGGCTTGAGCACGCCGGAGGCGACCTGACCGGCGTAGCCCCGGTAGTCGGTCACGGTGGTGGACTGCGGCCGGATCACGTACTGCACGGGGAACCGGACGTCGACCAGGTTGCGGTCGCTGGCGATGTGCACCCGCTCCAGGTGGTGCAGCAGCGACGGCCCCTCGTACCAGGGCATGTTCTCCGACCGGCTGACGATGTTGTCGCCCTTGAGCGCGGAGATCGGCACCACGGTCAGGTCGGGGGCGTCGAGCTTCGCGGCGAACGCCGTGAACTCGTCCGCGATCCGCTCGAAGACCTCCTGCGAGTAGTCGACCAGGTCCATCTTGTTGACGCAGAGGACCAGGTGCGGCACCCGCAGCAGCGAGCAGAGGAACGCGTGCCGGCGGGACTGCTCGACCAGGCCCTTGCGGGCGTCCACCAGGATCAGCGCCAGGTCGGCCGTCGACGCCCCGGTGACCATGTTGCGGGTGTACTGGATGTGCCCGGGGGTGTCGGCGATGATGAACTTCCGCCGCGGCGTGGCGAAGTAGCGGTACGCCACGTCGATGGTGATGCCCTGCTCCCGCTCGGCCCGCAGTCCGTCGGTGAGCAGCGCCAGGTTGGTGTACTCGTCGCCCCGCGCCGCGCTGACCGCCTCCACGGCGGCGAGCTGGTCGGTGAAGAGCGACTTGGTGTCGTACAGCAGTCGCCCGATCAGGGTCGACTTGCCGTCGTCCACGCTGCCGGCGGTCGCGAAGCGCAGCAGGTCCATGGGGCGACCGGCCGTCTCGGTGGTCGCCTGCGCGACGGTCTCGGTGGTCATCAGAAGTAGCCCTCCCGCTTGCGGTCCTCCATGGCGGCCTCGCTGACCCGGTCGTCGCCGCGGGTCGCGCCACGCTCGGTGATCCGGGTGGCGGCGACCTCCTCGATGACCTTCTCCACGGTGTCGGCGTCGGAGCGGACGGCCGCGGTGCAGGACGCGTCGCCCACCGTCCGGTAGCGCACCCGCGCCTTGAACCGCTCCTCGCCCGCCCGGGGGCGGAAGAACTCATTGACCGCGTAGAGCATCCCGTCCCGCTCGATCACCTCGCGCTCGTGCGCGTAGTAGATCGACGGCAGGGCGATCCGCTCGCGGGCGATGTAGTGCCACACGTCCAGCTCGGTCCAGTTGGACAGCGGGAAGACCCGGATCGACTCGCCCGGGTGGTGGCGGCCGTTGTAGAGCGCCCACAGCTCGGGACGCTGGTTCTTCGGGTCCCACTGGCCGAACTCGTCGCGGAAGCTGAACACCCGCTCCTTGGCGCGGGCCTTCTCCTCGTCGCGGCGGGCGCCGCCGAAGAGCGCGTCGAAGCGGTGCTTCTCCACCGCCTCCAGCAGCACCGGGGTCTGGATCCGGTTGCGCATCCCGTCGGCCGACTCGCGGACCAGGCCGCTGGCCAGGGCCTCCGGCACGCTCGCCACCACCAGTTGCAGCCCCAGCTCCGCGACCCGCTGGTCCCGGTATTCGAGGACCTCCGGGAAGTTGTGGCCGGTGTCCACGTGCATCACCGGGAACGGGATGTTGGCCGGGGCGAACGCCTTCTGGGCCAGCCGGAGCATGACGATCGAGTCCTTGCCGCCGGAGAAGAGCAGCACCGGCCGCTCCATCTCGGCGACCACCTCGCGCATCACGAAGATGCTCTCGGCCTCCAGCGCGTCGAGGTGGGACACCTGGTAGGCGGCGGGGGCGGTCATGACACGGGCTCGCTTCGGTCGAATCCGCTCATCTGATTCCAGACCTTTCCGGTCGGGTATGCCAAGAAGTGCCGCTCAGGCTACCCGGAATGACGCTGCAGCGCTGCAAGCAACCGACTGGCGAGATCCTTGCGACAGACCAGCAGGTCCGGCAGACGCGGATCCGCCTCGTTGTATTTCAGCGCAGAACCGTCGATCCGGGAAGCGTGCAGTCCGGTGGCCGTCGCCACAGCCACCGGCGCCGCCGAATCCCACTCGTACTGCCCGCCCGCGTGGATGTAGGCGTCCACCTCACCGGTCACCACCGCGGCGATCTTCGCCCCGGCCGAGCCCATCGGCACCAGGTGCGCCCCGACGTCCTCCGCCAGGTCGGTCAGGAACACCGGCGGCCGGCTCCGGCTCGCCGCCAGGCGGATCGTCCGCCCGCCGGGCGCGGTCGCCGCCTCCACCATCATCGGCGGGTACGCCGGCGGATAGTCGGTGCCCAGCAACCGCTGCTGCGCCGGCAGCGCGACCGCGCCCGCGACCAGGCCGTGCGGCGTCGGCGCGGCCCGCGACCAGAGCGCCACATGCACCGCCCAGTCCGAACGCCCCTCCTCGGCGAACTCCCGGGTGCCGTCCAGCGGGTCGACGATCCACACCCGGTCGGCGGTCAGCCGGGACACCGCCCCGGCGTTCACCTCCGCCGCCCAGGCCAGCCGCGACCCCTCGTCCTCCTCGGAGAGGACCGCGTCGCCCGGCCGCCACTTCGCCAACTCGGTGCGGATCAGGTCGTGCGAGACCTTGTCGCCCGCGGCCTTCAACGCCCCCGCGTCGGCGAAACCCATCTCGGACCGCAGGCGGACCAGCGCCACACTGGCCCGCGCCGCCAGCCACCGGGCGAACGCGCCGTCGATCATCGGAGGACTGCCCATGATTCCCGCTCCCGTCGCCTCGCCACGCTCCGCGCCGGCACGCCGAGCCGCGTCGCCGGTGCGCCACGCCGAAAGGCGAAGACTACCGGCTCACCGCGGGCGATCCGGCGCTCACACCCCGTGGTAGAGATTCTGCGTCGGCTCCACGCCCCTGGTGATCACCGACTCCACCACGTCCGCCGCCCGGTCCACCAGGAACTCCAGTTCCTTACGCTCGGCCGCACTGAAATCCGACAGTACGTAGTCCGCCGGATCCTGCCGTCCCGGCGGCCGGCCGATGCCGAACCGCACCCGGACGTACTCCTTCGTGCCCAGCGACTTCGACATCGACCGCAGGCCGTTGTGCCCGCCCTCGCCGCCGCCGCACTTCACCCGCACCTGGCCGTAGCCGATGTCCAGCTCGTCGTGCACGGCGATCACCTGGCCAGGCGGCACCTTGTGGAACTGGGCCAGGCCGGCCACCGGCCCGCCGGAGAGGTTCATGTAGGTCAGCGGCTTGACCAGCACCAGCTTCGGCCCACCGAGCCCGAGCCGCCCCTCGGCGACCTCCGCCACCGCCCGCTTGTGCCGGCCGAACCTCGCGCCGAGCCGACCCGCCAGCAGGTCGGCCACCATGAAGCCGACGTTGTGCCGGTTGCCGGCGTACTCCCGACCGGGGTTGCCCAGGCCGACCACCAGCCACGGCCCCGCCTCGTCCGTCACGCCCCGCCCCTCCCGCTGCTCACCCTCACCCACCTGCCCGGGCACCGATACGCCGACAGGCGCCCCCGACCGCGCGGGGACGCCTGTGGCAACGATGCGGACCGATCAGGCCTCGGTCTTCGCCTCGGCGGTCTCCTCGCCCTCGGCGGCCGGAGCCTCGGCGCCCTCGGCGGTCTCCTCGCCGACCTCGGCCTCGGCCTCCTCGGCGGCCTCCTCGACCTCGGGGAGGGTGGCCTCGAGCTGCTCGGCGGTCGGCGCGGCGGTCACGGCGGCGACCGGCAGCTCCGGGTCGGCGACCAGCTCGACGCCGGCCGGCAGCTCCACGTCACCGGCGGTGATCTGGGTGCCCGCCTCCAGGCCCTCGATCGACGCCTCCAGATGGTCCGGCACCTTGGTGGCGTCGGCGGTCACCGAGAGGGTGTCGTGGTCGTGCACGATCAGCGTGTCCTTCGCGGCCTCACCGGTCAGCTGGACCGGGACCTCGACGGTGACCTTCTCGCCCCGGCGGACCAGCAGCAGGTCCACGTGCTCGAAGGTGTCCTTGATCGGGTCACGCTGGATCGCCTTCGGCAGCGCCAGCACCTGGGTGCCGTCGCTGACCTCGATCGCGAAGAGCTGGTTGGCGCCGCCCTTGCGGATCGCGGCCGCGAACTCACGGGCCGGCAGCGCGATGTGCTTGGGCTTCTCGCCGTGGCCGTACAGCACGGCGGGCACCTTGCCGGCCCGGCGGGTACGACGGGCACCACCCTTGCCGAACTCGGTACGGGGCTCGGCGCTGATCTTTACCTCGGACACGGGGAAACTCCTGATGCTTCGCTGCGGCGGCTTGTCGACTGGCGGTGCTGGGGCGAGGGGCTCGCTGGGGCTCATGCGTCGAGAACGACTGCCCGGAGCACCGCGTCGATGACGGTGCCTCCGTGCGGCGCTTGTCAGCGGCCCGCCGGGCACCCTCGCCGTGGCAACCGCACCAGTCTACCCGAGCTGATTCCGCGCTTTCCGGCAGTCCCCATATCACCGTTCCCGCCGGCCCGCAGGGCGACGCGGACGCCGGGCCGGGGCACCGCCCCCGCCCGGCTCACGCGCGTCGGGTGGTCAGCTCAGGCCACCGAAGAGGGTGGTCACCGAGCCGTCGTCGAACACCTCGCGGATCGCCCGCGCCAGCAGCGGCGCGATCGACAGCACGGTGAGCTTGTCGAGCTGCTTCTCCGGCGGCAGCGGCAGCGTGTTGGTCACCACGACCTCGCTGATCGGGCTGTTCTTCAGCCGCTCGGTCGCCGGGTCGGAGAGCAGGGCGTGGGTGGAGGCGACGATCACGTCGGCGGCGCCGGACTCCCGGAGGATGTCCGCCGCCTTGCAGATCGTGCCGCCCGTGTCGATCATGTCGTCGACGATCAGGCAGACCCGCCCCTCGACCTCGCCGACCACGCGGTTCGCCACCACCTGGTTCGGCTTCAACGGGTCCCGGGTCTTGTGGATGAAGGCCAGCGGGCAGCCGCCCAACCGGTCGGTCCACCGCTCCGCCACCCGCACCCGGCCCGAGTCCGGCGCGACCACCGTCATCGGGCGGCCCGCGTACTTGTGCTGGACGTACTCGGCCAGGATGTCCATCGCGAACAGGTGGTCGACCGGGCCGTCGAAGAAGCCCTGGATCTGCGCGGTGTGCAGGTCGACGGTGAGGATGCGGTTGGCCCCGGCCGTCTTCAACAGGTCGGCGATCAGACGCGCCGAGATCGGCTCCCGGCCGCGATGCTTCTTGTCCTGCCGGGCGTACGGGTAGAACGGCAGGACCACGGTGATCCGCTTGGCCGAACCGCGCTTCAGCGCGTCGATCATGATCAGGGTCTCCATGACCCAGGTGTTGACCCCGTGCGTCACGGACTGCACCACGAAGGCGTCCGAACCACGCACCGAGTCCTTGAACCGTACGAAGATCTCGCCGTTGGCGAACTCGTACGCGTCGGCCGGCGTCGGCGCGACGCCGAGCACCTCACCGATCTCCTTGGCCAACTCCGGAAAGCCACGTCCGGAAAAAAGCATCAGGCTCTTGCGGTTTTCGGCGACGATGCTGCCCATGGGCCCGTCTGCTCCCGTTGGTCGGTGGTACCCGGCACGGTGGTGGTGGGCCGGGGACTATTCGGTTGCAGTATCCCCCGCGCCGGACGCCGGGTTGACCGCCTCGGCATCCCCGTGGATTGCCTCACCTTCACTTGCCCCGAAAGCGCGCGCCGACGCATCCTCGTCGGCCCGACCAGCACCGCCGGCCCGCTGTGCCGCCTCGGCGGAGACCGTGCCGGCCCGCTTGCGGGCCACCCAACCGTCGATGCTGCGCTGCGGCGCCCGGGTCACCCCGAGCGCGCCGGGCGGCACGTCCTGGGTGATCGCGCTGCCCGCCGCCACGTACGCCCCCGCGCCCACCTCGACCGGCGCGATCAGGCTGGTGTCGCAGCCGATGAAGGCAGCCTCGCCGACCGTCGTGCGGTGCTTGTTCACCCCGTCGTAGTTCACGAAGATCGTCGCCGCGCCGATGTTGGCCTTCGCGCCGATCGTCGCGTCCCCCACGTACGACAGGTGCGGCACCTTGGCGCCCGCGCCCACCTCGGAGTTCTTCACCTCGACGAACGTGCCCACCTTGGCCTTCTCCGCCAGCCGGGCGTCCGGCCGCAGGTACGCGTACGGCCCGACGGTGGCGCCCGGACCGACCTCGGCGCCCACCGCGTGGCTGCGCAGCACGGTGGCGCCCGGGCCGACCACGGTGTCGATCAGCGTCACGTCCGGCCCCACGACCGCGCCGGTGCCGACCACCGTGCCGCCGCGCAGCTGGGTGTTCTGGTCGACCACCGCGTCCCGGTCCAGGGCGACCGTCACGTCGATCCACGTGGTGTCCGGGTCGAGCAGGCTGACCCCGGTCCGCATCCAGGCCTCGTTGACCCGGTCGCGCAGCAGGCGGCGCAGCACGGCCAACTCGACCCGGTCGTTGCAGCCCAGCGTCTCGACATGGTCGGCAGCGACGTGCACCGCCACCGGCTCGCCGGCCGAGACCAGCAGGCCGAAGACGTCCGTCAGGTACTCCTCGCCCTGGTCGTTGTCGGTCGACAGCTTGCCGAGCGCGTCGCGCAGCCGGGCCGCGTCGAACGCGTAGATGCCGGCGTTGATCTCCCGGATCGCGCGCTGCGCCGGGGTGGCGTCCCGCTCCTCGACGATCTGCTCCAGCCGCCCGTCGGCGTCCCGCACGATCCGGCCCAGGCCGGTCGGGTCGGGCACCTCCGCGGCGAGCACGGTCGCCGCCGCGCCCGCGCCCTCGTGCGCCTCGACGAGCGCGGCCACCGTCTCCGGGCGGAGCAGCGGCACGTCGCCGTTGATCACGACCACGGTGCCCGTCGCGTCCGGCGCGGCGTCCAGGGCGATCCGGACGGCGTGCCCGGTGCCGAGCTGCTCGGCCTGGAGCACCGGCGTGGCCTGGGGGGCGATCTCCGCCAGGTGCGCGCGGACCTGGTCGGCGCCGTGACCCACCACGACCACCGTGCGGTCGGCGGCCAGTGGCGCGGCCGCGGCGAGCACGTGGCCGACGAGGGTACGACCGAGCAGCGGGTGCAGCACCTTGGGCAGCGCCGACTTCATCCGCTTGCCCTCCCCGGCGGCGAGCACGACAACGGTGCGGAGGTGGGGCTGGGACACGACGCGGGCTCCCGTCGGGACGGCGGACACTCTCGCGGCCATGCTAACCAGACAGTGGGCCGGCGTCTGGCACGGCCGCACGAATGCCGGTAGATGCGGTTTGAGCTGGGGTGCCTGGATTCGAACCAGGAGCTCAAGGCTCCAAAGGCCTGCGGGTTGCCGTTACCCCACACCCCATTGAATGTCAAGCTGCACGAGCCGTCAATTTCTGTTGCTACCGCCCGCGATCCGGAACAGCTCGGCGATCATACCTTCGATCCGCCAGTAGAGCTCGCGACTGCGCGGCACCGTGATCACCAGACAGCCACGATAGTCATCACCGACGTTGCGGCGCACCGTCGCCGCCTTGTGTTTCTTGAGACTGGCGGGCTGGAAGCGCTCGACCGGCAGATCGAGTTCCCGCGCCCACCAGGTCACGGCAGCCTCGGCGTCGGCCGTCTCGTGGATGCTGACGCGATAGCCGGGGACGTCTCGGCCGACCCCGCACACCTCAAGGAAGCGCAGGAAGAGCACGAGCAGGCCCGGATCGCTGTTGACGAACTGGAGGCGGTCGTCCCGCCGCCACGGCTTCGACTTGGTCCCCTCGCACCAGTAGATCGCCGCGCCGAGGAGGAGCAGATCCCGTTCGCCGAGGGACCCCACCACGCCCGCCGCCCGCCCCCGCTCCGCGGCCTGGGCGGCGTCCCGGGCCTCGCGGTGCGCCGCCCATCGCGCCTCGGTCATCAGCGCCGAATGCGCCCGCCGCCGCTCGGCGACCGCCTCGTCCGCGTCCAGCGGCAGGTGCCTGACCCACTGGTACGCGGTGGACTTGGCCACGCCGAGCTGCCGGGCGATGTCATTGACCGACCGCCCCTCGGCGCGCAGCTCCGCGGCCGCGGACCTGAGGTCGTCCTTGGCGCGCGGCCGGCGTGTCCGCTCCGGCGGCGGGACGCCCCGGAGCAACTCGTGCACCCGGTCACGGCCAAGGCCGGTGCGCGCCCGGATCTCGCGGACGGAGAGCTGCTCGACGGTACGCAGCCGACGCACCTCGGCGGCGAGCGAATCTGTCACGAGCAGCACGTTAGAACGTGCGTACGACACTGCTGGGCATTCATGCCCGACGCTGTCCGCTGCGCTCGCCGGGAACCTAAGTTACGGTGACGTAGGCGTAACTTCGTGATCTCCCGTCCCTCTGCGAGGTGCCATGTCCACCACACTCCTCGAGCCCGCCGCCAGCGGCCCCAAACCCCTTACCCAGGGCAGCCAGTCCCGAGGCATCCTCGTCGCCCTCTGGGCGTTCGTGGTGGTCCCCTTCCTGGCCCTCGTCGCCGCCGTACCGGTCGCCTGGGGCGGCTGGCTGAGCTGGACCGACGTGGCCGTGGCCGCGGTCTGGTACGTGATCTCGGGGCTGGGCATCACCGTCGGCTACCACCGGTACTTCACGCACGGCTCGTTCAAGGCGAGGCGGTGGCTGCGGGTGGCGCTGGCGGTCTCGGGCTCGCTGGCGGTGCAGGGCGAGATCATCCAGTGGGTGGCCGACCACCGGCGCCATCACGCCTTCTCCGACCTCGACGGCGACCCGCACTCGCCGTGGCGGTTCGGGGAGAGCGTCCGTGGCCTGGTCAAGGGCCTGTTCCACGCGCACGTCGGCTGGCTCTTCGGCCGGGAGTTGTCCAACCGGAAGCGGTTCGCCCCGGACCTGCTCGCCGACCGCGACATCAACCGGGTGGACCGGCTCTTCCCGCTGCTGGTGACCGTCTCGGTGCTGGGGCCCGCGCTGATGGGCGGCCTGCTCACCTGGTCGTGGCAGGGCGCGCTGACCGCCCTCTTCTGGGGCGGCCTCGTCCGCATCGCGCTGCTGCACCACGTGACCTGGTCGATCAACTCGGTGTGCCACGTCTACGGGGAGCGGCCGTTCGCGATGCGCCAGGGCGACCGGGCGTCGAACTTCTGGCCGCTGGCGATCCTGTCGCTCGGCGAGAGCTGGCACAACCTGCACCACGCCGACCCGACCAGCGCCCGACACGGCGTGCTGCGGGGTCAGGTGGACATCTCGGCGCGGGTGATCTGGTTGTTCGAGAAGGTCGGCGCGGCCTGGGACGTGCGGTGGCCGAAGCCCGAACGCATCGCGGCGAAGCTCGTCAAGCCGGTCAGCGAGCGGTAAACCGGGCGGTGCCGACGAAGGCTACCTGGCAGTATGGCCGGGTGACCGAGCACAGCGGGGGCAACGACGGACGGCCCGGCACCATGGGAGCCGGGCCCGGCGGGGATACGGTCGGGCGGCGTAGCGCCACCCGACCGGCCGCCGGTGGGGCGACCAGATGAGCCAGCACACCGGCGGCACCATCCCACGACAGGGCGTCACCGAGCGCCAGCGGAGTGACGACATGGCGGATGCCCCTGGCAGCGACGGCAGCACCGGCCGGCGGCGAGCGGGTCCCGCCGGCAAGCCCTCCTCACGGGTACGCATGTCGGCCGCCCAGCGCCGCGAGCAGTTGATCTCGATCGCCCGGCAGATCTTCGCCGAGCGCGGTTTCGACGCCACCTCGATAGAGGAGGTGGCGGCCCGCGCGAAGGTCTCCAAGCCGGTGGTCTACGAGCACTTCGGCGGCAAGGAGGGGCTCTACGCGGTGGTGGTGGACCGGGAGGTCCGGGCCCTGCTGGACCGGATCACCACGGCCCTGACCGCCGGCCACCCGCGGGAGCTGCTGGAGCAGGCGGCGATGGCCCTGCTGACGTACATCGAGGAGGAGACCAGCGGCTTCCGGGTGCTGGTGCGCGAGTCTCCGGTGCTGTCGGCGACGGGCAACTTCAGCAGCGTGATGAACGACGTGGCGCACCAGGTGGAGCACATCCTGGGCGCGGAGTTCTCCGGCCGCGGGTACGACCCGAAGCTGGCCGAGCTCTACTCGCAGGCGCTGGTGGGCATGGTGGCGCTGACGGGCCGCTGGTGGCTGGAGGTGCGCAAGCCGCGGAAGGAGACGGTGGCGGCGCACCTGGTCAACCTGGCCTGGAACGGGCTGTCGCACCTGGAGGCCAAGCCGGGCCTGATCACGGTGCGGGGGCGCTGAGTCCGCCGCGGTCAGCGGGTGTGCGCCTCGGAGACGGGGTGGTGGCGGTGACGCCGCTCCTCCGCGGCGTGCTCGTCGGTGCCGACCTTGTCGTACAGGCCGGTGCCGAGCAGGAGGAGGCCGAAGAACATCGACACGATGACGGTGGACATCGAGAAGTTGAGGAAGTTGGCCTCGGTCTGGAGCACGGCCATCATGAGGATGCTGGTCACCAGGAAGACGACTCCGGCGGTCAGGTTCATGTAGTGGCCGAGGTTGCCGCGCCGGGAGGCGCCGATGATCAGCACGATTCCGAAGATCACCGAGACCAGCGAGAACGCCAGGTTGGTGCGGAGCCCGAGGACCCAGGTGTCGCCCCGGTCGAAGAGTGGTTCGCCCAGCGTCTGGACGGTGCCCCAGACCCCGAAGACCAGGATGTAGAGCCCGACCAGCCCGGCGAGGACCCGGTAGATCGGCCGCGCCGGGTGGTTTACCGGAAAGTGGACCATGACCCCTCCGCCCGAGTAGTGACAATCACCCGATTGTCACCCGGACAGAAGGCCGATGTCCGTCAAAACGCCCGAAGGCCTCGCCCGGCGGAGGCAAACCAAAAGGTCCCACCCCCACCGGGCCGCAGGGCCGGGCTGGAGCGGGACCCTGACAGGTTTCGCCGGAGCCCGACCGGCGGAGGGATCAGGCCTGACCGCCCGGAGCGGGTCGGGCTCCGGCGACAACCCGGAGAGCAACCAGCGACGACTCAGAGCACGAGGCGGGCCTTCTGCCAGGCCTCCTGCTCCTCGTCGGTGCCGACCTTGCCGTACATGCCGGCCGTCAGCAGGACCAGGCTGACCACCATCAGCACGATGACGGTGATGATGCTGAAGTTGAAGATGTTGGCCTCGGTCTGGATGAAGGCGAGACCGGCGAGGCTGATCACCATGATGGTGTACGCCAGCCACTGGTTGATCATGACGTCGATGTTGCGACCGATCACGGTGCCGGCCAGCACCGCCGCCCCGAGCAGGGCGGTGAGCAGCGAGAAGCCGAGGTTCGTGCCCTGGCCGAGGACCTGGGTGTCATCCTGGGCGAGGACCTCGTTGCCGGCGCTCGCGATGATGCCGAGCACGCCGAAGGCCACCAGGTACAGACCGGTCAGCCCGCCGATCGCCCGGTAGACCGGCCGCGCGGGGTGGTTGACGGGGGTGTGGGCCATGTCTGTGTCTCCAACGCCGTTCGGGTGAGGGGTCGCGGACGATTGTCCCGCACGTGGCGGTGTGACGCCGCACACGGGGGGCCTCCCGCGTGCGACGCCACGACGAGGGCCGGCTCAGATCGCCGGGATCTCGTCCGCCAGGGCCAGCCAGGTCTCCTCGGTCCGCTCCCGCTCGGCCCGCAGCTCCTTGAGTTGCGCGTCGAGTTCCGCGACCTTGGCGTAGTCGGTGGCGTGCGCGGCGAGCTGGTCGAGCAGGGCGGCCTCCTTCTGCTCCAGCTTGGCGATCTGCCGTTCCAGCCGGGCCAGTTCCTTGCGGGCCTGGCGTGCCTCGGCGGCGGACATGCCGACCTCGGCCGGCGCGTCGGAGCTGACCGCGGCGGCCGGCTCGGTCGGGGCCGGTCCGGGTCGGCCGGCGGCCCGGGCGAGATACTCGTCGACGCCACCGGGCAGGTGCACCAGCCGCCCGTCGCCGAACATCCCGTACGCGACGTCCGTGACCCGCTCGATGAGGTAGCGGTCGTGGCTGGCCACGACGATGGTGCCGGGCCAGGAGTCGAGCAGGTCCTCCAGCGCGGCGAGGGTGTCGGTGTCGAGGTCGTTGGTGGGCTCGTCGAACAGGAGCACGTTGGGCTCCCCGGCGAGCAGCCGGAGCATCTGCAACCGGCGGCGCTCGCCGCCGGAGAGGTCGCTGACCGGGGTCCATAGCCGCCGGTCGTCGAAGCCGAACACCTCGGCGAGCTGGGCGGCGGAGACCTCCCGGTCACCGAGTTGCACCCGGCGGGCGACCTCCTCGACGGCTTCGAGGACCCGCAGGTGACCGGGCAGCTCGGCCAGCTCCTGGGAGAGGAAGGCCGGCCGGACGGTCGAGCCCGTGGCGAGGCGCCCGCCGTCGGGGCGGGTGACACCGGCCAGCATCCGCAGCAGGGTGGTCTTGCCGGCGCCGTTGCGGCCGAGGATCGCGATGCGGTCGCCGGGCCCGACCTGCCAGGTGACGTCGCGCAGGATCTCCTTCGGGCCGGCGTGCAGGGTCACCTGCTCCAGGTCGTACACCTGCTTGCCGAGCCGGGCGGTGGCGAGCCGTTGCAGCGACATGGTGTCGCGCGGCGGCGGGACGTCGGCGATGAGCGCGTTGGCCGCATCGATGCGGAACCGCGGCTTGGAGGTGCGGGCGGGCGGGCCGCGGCGCAGCCACGCGATCTCCTTGCGGAGCAGGTTCTGCCGGCGGGCCTCGGTGGCCGCGGCGACCCGCTCGCGCTCCGCGCGGGCGAGGGTCCAGGCGGCGAAGCCGCCCTCGTACGCCCGGACGGTCTGGTCGGCGACCTCCCAGGTGGTGGTGCAGACGGCGTCGAGGAACCACCGGTCGTGGGTGACCACGACGAGCGCGCCCTTGCGGCCGACGAGGTGGCGGGCCAGCCAGTCGACGCCGCCGACGTCGAGGTGGTTGGTGGGCTCGTCGAGGATGAGCAGGTCGGACTCGCGGACCAGCAGCGCGGCCAGCGCCACGCGCCGCCGCTCGCCGCCGGACATCGGGCCGACCGGCTGGTCGAGCCCGAGATGGGGCATGCCGAGGCCGTCGAGGATGGCGCGGACGCCGGCGTCGCCGGCCCACTCGTGCTCGGCGCCCATGCTCTCGCCGAGCCAGGCCGTGCCGAGCACCACGTCCCGGACGGTGGCGTCGGGGGCGAGCGTCAGGCTCTGCGGCAGCCAGGCGACCCGCAGGTCACGGCGGTGGGTGACCCGCCCGTCGTCCGGTTCCTCCTGCTTGGTGAGCAGCCGCAGCAGGGTGGACTTGCCGGCGCCGTTGAGGCCGACCACGCCGATCCGGTCGGCGTCGTCGAGGCCGAGCGAGACGTCGGTGAGCAGCGGCCCGGCGGCGCCGTAGCCCTTGGACACCCGGTCCAGGTTGACGATGTTGGCCACGACCTCACCTCCCATGATCAAGGCGTCCCCGTGCCGGTCGGCACCTGGGACGCCTGAGCCTCCCAGGGTACGCGGGCGCCGGGGCCCGCCCCGGCCGGAGCCGGGCCCGCCGCGGGTCAACCGGCGGGGCGGCCGGCTTGTTCCAGGTCAGCGGGCGCCGGAGCGTCGGCGGTCAGACGATGCGGGCGCCGGCGACCGGGCCGTGGGCGGTCCGGGCCTCGCGGCACACCCCGGCCGACGCCAGCTCGGCGGCGATCCGCTCGGCGTCGGCGGCGTCCACGGCGAGGAAGACGCAGGTCGGCCCCGAGCCGGAGACGATGCCGGCGAGCGCGCCGGCCGCCTCGCCGGCCTTCAGCGTCGCCGCCAGCGACGGGCGCATGGCCAGGGCGGCATCCTGGAGGTCGTTGCCGAGGGTCGCGGCGAGCACCCGTGGGTCCCGCTGGCGCAGCGCCGCGAGCAGCGCGTCGGTGCTGCCCAGCGGCGCACCGGCGGTGCCGGCGTCGCGGAGCCGGTCCAGTTCGCGGTAGGCGGCCGGGGTGGAGAGGCCGCCGTCGGCGACGGCGACCACCCAGTGCCAGGACGTGGGGCGGGCCAGCACGGGGCTGACCGCCTCTCCCCGGCCGGTGCCGAGCGCCGTGCCGCCGTGGATCAGGAACGGCACGTCGGAGCCCAGGTCGGCGGCGATCCCGGCCAGCTCGTCGCGGGACAGCCCGGTGCCCCAGAGCGCGTCGCAGGCGACCAGTGCGGCGGCGGCGTCGGCGCTGCCCCCGGCCAGCCCGCCGGCCAGCGGGATCTGCTTGCGCAGGTGCAGCCGGGCGTGCGGCGTCACCCCGGCGTACCCGGCGAGGGCGTGGGCCGCCCGGATGACCAGGTTGGAGTCGTCCAGGGCCAGCTCGCCGGCGCCCTCGCCCTCCATGGTGAGGGTGAGCGTGTCGCCCCGGCGGGCGGTCAGCTCGTCGTGGATGGAGATGGCGTGGTAGACGGTGTTCAGCTCGTGGTAGCCGTCGCGGCGCAGCGGCCCCACCCCGAGATGCAGGTTGACCTTGGCGGGCACCCGGACCCGCACCGGTCCGCTGGCGCCGCGCCGCCGCTGCTCGTCCTCGTCGTCCGGTCCCCAGGCCTCGGTCACGGGGCGGTGTCCCGCAGGCGCAGGCGGATGTCGAACGGCTTCTCCACGATCAGCTCCTCGGCGGCGTCGGCGGCCGGCACGCACCGGCCGTCGACCAGGTCGTACGCGTACACGTGCGGATGGCCCGGGGCGGGCACGGCGTCAGCCTACTGTGCGGCGGACGGGGCGGCCGGGGCCGACGCGGCGATGGCGGCGAACTGCTCGACGGAGAGTGACTCGCCGCGCGCGCCGGGATCGACGCCGGCGGCGACGAGCGCGGCGGCGGCCCGGTCCGCGCCGCCGGCCCAGCCGGCCAGCGCGGCGCGCAGGGTCTTGCGGCGCTGCGCGAACGCCGCGTCCACCACGGCGAAGACCCGTTCCCGGGGTACGTCGTCGCGGGGCGGCTCGCGGCGGGTGAAGGCGACCAGTCCGGAGTCGACGTTCGGCACCGGCCAGAACACGTTCGGCGGGACCTTCCCGGCGGCGCGGGCGCGGGAGTACCAGGCGAGCTTGACCGACGGGACGCCGTACACCTTGGAGCCGGGACCGGCGACGAGCCGGTCGGCGACCTCCTTCTGCACCATCACCAGGCCGTGCCGCAGGCTGGGCAGCTCGGCGAGCAGGTGCAGCACCACCGGCACGGCCACGTTGTAGGGCAGGTTCGCCACCAGCGCGGTCGGTGCCGGGTCGGCCAGGTCGGCGGCGCGTACGCGCAGCGCGTCGGCGTGGTGCACGGTGAGCCGGGCGGCGTCCGGGCCGGCGTGCCGGGCGGCGGTCTCCGGCAGCGCGCCGGCCAGCGTCGAATCGATCTCCACGGCGTGCACGTGGGCGGCGGCGGGGAGCAGGGCCAGGGTGAGCGAGCCGAGGCCGGGGCCGACCTCCAGCGCCACGTCGTCCGGGGTCAGCCCGGCGGCGGTGACGATGCGCCGCACCGTGTTGGGGTCGTGCACGAAGTTCTGGCCGAGCCTCTTGGTGGGGGCGACGCCCAGCCGGGCGGCCAGTTCCCGGATCTCCGCCGGGCCGAGGAGACCGGTCACGCCCCGTAGCCTATGCGGGCCGGCACGGGCGTGCGGAGGGGGCCCGTGGCGGGGGACCTGCCGGTCACCACGGGCCGAAGACGCGGTCGCCGGTGGCGGAGATGGCGGCGCAGAGGTCGTCCAGGTCCGCGCCGGTCGTCTCGGCCAGCGCCCGGACGGTCAGCGGGATCAGGTACGACGCGTTGGGCCGGCCGCGGTGCGGCATCGGGGTCAGGTACGGCGCGTCGGTCTCCACCAGGATCTGGTCGAGCGGGGTCAGCGCGGCGGCCTCGCGCAGCGCCCCGGCGCTGCCGAAGGTGACGGTGCCGGCGAAGCTGAGCAGGTGGCCGCGGCGGACGCACTCGGCGGCGAAGTCGGCGTCGCCGGAGAAGCAGTGCAGCACCACTGTGTCGGGCGCGCCCTCGTCGTCGAGGATCCGCAGCACGTCGGCGTGCGCGTCCCGGTCGTGGATGACCAGTGCCTTGCCGTACCGCTTGGCGATGGCGATGTGCGCGCGGAAGCTCTCCTCCTGCACGGCCCGCCCCTCCTCGCCGGTGCGGAAGAAGTCCATCCCGGTCTCGCCGATGCCGCGTACCCGGTCGCGGGCGGCGAGCGCCTCGATCTCGCGCAGCGCCTCGTCGAGGTCGGCCAGGCGGGGCGCCTCGTTCGGGTGCAGCGCCACGGTGGCCAGCACGGCCGGATGGGCGTCGGCGACGTCGGCGCCCCAACGGGACGACGCCACGTCCACCCCGACCTGCACCAGCCGGTCGACGCCCACGGAGGCGGCGACGGCGACGACCGCGGCGACGGGGTCCGCGGCGGGGCCGTCGCTCGAGTCGGCAGCTGCCCGCGCCCCCGGCTCGCCCGTCGCGCCGTGCGGGGGCACACCGGCCTCGCTGACGGTGATGTCGAGGTGGGTGTGGCTGTCCAGCACGGGGCGGGGCAGCGGCTCGGGGGCGGGCGGGAACTCCCCGGCCCGGCGGGCGGCGCGCTGCTTGCGGGTTTCGGTGGGCTCGCTCATCGCAGGCCAGCATCACACACCGTCGGCGGCCCGCGTCGCGGGGACGCCACCGGCCGTTCACCGACTCGGCACATGTCGGGCCTAGCGTCAGCGGGGTGACCGTCACCCCTCAGACCAGCGGAAACGGCCTTTTCGTCACGTACGGGGGCGCGGTGTACCCGGCGGAGGAGATCGCCCGGGGCGCGGCGTACGAGTTGTCCAGCGCGGCCGAGGCACCCGGCTTCGAGTGGTCCCGGCCCGGCACGACCCGCCCGTGGCGCAGGTTCGTGCACGCCACCGAGGTCAGCGACGTGCATCCGGTGACCGAGCCGGTCGAGGAGCCGGAGGCGCCGCTGCTGGTGCCGCTGCACCGGGAGCGGGGCTGGTCGTACGTGCAGCAGCTCAGCCAGCAGCCGACGGCGGCCGGCGACCCGACGCTGGCGGCGGTGCGCGCCTCGGCGGTGGTCCGGCGCGGCACCCGGATGGTGAAGGTGCTCTCCGCCCGGCAGCTCGCCGGTTACGTGCGCGGGTGGCTGCCGCACGGCTTCTGCTACCGGGAGCACGACGTGGCGCACCTGCGTACCCCGGCGGCGACGACGGTGCTGCGCACCGACGGCGCGGACGCCCGGGACGGCGCGGACGTGACGTACGCGCTGCGCTGGCGGGCCGCCGACCCGGGCGACTACGACGTGCCGGTCGGCGCGGCGCACCGCGGCCTGACGGCGCTGGCGCCCCGCGACCGGCTCGGCGCGGCGGTCCTCGGCACGGGGTTCGTGCCGAGCAACGGTCAGCTCGTCCCGGAGTTCGTCACGCGGGACTTCGCGGACCTGCCGATGCCGGCGAACGCCACCCTGCTCGCCTACCCGGCCGACGGCGTGGAGGTGGTGCTCTACAGCTACCAGGCCGAGCAGCGCGGCTGGCTGCGGATGGTCGGCCCGCAGTGGCGGCACCTGCTCGCGGCGGTGCCGGGGCTCTCCCCCGACCAGGAGTACGTGCCGACGGGCGAGGCGCCCCACTCCACCCGGCTGGTCGGCGGCTACGCCGGCGGTGACTACGAGGCGGTGGCCGACCTGCCCGGCGGGTTCCGGGTGCTGGCGATGACCCGCGCCGCCCGGTACCCGGTCGAGTGGGCGGCCCGCCGGCTGCGGCTGGCCGACTGGCGGGGCGTGCCCTGCCTGGTGCTGCGGGAGGAAACCGGCTGGCTCCGCCTGCGGCTGCGCCGACCGGATCCGGACGCGGTGGCGGAGACCGGGGCGCAGTGCCAGGAGCGGGGCGTCTACGAGGCGTGGGCGCCGGCCGCCGAGGTCACCGAGGACCGGGTGGTGGACCTGCCGTACCGGCTCTGACCCGACGCGTGCCGGATCTCGCCGGCATAACCGGGGACGGGGCGGGAACCCGCACGCGTCCAGCCGTCATGTGACCAGGAGACGCGCATGCCTTTCATCACCGTGGGGACGGAGAACTCGGCCCCCATCGACCTGTACTACGAGGACCACGGCTCCGGTCAGCCGATCGTGCTGATCCACGGCTTCCCGTTCAACGGGGCGACCTGGGAGAAGCAGACCGGGCCGCTGCTGGCCGCCGGATACCGGACGATCACGTACGACCGGCGGGGTTTCGGCGCTTCCGCCCAACCGGCGTTCGGGTACGACTACGACACGTTCGCCGCCGACCTGGACGTGCTGATGACCGAGCTGGACCTGCGCGACGCGATCCTGGTCGGCCACTCGATGGGCACCGGCGAGGTGACCCGCTACCTGGGCGTGTACGGCTCGCAGCGGGTCGACCGGGCGGTGCTGTTGGCCCCGCTCGCGCCGTTCCTGCTGAAGACCTCGGACAACCCGGAGGGGGTCGAGAAGAGCCTCTTCCAGGGCTTCCAGCAGGCCATCCTCGACGACCGCTTCGCGTACCTCACCACCTTCTGCGAGGCGTTCTTCAACTATCAGGAGAACAGGGGCAGGCTGGTCAGCGAGGAGGCGTTCCGGGCGCACTGGGAGATCGGCGCCCGGGCCTCGGCGAAGGGCACCCACGACAGCGTGGACGCCTGGCAGACCGACTTCCGGGGCGACGTGTCCCGCATCGACGTGCCGGTGCTGATCGTGCAGGGTGACTCCGACGCGGTGCTGCCGTACCCGAAGACCGGTCAGCGGCTGCAACCGATGCTGGCCGGCAGCCAGTTGGTCACCCTGAAGGGCGCGCCGCACGGCATCCCCTGGACGAACGCGCCCGAGGTGAACCGCAGCATCATGGACTTCATCGGCGCGCCGGCGATGGCGCGGGCCTGACCGCCCCGCCCGGGAAGCACAGCCGCACGGCCTGGCACGGACGACGACGGGCGCGACCTCCTCGGGTCGCGCCCGTCGGCACGCTCGGGGATCAGCCGGCCAGGCGGGCCAGCTCCTCGTCGACGATCGACGGGTCGAGCTTGCGGAAGACCGGCTTCGGTGCGGCCAACGCCCGGCCCACCTCCAGCGGCACGGGCTCCCAGCGCGCGCCGACCGAGTAGTCACCGGTCAGCACCGGGTACGCGGGCCCGCCGTCGAGGTCGTCGACCTCCTCGATGACCGGCATCGGGGCGTGCACGCCGGTGCCGCCGAGCAGCTCGTGCACCTTCTGCGCGGAGTGCGGCAGGAACGGGGTGAGCAGCGTGTTGGCGTCGCTGACCACCTGGAGGGCGACGTGCAGGATGGTGCCCATCCGGGGCTTGTCGGCCTCGCCCTTGAGCTTCCACGGGGCCTGCTCGGAGAGGTACTTGTTGGCCTCGGCGACCACCCGCATCGCCTCGCCGATGGCCTGCTTCTGCCGGTGCCGGGCGATCAGGTCGCCGACCGTCGCGAAGCCGGCCCGGGCGACCGCGAGCAGCGCCTCGTCGGCCTCGGTGAGCCCGGCCGGGTCGACGGGCGGGATCGCGCCGAAGTTCTTCGCCGCCATCGAGATGGAGCGGTTGACCAGGTTGCCCCAGCCGGCGACCAGCTCGTCGTTGTTGCGGCGGAGGAATTCGGCCCAGGTGAAGTCGGTGTCGTTGCTCTCCGGGCCGGCGGCGGCGATGAAGTAGCGCAGCGCGTCGGCGTCGTACCGCTCCAGGAAGTCCCGGACGTAGATGACGACCCGCCGGGAGGAGGAGAACTTGCGCCCCTCCATGGTCAGGTACTCGCTGGAGACCACCTCGGTGGGCAGGTTGAGCCGGCCCAGCTCGCCCGGCTGGCCGTCGCGGTCACCCTCGCCGGAGTAGCCGGAGAGCAGCGCCGGCCAGATCACCGAGTGGAAGACGATGTTGTCCTTGCCCATGAAGTAGTAGGCGCGGGCGTCCTTGCCTTCGGCGTCGGCGGACCACCACCTGCGCCACGCCTCGGGGTCGCCGGAGCGGCGGGCCCACTCGATCGAGGCGGAGAGGTAGCCAATCACCGCGTCGAACCAGACGTAGATGCGCTTGTCGGGGCGGTCCCGCCAGCCGTCGAGCGGGATCGGCACGCCCCACTCCAGGTCCCGGGTGATGGCCCGGGGCTGGAGGTCGTCGAGCAGGTTCCGCGAGAAGCGCAGCACGTTGGGCCGCCAGCCCTCGCGGGTGTCCAGCCACCGCCGCAGCACGTCGGCCAGGGCGGGCAGGTCCAGGAAGAAGTGCTCGGTCTCGACGAACTTCGGGGTCTCCCCGTTGATCCGCGACTTCGGGTCGATCAGGTCGATCGGGTCGAGCTGGTTGCCGCAGTTGTCACACTGGTCGCCGCGGGCGCTGTCGTAGCCGCAGATCGGGCAGGTGCCCTCGATGTAGCGGTCGGGCAGGGTCCGGCCGGTGGACGGGGAGATCGCGCCCATGGTGGTCTTCGGGACGATGTACCCGTTGCGGTACATCCCCTCGAACAGCTCCTGCACCACCGCGTAGTGGTTGCGGGTGGTGGTGCGGGTGAACAGGTCGTAGGAGAGCCCGAGGCCGTGCAGGTCCTCGACGATCACCCGGTTGTAGCGGTCGGCCAGCTCGCGCGGGGTGACGCCGTCGGCGTCCGCCTGCACCTGGATGGGGGTGCCGTGCTCGTCGGTGCCCGACACCATGAGCACGTCGTGGCCGGCCATCCGCATGTACCGGCTGAAGACGTCGGAGGGAACGCCGAAACCGGAGACGTGGCCGATGTGGCGCGGGCCGTTGGCATACGGCCAGGCAACCGCCGCGAGAACGTGACTCATGGCCAGCAAGCCTAGTGACCCGCTTCGGGTGATCGCGAATCAATAGGGCTCGCGGGTCGGCGGACCGGCCGGATCGGGTCCGCTATTTGTCCGATTTGTCGCCGACACGCGGCCTGAGCTGCCCGTTCGCGTGCGGGTTGCGGGGTGCAATGAACGCCGTGACTAGCAGACGAGCGGCCCGGGATCGTGACGACCGTCCCTCCGGCCCGGCGGACGGCGGCGGGACAAGGGCGGCGCGCGGCACCCTCGCGCCGCACCCGCGGGTGGTTCCGGCCGCCGCGCCGCCGGAGCCGCCGCCGGAGCCGCCGCCGCAACCGCCCGCCGGCGCGGTCGCGGCCTCGCCGCCTCCCGCGCCCGCCGTCGAGGTGGAGCCCACGACCGGGGCGCCGGTTGACGCCCTGCCCCGCCGGGCCCCGGTCCGGCAGCCGAACCGCTGGCCCCGCCGGGGCCGATCCCTGGCCGACGGTACGCCTGACCGGGACGACGGCGGGCGTACGCCGGACGGCGAGGGCGGGGCCGGGGAAGGGACCGACGGCGGCGACGCGGCGTACTGGCCGCCGATCGAGTTGGTGCACTGGGACGGCACGCCGATCCGGGAGGAGTCGCCGCACGAGCGGCAGCGGTCCACCCGGGAGGATGCCGCGCGGCGACGGTTCCGGCGCACCCCGCGTCCGCCCGATCCGCTGCCGGGGTTGGCCGCGCTGCTGGCGTTGAGCCTGGTGGCGGCGTTCTTCGCCTGGGTCAGCGCCGGCCCGTTCTGGCTGGCGGTGGGGCACGCCACCCGGGGCACGGTGGTGATCGCCGACTGCACCGGCGGTGGGCTCACGCAGCGCTGCCGGGGCAACTTCGTCTCCGCCGACGAGACGTGGACCGCGCACGGCGTGCGGGTGAGCGGGGTGACCGCGGAGCGCACCGCGACCGGCACGACGCTGCCGGCCCGGATGACGGGCCCGCAGGGCGGCACCGCGTACGCGGACACCGGCCGGGCCGCGCACCTGCGCTGGCTGCTCGGCCTGCTGGTGGTGCTGGGCTGCGCCGCCGGGATCGCCCGGTGGACGGGTTCGACCCGGTTCACCGATCCTCGCGCCCGCCGCTGGGCGGTGGCCGGCGCGCTGGCCGGCCCGCTGGTGATCACCGCCGGTTTCCTCGTCGCCGCCTGGTGAACCCCGATGGTGCCCCGAGCGCCCCGGCGAGGCCCACGGTGCGCCGAGCAGCCAAGCGCCGGGCCGGAGTGCACAGCCGGGGCGGGCCGAGCGCCGGGCCCGAGGACACACCCGAGCAGCCGGCGTGGTGCCGGCCGGGGCTCAGGCGTGCACGACGCCGTAGACGTCGCGCCGGCGCAGGCCGTACTCCGTGGCGACCTCGGTGATCGCGTCCCGCCGGGACAGGCCAGCGGCCTCCCGGGCGGCGACGGCGGCCCGCAGGGTGTCGTCGTCGGGGCGTTCCGGGGCCGTCTCGGGCGCGCCCGCCACCACGAGGGTGATCTCGCCGCGGGGCTCCCCCGCGGCGGCCCAGTCGGCCAGCTCGCCGAGCGGGCGGCGGACGATCTCCTCGTACGTCTTGGTCAGCTCGCGGCACAGCGCGGCGGGCCGGTCGGCGCCGAACGCGGCGGCCAGGTCGGCGAGCGCGCCCGCGATCCGGTGCGGCGCCTCGAAGAAGACCAACGTCCGTTCCTCGGCGGCGAGCGCCCGCAGCCGGGACCGGCGGGCGCCGGGGGTGCGCGGCAGGAAGCCCTCGAAGCAGAACCGGTCGCAGGGCAGCCCGGACAGCGCCAGCGCGGTGGTGACGGCGCTCGGGCCGGGCGCGGCGGTGACCGGCACGCCGGCGTCCAGGGCGGCCCGCACCAGCCGGTAGCCGGGGTCGGAGACGCTCGGCATGCCGCCGTCGGTGACCAGGGCGACCACGTAGCCGGCGGTCAATACGTCGGCCAGCTCGGGGGTGCGCCGCTCCTCGTTGCCCTCGAAGTAGGAGACGATCCGCCCCGCCACGGTGACGTCCAGGTCGCGGGCCAGGCGGGTGAGCCGGCGGGTGTCCTCGGCGGCCACCACGTCGGCGGCGGCGAGCACCTCACGGAAGCGGGCCGAGGCGTCGGCCGGGTTGCCGAGCGGCGCGCCGAGGAGGATCAGGCGCCCGGTGTCGGACATTTCACCCACGGGAACGGCTCCTTCATCGACAGGGGTGCCGGTATCGGAGACGACGGGCGCCACCGGGCACCTTGGCAGCCTACGATCGCCGGGTGACGAGTGCGTCGACAGCACAGAGCGCGGACCAGGCGGGACCCGATCCCACGACGGGATCGCCACCGGAAGGATCGTCCCCGGCTCCCGGCGGCGCCGTTCCCGGCATCGTCCGGCGCCGGCTGGCGACCGTGGAGGCCCGGCTGGACGGGCGCTCCTGGCTGGCCACCGGCGTGATCGTCGCGATCGCGGCGATCCTGCGGTTCGTCGGCCTGAGCCATCCGCCCGGGAAGATCTTCGACGAGATCTACTACGCCCGCGAGGGCTGGGCCCTGGTCGACAAGGGCGTCGAGTGGAACTACCAGGACAACGGCCCCTCGTACGTGGTCCACCCGCCGCTCGGCAAGTGGCTGATCGGGCTCGGCGAGTGGGCCTTCGGCTACTCGGACGCCGAGCACGGCATCTCCGTGCCGGGGCACCTGATGACCACCACCCCGGAGTTCGGCTGGCGGTTCTCGGCGGCGGTCGTCGGCACCCTGTCGGTGCTGATGTTGGTCCGCATCGGCCGGCGGATGTTCCGCTCGACCGCGCTCGGCTGCGCGGCCGGCCTGCTGCTCGCGCTGGACGGCTTCCATCTGGTGCTGTCCCGCACGGCGCTGCTCGACATCTTCCTGCTGTTCTTCGTGCTGGCCACGTTCGGCGCCCTGGTGCTGGACCGGGACGCCCGGCGCCGCCGGTGGGCCCGGGCGCTGGAGGCGGGCCTCGACCCGGGCCGGCCGGGGCGGGCCGGGCGGCCGGCGGGCGGCTGGCGGAACTGGCCGTGGTGGCGGCTGGCCGCCGGGGTGCTGTTCGGCGGTGCCTGCGCGGTGAAGTGGAGCGCGCTCTACTTCCTGCCCGTGTTCGCGCTGCTGGTGATCCTCTGGGAGGTCGGGGTCCGCCGCTCCGCGGGTGCCCGTCGGCCGTGGCGGGACACCCTCCTCGACGAGCTGCCCTGGCTGGTGCTGGCCGGGGTGCTGATGGTGGTCACCTACCTCGCCACCTGGTCCGGCTGGCTGCTCGGCGACGACGGCTACTACCGGCTCGCGGAGCGGTACCCGAACGCGCCGCTGAGCGACACCCCGGTCATCGGCGCGCTGCACAACCTCGTCGAGTACCACAAGGCGGCGTACGGCTTCCACCGGACTCTGGACGAGGGGCACAAGTACCAGTCGTGGCCGTGGCAGTGGCTGCTGCTGGGCCGACCGGTCGCCTTCTACTGGTCGGGCAACGGGGCCTGCGGCGCGCCGAGCTGCGCCTCGGAGGTCCTGCTGCTCGGCACGCCCCTGCTCTGGTGGTCGTTCCTGCCCGCCCTGGTGGCGCTGGCGTGGCTAGGCCTGGCCCGGCGGGACTGGCGGGCCGGCGCGATCCTGCTCGTCGTGGCGGCCGGCCTGCTGCCCTGGTTCTGGTTCGCGCTGGACGGCCGGACGATGTTCTCCTTCTACACCGCGCCGGTGCTGCCGTTCCTGGTGCTGGCGGTGGTCTACGTGCTCGGTGCGATCGTCACACCCGCCGGCCCGACCGGAGGCGGCACCGTCGCGCCGCTCGACGCCGGCCAGGACCGCCGGCTCGTGGGCGGGGTGATCGCCGGGGCGTACGTGCTGCTGGTCGCGCTCTGCTTCGCGTACTTCCATCCGATCTTCGTCGGCAAGCTGCTCCCGTACGCCGAGTGGTCGGCGCGGATGTGGCTGGACGGCCGCTGGATCTGACCGAAGACGCGCGTCCCGCCGCGGCTCCGGGGCCCCGGGGGCGCGGCGGGCGCGCGAGAACGGGCCCGCACGCGTGGCGTGCGGGCCCGTCGACGTAGAAGCGCGCCCCGATCGCCTGCCACGGGGGAAGCGGGCGATTGGGGCGCGCATGAAGAGCTTAACCACCCCACACCACTGGCACAACGGGTCGACTTCGGTCAGATTTCCGACCTACGCGACACCGAACGGATGGTTTACATCCGACATCTTACGGTCCGTCATCCTGCACAAACGGTGCGGATCGACGGCCATCGCAAGCCGGCAGCCGATCGAACTTCCCCGGCCGGCCGCCCCTGGCCGGCGCGCGATTCATGCCTCGTCATTCCATATTCGACCCCCTGCGTCGATCGTCGTCGGCGTCGTCGGACAGCCCGTTCATCCGGATGTTCACCTTCTGGAGACCGCGAGTCACGCAACACCGCATAACCCGACATAAAGCTCTAATTGCCTCCCTACTCTCGTCCGAGTGGTCGTTTACATTCACGACGGTGGGTCACCCGCCGTCCTCAAGGGACTTTCCGGCGCCGCCCGCTCCGGCGCCGACCCGGACCTCGTCGACGCCACCCGGCGGCGACATCGACCGGCCCGGCGCAGCGGCGTCCGCGCCACGGCAGGCCCCCTGACGCACCTCTCGGTCGTCGCGACCACTGTCCGGTCGGGACCGGCGCTCCCGACCCGCGGCCCTCGGTGTGTGGACGCCCAGCCACACCTGCACGCGACCGATCAGCCCCGGCCGGTAGCAGGCGCAAGCGCCGACTGATCCCGGCGGCGGTCGGCGGTCCAGCCGACACCCGTCACGACGATTTGGCACTTCCGTGACGCCTCGCGGGCTTCACGGCGATATCGCTGTCCATCGCACCTGCCCTGCGGAGGGCTTCTGTCGGACATCCCTGCCACCGGTCCGGTGATGACGGGGTCCGCACAGGCGTCCACCGCACGGCACCGGTTGCTTGCTCGTAATCGACGCAGGAGGTTCGCGGTTCCGTGGAACAGGTAGGTCTCACCGGTACGCCCACGTCTCCCCCGGCGCCGGAGCGTCTTCCGGACGCGGAGGCGCGCGTCGCGATCGGCTCGCTGGTCGTCGATGCCGTGCGGAAGCCGTGGGACGAGGGCGGCGTCAGGCGTACGCGGCGCCTGCACCACGTGTTCGAGTCCGCGTGCGACCGGAACCCGTCGGCCATCGCGCTCGAGTGCGGCGATGCGCGGTTGACCTACCGCGAGCTGGACGAGCGCGCCAACCGGCTGGCCCACCACCTGCGCACGCTCGGTGTCGGCGACGGCTCGCGGGTGGCCATCCTGCTGCGGCGCTCCGTCGAGACGTACGTGGCGTTGCTGGGCGTGGGGAAGGCCGGCGCGGCGTTCGTGCCGATCGACCCCGAGTCCCCGGCCGACCGGGTCGCCTACATCGCCGAGGATTCCGCCGTCGACCTGGTGTTGACGTCCACGGCGCTCGCCGACCGGGTGGGCGACCGGCCGGCCCTCGTCGTCGACGAGTGCGCTGCCGAACTCGCCGCCGCGCCCGGCGACCGGCCGGAAATCGGCGGCGACGGGAGCCAGGACCCGGGCGCCTACGTGATCTACACCTCCGGGTCGAGCGGTCGGCCCAAGGGCGTCGACGTCGCGCAGTCGAGCATCTGCAACTTCCTCGACGTGGTGCCCGGCGTGTACGACGTGCGCCCGACGGACCGGGTCTACCAGGGCATGACGATTGCGTTCGACTTCGCGATCGAGGAGATCTGGCCGACGTGGTCGGTCGGCGCCACCCTGGTGGCCGGTCCGAACGACTCACGTCGCCTCGGCGCGGAGCTGGCGGACTTCCTGGACGAGGCACGCGTCACCGTCCTCTACTGCGTGCCCACCCTGCTGGCCACCGTTCCGCGCGACCTGCCCCGGATCCGCAACCTGCTCGTCGGCGGGGAGGCCTGCCCGGGGCAGCTGGTCGAGCGGTGGAGCCGGCCCGGCCGGCGAATCCTCAACACCTACGGGCCGACCGAGGCCACGGTCACCGCGACCTGGGGCGAGCTGCTCCCCGGGCGACCGGTCACCATCGGGCGGCCCCTGCCGACCTACTCCGTGGTGCTGCTGGACGAGCAGCGGCAGCCGGTCGCCGACGGCGAGGTGGGTGAGATCTGCATCGGCGGCCCGGGGGTGGCGCGCGGGTACGTGGGGCGGCCGGACCTGACCGCCGACCGGTTCATCGCGCACGCCCTGGCGCCGCCCGGCGGTCGGCTGTACCGCACCGGGGACCTCGGGCGGATCACCGAGGACGGCGAGATCGAATACCTGGGCCGGGCGGACTCCGAGGTCAAGATCCGTGGCCATCGGGTGGACCTCGGTGAGATCGAGAGCGTGCTGCTGGAGGACCCGGGGGTGGCCGAGGCCGTGGCGGCGCTGGTCCCGGTCGCCGACGCCCCGGACGCCCCCCACGAGCTGGCCGCCTACCTCGTCGCACACGAGGGTGACGAGGGCGGGCACGCGGAGCTGATCGCCCGGCTGTGCCGGACCCTGCAGACCCGGCTGCCCAATTACATGGTGCCGTCCTTCCTGGACGTCGTCACCGCGCTGCCGACCATGCCCAGCGGAAAGGTCGACCGGAAGCGGCTGCCCCCGCCGAACCGCCGGCTCGCCCTCGCCACCGGCCCCGTCGTGGCCGCCGAGGGCGAACTGGAGGAGCAGGTACGCGCGGCGTGGGCGGAGGCGTTCGGCATCGAGTCCGAGGCGCTGTCGGTCGAGGCGGACTTCTTCGCCGACCTCGGAGGGCATTCGCTGCTGGCGGCGCGGGTGGTGTCGCTGCTGCGCGCCCGCAAGGTCGGCGTGAGCCCGGCGGTCCGCGACCTGTACGCCCACCCGACCGTACGAGGCATGGCGGCTCATCTCGGCGCCGCCGATCGGACCGTCGCGCCCAGCGCTCCGCCCCGCCCCGCCCCGGTGCGGCACAGCAGCCGGCGGATCGCGCTGGCCGGGTCGGGTCAGGCGGCGGTGATCTACCTGCTGCTGCTGGCGGTCACGCTCCCCGTCTCCTACGTCTACACCCGCAACGACGGTTTCGTGTCGGTCCGCGTCCTCGTGGAGCTGATGGTCGCGATCCTGCTCAGCTACCTCGGCGTGCGGTGGGTGCTGCCGGTGCTGCTGGCCCGGCCGTTGGCCGCGGGCATCCGGCCCGGCCGGTACCGCCTGTGGGGCCCCACCTACGTCCGGCTCTGGGCGCTGAACACGCTGCTGGCGGTCGGGCCGCTGCCCGTGCTCAGCGGTTCTCCGCTGATGGCGACCTACCTGCGGCTGCTCGGTGCCCGGATCGGCCGCCGGACCATGATCGCGACCAGCGCGATCAGCCTGCCGACCCTGATCTCCGTCGGGCGGGACGCCTCGGTCGGGTACGGCGTCTCGCTGCGGCCGTGGCGGGCGGAGGACGGCTGGGTCGTCGTCGGGCCGGTCACGATCGGGGCGGACGCCTTCGTCGGCGCGAACGCGGTCCTCGAGCCCGGCGCCTCGGTCGGGGTGGACGCCGGCCTCGGCGAACAGTCCGTCCTCGTCCACGGCGAGACGGTGCCACCCGGGGAGCGTTGGGCGGGCTCGCCGCCGGCACCGACCCCCCGGCTCGCTCCCACCGTGGAATCGCTGCTCAGCTACCGCCGCCTGCGGCGTGGCTGGCGCGTGCACCACATCGCCGCCGCGCTGGTCGGCCTGGTCGGGCTGGAACTCGGGGCGATCGCGATGGTCCTGCCCAGCGTGGCGCTGGTGTGGTGGGTGCTGCTGACCCGTGGTCTGCTCGCCGGCCTGGTCGCGACCCTACCGGCCGGGATCGTCTACGTGCTCACCGTCTGCGTGTTGGTCGCCGTCGGCAAGCGTCTCGTGCTGCCGCGGGTGCCGGTCGGCATTCACCACCGCATCCACTCGATGCTCGGCGTGCGCAAGTGGATCGCCGACAAGCTGCTCGAGTCGAGCCTCATGTTCACCAACTCGCTCTACGCGACCCTCTACACCGGGCCCTGGCTGCGACTGCTCGGTGCCCGGGTCGGCCGCGGCGCCGAGGTCTCCACCGCCGCGCACCTGGACCCGGACCTGCTCACCCTGGGATCGGAGAGCTTCGTCGCCGACATGGCCAGCCTCGGCGCCGCGACGTTCGCCAACGGCCGCATGGCGTTCCTGCCCACCACGGTCGGCAGCCGAGCCTTCGTCGGAAACGCCGCGTTCGTACCGGCCGGCACGGTGCTGGGCGAGGGGTCCCTGATCGGCGTCGGCACGCTGCCGCCCGACGACGGCGTCCCGGAGGGCACGTCCTGGTTGGGTTCACCGGCGATGCACCTGCCGGCGCGCCAGAGCAGCGGCTCCTTCTCCGAGGAGGTGACGTACCGCCCGCCGCGCCCCGTGGTGGCCCGCCGGCTGTTCGTCGAGTTCTTCCGCGCGACCCTGCCCGCATCGGTGCTCGGCGCCAGCTTCTACCTCTACCTCCTGGCGCTGTCCCAACTCGCCAACGGTCGGGACCTGCTCGTGCCGGCGCTGGTGTCGCCGTTCGTCGCGATGACGTCGAGCGTCGCGGTGATCGCCTTCTGCGCGGCGACCAAGCGCAACGTCGTCGGCACCTACCGGCCCCGGGTGGAACCGCTGTGGAGCGGCTTCGTCCGGCGCACCGAGTTCGTCACCGGCCTCTACGAGGCCGCGGCGGTTCCCGCCGGCATCGGGCTCCTGGTCGGCACGCCGTTCCTGCCGCCGCTGCTGCGCTGGTTCGGGGTCCGCGTCGGCAGACGCACCTGGATCGGCACGACGTACCTCACCGAGTTCGACCTCGTCGAGATCGGCGACGACGCGACCGTGGGCACCGAGGTGTCGCTGCAGACCCACCTGTTCGAGGACCGGGTGATGAAGATGTCCGTCGTCACGGTCGGCGCCGGCGCCACGATCGGCACCCGCGCCATCGTGCTCTACGACGCGGTCGTCGGCGACGACGTCATGTTGGGCTCGCTCTCGCTGCTGATGAAGGGCGAACACCTGGTCGCCGGGACCCGATGGCGCGGGATCCCCGCCCAGGGCGTGCTCACCCACGACACCACCAGCCAACGGGCGGCCTGATGCCGCGCCGTACGGCTGCGGCTCGCACCGCGCCGCAGCCCGTCCACCATCCGCTCACCGAAAGGGAAGAACGCTCGATGAACAAGGCACTGCTGGTTTCCGACGCGGCCCACTTCCGCGTCGACTACGAGATCAACCCGTACATGCACACCGAGATCCAGCCCGATCACGCGGTGGCGATCCTCGAACACGAGCGCATCGTCGCCGCGCACCGGGCGGCAGGGCGCCGCATCGAGTACGTGACGTCGGCGCCGGAGTGCCCGGACATGGTCTTCACCGCGAACGCCGCCCTGGTGCGGGGCCGTCGGGCCGTGCTGGGAGCACCACCACCCGAGCGCAAGGCGGAGCTGCCGTACTTCCAGGGGTGGCTGATCGACCACGACTTCGAGGTCCTGGAGGCGCCGTACCCGTTCAGCGGGCAGGGCGACGCCCTGGCCTGCGGCGACCTGTTGCTCGCCGGCTACGGCCAGCGGACCGACCGGCGGATGCATGCCGTGCTCGCGGGGGAGCTGGGCTACGAGATCGTGCCGCTGCGGACGGTGAGCCACCAGTGGTACGACCTCGACCTGGCGGTCGGAGTCGTCGAGCCGGGGCGAACGCTCGCCTACTGCCCGGAGGCCCTCGACGAGCCGAGCCGCCAGCGGCTGCGCGACCTCGGCATGGACCTGATCGAGGTCTGCGTCGAGGAGGCGGCGCGCTTCGCGCTCAACCTGATCAGTGACGGCACCACCGTGACCATGACCAGGGGGGCGCCGCGGCTGGCAACCGCGCTGCGCGAGCGCGGCCTGCGGGTCGTCGAACTCGACACGACCGAGCTCGCCAAGGGCGGAGGCGGGGTCCGCTGCACCGCGCTGACCCTCGACGCCCCGCTGCCGACGAGGCCGTGATGGCGATGGGAAACGTCGGTCGGCTGCTCGCCGCCGGCGGGCGGGCACTCGCCGGCCGTGGCCTGACGGTCCGCTCGCCACTGCCCGGGTCGCCGGAGCCGCCGGTGGCGCTGGTCTACCGGGGGCCGGCGACGCTGCCCGGCTGCCCGGAGGCGGTGGCAGCGCTGCTCAAGTCCAGCCGCTGGGGCTTCGACGTCCGCTACGTCGGCCCGGACGCGGACGACCTGCCGCTGACCCGGCGGGCCCTGGCCGGGGCGACGCTCTACGCCCAACCCGGGGGCGGCACCCTCAACCGCGGCTACCGCCACCTGAAGCGCCACCGCGACGAGATCAGGCAGTTCGTCCACTCCGGCGGCAGGTACCTCGGCATCTGCCTCGGCGGCTACCTCGCGGGGGCCACCCCCGGCTTCGGCCTCCTGCCCGGGGACACCGACCAGTACATCGCCTCGTCCGCCGCCACGGTCGACTCGGAGCGGAACACCGTCGTCCAGGTCTCCTGGCGCGGCCGGCGGCGGACGCTCTTCTTCCAGGACGGCCCGTACTTCTGGCTGCGCCCGAAGGCCGAGGCCGACGTCCTCGCGACCTACCCGAACGGCACCGTCGCCGCGATGGTCGCCCCCTTCGGCGCGGGCCGGGTCGGGGTCGTCGGCCCCCACCCCGAAGCCACCGACGACTGGTACGTCGACGCCGGGTTGCCGATCGCCGACCGGCTCGGCACGGATCTCGGCTGCGACCTGATCGACACCGTGATGAGGCCATGACACAGACCGTTTACCTCAGCCGCGCCGCCCTGGACCGGGCCGGCGACGCTCCGCCCGCGACGGCCGGGCGCTCCCGACTGCTCGGCGTGGACGCCGCGCGTGGCGTCGCGCTGTTCGGGATGATCGCCGTGCACTCGTTGTACCAGTCCGACGCCCTGGGCCGACCGACCTGGTCGTTCACCATCTTCGGCGGCCGGGCGGCCGCCCTGTTCGCGGTGCTGGCCGGGGTCGGCATCGCGTTCATGACCGGTCGACGGCGGGTCCGCCTGGCCGACGGCGCGGGCCCGGTGGCGGCGCTCGTCGTCCGGGCCCTGGCCATCGGCGCGATCGGGTTGGCACTGGGCTACGCCGACGCGTCCCTGGCGTCGGTGATCCTGCCGTACTACGCGGTGATGTTCGTGCTGGCCATCCCGCTGGTGTTCCTGCCGACCTGGTTGGTGGCGGTCACCTGCCTGGCCGTGGCCGCCGGCAGTCCCGTGCTCCGCCAGCTCCTGCTGCCGCAGCTGCCGGGACCGACCTACGACAACCCGGCGTTCGCGCAGCTCGTCGACGCTCCCGGCGCGCTGCTCACCGAGCTGTCGATGACGGGGGAGTTCCCCGCGGTGACGTGGCTGGCGTACCTCTGCGCCGGGCTGGTGGTCGGGCGGCTGACCCTCACCCGGATGTCGGTGCTCCTCGGCCTGCTCTACACCGGGGTCGCGCTGGCCGCGGCGGCGCCGGTGGCGTCGTGGGTCCTGCTGAACCGATACGAGGGTCTGCAGCAGATCTGGTTCACGCAGCCGAAGAGCGGGTTGACCGTGGCCGAGACGAGCGGACTCCTCGCGCTCGGCGGGGACGGCAGCACGCCCACCTCGACGTGGTGGTGGCTCGCGGTCGACGCGCCGCACACCAGCACCCCGCTCGACCTGCTCGGCACGATCGGAAGCGCGATCGCCGTGCTCGCCGCCCTGCTGCTCCTCGGCCAGCTCGCACGGCGGGCGACCTCCGTGCTGCTGGTGCCCCTCGCGGCGGCCGGCAGCATGACGCTGACGCTCTACACCGCGCACATCGTGTTCATCAATTCCGAACTCGACACTCTCGAGCCCACGGCCGGATACCTCGCGCAGGTCCTGGTCGTCGTGCTGGTCGCGACCGCCTGGTGGGCCACTGCGGGCCGTGGCCCGCTGGAAGGGCTCGTGACGCTGCTCTCGCGCGGCGCCGGTCGACTGGTCACCCGGCCAGGCCGAGCATCACGAGGTCGGGCCGGCATGTCGATGTACGCACGACCGGCGCCGCCCTCCGCCGACCGGCACGCGACCGCCTGGCGGCGCGGCTGAACGGCAGGGGTGCGACATGGGACGGACCAGCTCGGGCCTGCTGCGGGGAGAGACGCGGCGGATCAGCCGGCGACGCCTCGTCGTCGGTGCCGGCGCCGCCGGCACCCTGGCCGCCCTCGGGTGGGCCGGCGTGTCGGCGGTCACCGGGGAAGGCAACCGGCCGCTGGCACTGGTCTACCGGGGGCCGGCCGCCTGTTCCGGCTGCGCCGAGGCCGTGGCCGCCCTCCTGCGCAGCGCACCCGGCGGGTTCCGCACCGAATACTGCGGCCCCGGCGAGCAGCGGCAGATCTCGCGGAGCACGCTGGGCGAAGCGACGGTCTACGCCCAACCCGGCGGCGGCAACGTCGGCCCGGCCTGGCGCAGGCTGCGGGACCACGCCGAGGACATCCGTGGCTTCGTCCGCGACGGCGGCCACTACCTCGGTTTCTGCCTGGGGGCGTACCTCGCCGCCACCCGCCCCGGCTTCGGGCTGCTCGACGGGAAGGTCGACCAGTACATCAGGACGGCCGGGGCGAGCGTCGACAGCGCCGACGACGCGGTGGTCCCCGTCCGGTGGCGCGGCAGGTCCCGGCACATGTTCTTCCAGGACGGGCCGACGCTCGAGCTGCGACCCGGGGCGCCGGGCATCGTGCTCGCCACCTACGACACCGGCGCGCCCGCCGCCGTCGTCACCGCCTTCGGCGCCGGGCGGGTCGGACTCGTGGGACCGCATCCCGAAGCCGACCGGTCGTGGTACGCCGACGCCGAGCTGACCAACCCGGACGGCATCCGCCTCGACCTGGGCCATGACCTGGTGCGGAGCACGGTGGACGGGTGGGCCCCGGCGTCCGGTGGGAGCTGATCGGCCGCGCCGTCACTCGCGCCGGTGCTGCCGGGGCAGCCAGCCCATGAACCGGTCCTGGAGGGTGGTCCCGAACGCCGGCGTCAGGTCCTGGGTGGCGGCCGCGAGGCAGGAACCCAGGTAGACGCTGAGCATGGCGCGGTCGACCCGGTACTCCTCCAGCAACCGGGCGCGCTTGACGGTGCACGGCCAGTCGGCGCCGCAGGTGCCGCAGGTCCAGCCCGGCGGCACCGGCGCGTGATCGTCCACGGGGGACGTTGAGCCTTCCACACCACCGGTCATCGCACTCCCTCTCCGGTTCACGTGGCGGCCCGCCCCCGGCGGACCAGAGTCGACAATGGATGAGAGCCGTCCCCCCTGCGACGCCCCATCAGCGCCACCGAACGCTACGGCGTTACGCGGTTGCGGTACGTTCACCAACCATGGCCATCGCGACGCTGACCGTGGACCAGGTGCTGGCCTGGCGGGCCGGCCGGCACCTGCTGCACCGGCCGGCGGGCGTGGACCCGGTCGACGTGGTCGGCCGCCTCGTCGGCGTGCAGGCGCAGGTCGCCTCCGCCGCCGAGCAGGCCGTCGCCGCCCGGCAGGCCGATCCCCGGCCCGGGGCGGTCGCGGCCGCGCTCGCGGGGCGTCGGCTGCTGCGCACCTGGGCGATGCGCGGCACCCTGCACGTGCTGCGCGTCGAGGACGCGCCCGCCTGCCTGTCCCTGCTGGCCGCCGGCCGGTTCTGGGAGAAGGGCTCGTGGCAGCGCACCTTCGTGACCGTGGACCAGCTCGCGGCGATCGCCGAGTCGGCCGCCGCCGCGCTCGACGGCCGGACGCTGACCCGGGAGCAGCTCACCGCCGAGATCGTGGAACGCACCGGCGACCGGACGGTCGCCGCGCACCTCGAATCCGGGTGGGGGGCCGTGCTCAAGCCGCTGGCCTGGCAGGGCCTGCTGGTGCAGGGGCCGACCGAGGGCAACCGGGTCACCTTCACCCGGCCGGAGACACTGCTGCCCGACTGGCCCGGCCTGCCCGACCCCGAGGAGGCCGCGTCCCGGGTGTTGCCGGCCTGGCTGGGCGCGTACGGGCCGGCGAGCGCGGAGACCTTCGACCAGTGGCTGAGCCGGGGCGGCTCGAAGCGGGCCGCGCTGCGCGGCTGGTTCGCCCGGCTCGTCGACGCGGGCGAGCTGGTGCCGGTGACCGTTGACGAGCGGCCCGCGTACGCCCGGGCAGTCGACGTGGACGAGATCGCCGCCGCCCGCCCCGACGACGCCGTACGCCTGCTGCCCGCCTTCGACCAGTGGGTGCTCGGGCCGGGCACGAAGGACACCACGATCGTCCCGGCCGACCGACGCGCCTCCGTCAGTCGGGCCGCCGGCTGGATCTCGCCGGTGGTGGTGCACCGGGGGCGGGTGGTGGGCACCTGGGAGGCCCGCGACGGCGAGCCGGTGGTGGACCTGTGGCCGGAGTCGCCACCGGTGCCGGCCGGCGGGCTCGACGCCGAGCGGGCGCGCGTGCGGGCGTACCTCTCGGGGGGCGGCGATGCGTGACCTGCTGCCGCCGTCGGTGGCCGTGGCGGTGGCCGGGCCGGCGGACTGGACGGGCGAGCTGCTGCCGGCCGAGCGGGCGTGCCTCAGCGACCGGGCGGTGGAGAGCCGTCGCCGCGACTTCACCGCCGGGCGGGTGTGCGCCCGCCGCGCGATGGCGGCACTCGGCGTGCCCCCGGTCCCGGTGCCGGCGGCGGCCGACCGGTCGCCGGTCTGGCCGGCGGGCGTGGTCGGCGCCATCACCCACACCCGGGACTACTGCGCGGCCGTCGCGGCCCGCGGCGCCGAGGTCCGGTCGGTCGGCATCGACGCCGAGCGGCACAAGGAGCTCAACTCTGGCGTACGCCGGCTGATCTGCCTGCCCGAGGAGGAGGACCGGTTCGCCCGCCTGCCGGCGGGGACCTCCTGGCCGGCGGTGGTGTTCAGCGCCAAGGAGACGATCTACAAGGTGTGGCATCCGGTCGTCGGCACCTGGCTGGACTTCCACGACGCCCTGGTGGAGCTCGACCCCGACGCCGGCACGTTCACCGCCCGCATCACGCCGGCCCGGATCGACGCCGCCCCGGTGGCCGACCCGCCGGCCCTGGTCACCGGCCGGTTCAGCGTCGACGACGCCCTGGTGCGCACCGCCGCCGTGCTGCTGCCCCGCTGACCCGCCACCGGCCTCCTGGCCCCTTCGATCCGGCACGTGACCCGTTCAGGGGACGACGCCGGGCCGCCGGAGACGCGAAGATGTTCCGTTGTCCGCGCACGGTAGCGTCAGCCGCGTTTGCCGTCGTCGTCAGGTGCCTAGGAGTACGGTGAGTCACCCCCAGCCCCCATACGGGCCGCAGGATCCCTACCAGCCGAGCCCGGAGCAGCAGCCGTACCCGCCGGCACCGCAGTTCCCCGCCAACCAGGGCGGTTACCCGCCCCAGCCGCCGGTCTCTGGCGGCCCCCAGCCCGCGGGCGACCCGTGGTCCCCGCTCCCGCCCGTGCCGCAGCAGCCGGCCAACGACCCGTGGGCCGCGCCCCAGCCGCCGGTCTCCGGCGCCCCGCAGCCCCCGGTGTCGGGCGTGCCCGGCGAGCCGTGGGCGCAGCCGCCGGTCTCCGGCGCGCCGCAGCCGCCGGTGTCCGGGACGCCGGGCGAGCCGTGGGCCCCACCGCACCAGCAGACGTCCGGGATGCCGCAGCCGCCGATCTCCGGCACGCCGTACCCGCAGGTGACGTCCGGCGCGCCCGGCTACCCGCTCGGCCCGCCGCAGCCGGTCGCGCCGCCGAACAACAAGAAGAAGACCGTCCTGATCATCGCGATCGTGGCGGTCGTGCTGACCCTGCTCTGCTGCGTCGGCGGCATCGCGGCGGTCGTCGCCGGCGCCGACAAGGCGAAGGACGACCTGGAGAAGGCCCTGCCCACCCCGGCGACCACCAACGCCGCGCCGGGCGGGGCGCCCGCCACCAGCGCCGCCCCGGGCAAGGACGACGAGACCTACAACATGAAGCCCGGCGACACGCTGGTCCTCTCCGACGACGAGGGGACCCTGGAGGTCACGGTCACCCGGTTCACCACCGCCACCAAGGGCTGCCGGGAGTACGCTCCGGACCCGGACAAGGGCATGTACCTGATCGCCCACGTCACCGCCACGGTGACCAAGGGCAAGGGCTCGATCAACCCGTTCTACTTCGAGTGGGTGGCCTCGGACGGCACCACGACCAACGGCCTGGCCAGCGCGCTCTCCGGCTGCGGCGACACGCTGAGCTCCGGCAACAACCTGCGCGAGGGCAGCAAGCGCACGGGCACCGTGGTGTTCGACGTCCGCGACAAGAACGGCGCGCTGGAGTACAAGCACAGGTTCGAGAGCGCCGGCTCCTGGAAGCCGTAGTCCGCACCTGCTGACGGGAGGCCGGTCCCCTCGGGGGCCGGCCTCCCGCGCTGTCCCGGACCGTTCCCCGCCGGCATGCCGGTGCGCGGTCAGCGGCCCTGCTCCAGCAGGTCGGCGACCGTGATCAGCGGAGTCACCAGGGACGGCACCAGGGCCGGGTCGGCCAGCCGGCCGCGCCGGTAGGTGATCAGCTCCGCGCCGCGCACGCTCCAGGCCGGCACCGCCCCCGCCAGGTGCGCGCCGATCAGGGTCGGCCCGACCAGGGCCTGCTGACCCGGGGCTGCCGCGCCCACCCGCCACTGCCGGTCGAACTCCTCGTGCCCGGTGGCATAGCTGTCGCTGCCGAACAGCGCGCGGCCCAGCTTCGAGAAGACGTGGCGCGGCGCGACCGCCAGCGGCGGGAACTGCCGCCGCAGCCACACCGAACAGACGACGTACGTGTGGGTCTGCGAGGTGGTCGTCTGGTTACCGTCCGCGCCGGTCGAGGTCTGCGTCTCCGTGTACGCGTACTCGGCCACCCCCACCGGGCGACCGTGCAGCATCCCGGCCAGCGCGAACCGCACGCCCCGGCGGCTGCGGCCCGGCACCCGGTCGGTCCAGGCGACCTGCGGTCTCTCGGCGTACGTCCAGCCGTACCGGGCGGCCCACTGCCGCCACCGGTCCCGCCGTTCCCGCTCCTGACGGTGGGTCGTCACGACCAGCGCGGTGAGCCCGACCCCGAGGAGGACGGCGAACGCCCCGCAGCCGGCGAACAGGAAAACGCTCATCAATCGATCCACGGGCGGCAGCGTAGTGACCGCCCGCACGAGCGCCGGCCGTCGGGACGCCGGGCGGGGTTCATCTCGACGCGATGCCTCGTCTTCGTCACCCGCAGTCGCGGCGACCCCTGATCCCACCCCTGTCGTCCACCCGGTTCGTTGAACCGCCCCCCGGCGTGCTGTTCAGTTCCCACCGGTGCGGTCGACGATGACGGTGCTGAATCTCTGCTGGCACACCGAAGAGGGATCCACAGTGAACAGAGGGAAGACGGTCCTGCGCCGGATCGGCGCGACCGTGAGCGCGATGCTGCTGGTCGCCGGGGCCGTGGTCGTCGGGGCCACCCCGGCCTCGGCCGCGAACTACTACTACGAGCTGCCGTACCCGGCCGGCGAGTCCTACCTGGTCACGCAGGGGCCGGAGGGCACGTACTCGCACGTCGGCGCGTACAACGAGTACGCCTGGGACTTCGGGCTGCCGGCGAACTACGAGGTCTCCGCCTCCCAGGCGGGCACCATCATCATGTCGAACTGGTCGCCGTACTGGCAGAACGGCATCGAGGTGATCATCCGGCACTCGAACGGCCAGTGCACCCACTACGCGCACCTGAACCGGGCGATCTACAACGCCGGCACCTGGGTCCCGCAGGGCCGGGTCATCGGCTGGTCGGGCAGCACCGGCGCGTCCACCGCGCCGCACCTGCACTTCCAGGTCATCAACTGCAGCACCCGCGTGGGCATCCCCGCCACGCTCCAGGGCTGGACGCCGTGGACCGGCACCTGGCCGGTCAGCGTCAACTACTACGCCTGACCGACGACCCCCTCCCACGTGTCCTGCTCGCCCGATGACAGCGAGCGGGACACGTGGGATTCGGTGGGTTCACCGGACGACATGGACCATCACCCGGCGCGCCGGCCGGCCGCCGTCCCGGGTGACCGGTCCACCGGCGCGGCGTCGTTCCCGGCGTCGCCCGGGTCGTCGCCCCCGGCGAGGATCGTGGTCACCGCCGCACCGCGGTTCAGCATGGCCTTGCGGCTCACCGCGGCCACCAGAACGGCCGCCACGACGAACAGCCACATGTCCCACGGCTGGGCGTCGGGCCAGACCGGGTTGTTCATCTGCGCGTGGAACAGGAACGGCACAAGCAGGCTCCCTCGTGCGGCGTTGAACATCGGCGTGAGGATGACGCTGATCGCCACGACCCCGAAGAAGAACGGCCAGAACGCCCACGCCGACTGTTTCGTCCCGCTCACCAGGAACGACGGCGTGTGCCAGACCGCCACCACCAGGCCGAGCAGGAGCCCGGCCCACAGCGGCGAGAAGCGCCGCTGGAGCAGCGGCAGCGCCACGCCCCGCCAGCCGAGCTCCTCGATGGGGCCGATGAAGAACATCGCCAGCAGGGCCGGCAGCACGGCGTGCCACGGCGAGAGGGGGAACGGGTCGGCGAGGTTGCCCTCGATCGCGGCTCCGGCATAGAACACCGCAGGCATGCCGACGATCAGCACCAGCCACCACGACCGCGACATCCGCCACGACGCGAAGCGACGGAAGAAGGCGCCCAGGCCCGACACGCCGTAATGGCGCCACACCATGAACACGCCCACGATGCCGGGTGCGTAGACCATGAAAACGAAGACCGGGTTGGTGTAGCCCATGGGCCCGAAAATGGCCTCGACCTTCGCCTGAAACAGCACGTACAGCATGCCCGCACCCCAGGACAGGCCGAACGTGGCGAGGAAGAAGGTACGCAGCGACCGGAAGGTCAGGCCGGCCGCCCTCCGCTCGGTGGTGTTGCGACTGCTTGTGGGTCTTCGGGCGGTCACGGTAGCCCCTCTGTGACGAAATGGACGCAGACGACCTGCCAGCCGTCTGTATCCAGCATTCCGACGCGGGCGGCGCGGGGACATCGGGACCAACCCCGGTCGGTCCCTGACCGGCCCCTGGTTCCGGCCGGGCAAGGATTCGCGCGCCGGCCTGCACGAACGCGGACCCGCGCGCAGCGGCGCCGGCGTCGGAGAAGGCCCGTTCCAGCCGAAGACACTCAGCCGGCACTCAACCGCCTCGGTGACCGGCCCGAGCCGCTGATCAGGGTTTTCACCGGGGGACGGGCGGGGACGCAGGGTCGGGAGGCGCGGACAGCACCCTGGTCCGCCGAAGCGACAGGGAGGCGACATGAGCTTGGAGAGGGCGAAGGACAAGGTCGAGCGGGTCGCCGGCGCCGCCAGGGCGCGGATGGGCGACATGGCACAGGGCGAGCGGGCACAGGCGGAGCAGGTGGCGAAGCGGGACGAGATACGGGGCAACCAGCCCGGCGAGCACGTTCAGGAGGACGCTCGGGACGCGCGGGACAACTTCACCACCTGACCCGGCACGTCGCCACGCCCCCGGCCGCGCGCCGGGGGCGGTGCTCCGTGTCGGGGGCTATCCGGAGAAGTCGCGTCGCGGATCGAAGAGCCCGATGGGGTGTGCGGTCGCGCCGCTCGTCGCCAGATCGGCGAGGATCTCCCCGACGACCGGGACGAACTTGAAGCCGTGCCCGGAGAACCCGCACGCGACGGTGACCTGCGGGTGCCGCGGGTGCGTCGCGATCACGAAGTGCTGGTCCGGCGTGTTGGTGTACATGCAGGTCGCGGCCCGCAGGAACCGGCCGGGAAGGGTCGGCAGGACTCCGGCGAGATGTTGCCGCATGTCCTGCACCTCCTCCGGGTGCACCTGCCGGTCGATGGTGTCCGGCGTGCAGACCGCACCGCCACGAAAGAAGGCCACCTTGGCGCCGCCGTCGGGCCCGTCGATGGCCGGGAAGCCGTACACCTGCGTGCCTGCGGCGTTCTCGTGGATGTAGATGGGATGCCGCCCGGGCTCGAAGGGGCCGACCCCGGTCTCCGGCTGGAACCAGTACATGATCTGCCGCTCGACCGTCAACGGCACACCGAGGTCGGCGAGGAGTTCGGGCGCCCAGGCACCCGGGCAGACGACGAGCCGGCCGGCGGTGTAGGAACCCTTCTCGGTCGTCACGCGTACGCCGCCCTCGGGCAGCGCCTGCCAGCGCGCCACCGGCTCGCCGTAGCGCAGGTCGGCGCCGTGCCGGGCAGCGAGGTCGAGGTGAGCGGTGACGGTCGCCTCGGGGCGCACGAAGCCCGCCTTGGCCTCGAAGAGCGCCAGCTCGTCGTCCCGGGGGCTGAACGTCGGGAAGCGGCGGCGCAGCTCACCCGCGTCGAGGATCTCGTGCGGCAGGTTCCACTCGCGCGACGCACGCAGGCTGCCGGCGAACGCGAGGCTCTCCGGTCGGCCGACGAACACCCCGCCGGTGAGCGAGATGATCTCCCGCCCGGCGTCGTGTTCCAGCTTCTCCCACAGTTCGTACGCCCGGAGCAGGAGCGGTACGTAGGCCGGGTCCTCGAAGTACGACTGCCGGATGATGCGCGAGCCGCCGTGGCTCGACCCGCGGTCGTGCGCCCGCCCGAACCTCTCCAGACCGAGCACGCGCTGCCCCCGCGCGGCCAGATGGTAGGCGGCGCTGCTGCCCATCCCACCGAGCCCCACGACGATGACGTCGTAGACCGACATACCTACTTCCTCCACCCTTCGGGCGTCAGCGGCAACGGAGCGTGCCTGGCCCGCCGCTACCGTACCGAACCCAGAGGCCGCTTCCCGCGTAGTGAGAACGGCGCTGAGCTGGGTAAAGTCGCCGCCCGCATACCCGCCCGCCATGACTCGGCGTTCACGCTGCGGCTCGTCGACAGCACGGCTAGAGCAGGATGATCCCTACGTGCCAGTCGCAGTCCGGCCCAGACGTCGAAGCGGAACACGGACTGCCTGACCAGCTCGCGATCAGTTCGGCAAGCCGCTCTACAGGATCTAAAAGGCCGTCCCCGCCTGGCATCGTGTTCAGGCACGGGCCCCAGTCGCTCCTTCCCGTCCCTCGCCGTCGTATGGGGGCCTGTTTGCTGGCTCGCTGCTGACTCCGCCTACAGGTGGCAAATCCCTTGCCGGCCGGCCTGCGAACTGCAACGCTCCGTCGGTGATCGACAAGCCTGGCGTTGACGACCGGCTTCTGGCGGCCGAGGTGGCCGCCGCCTGGGCCGTGGACGTCGCCGATCTCGTGTTCATGCCGGTCGGGCTCGACGGGGATGCATGGGCGTACCGGGTTGACACGTCCGACGGTGGGCGCTATTTCCTGAAGCTGCGCCGCGGCGAGTTCACCCGAGCCGCCGTCCTGCTGCCCGGGTTCCTCAGAGCCCAAGGCGTCAGGCAGGTCGTAGCACCGATCGACCTTCCAGACGGCGGAGCCAGTCACGGGTTCGGGGAATACCAGCTGCTGCTCTACCCGTTCCACGAGGGCGGCAGCCTGTGGGGCCGCGGCCTCACCGACCGCCAGTGGCTCGAGTACGGCGAGTTCCTGGGTCGCCTGCATGCGGTTACGCCGAGCGCCGACATCGCAGCCGTCCTGCCGGTCGAGACCTACCGATCAAGCGCCGGCGAGCGGCTGCAAATCCTTGGCGAGCAGGCTGCGGCGAGCGAGGCCCTCGGCGCTTTCTGGGACCGGTACGGTGGCGCGCTGCATCGGTTGTCGGAGGCGGTCGACGACCTGGCCTCCCGCGTGACGCAAGCCCAACACGTGATCTGCCACGCCGACATCCACCCCGGCAACCTGATCGCTGACGGCGACGGTCCACTGCACGTCGTGGACTGGGATGCGCCGATCCTCGCGCCGCGCGAGCGGGACCTGATGTTCATCCACAGCCAAGACTTCGGCGACCACCCGATCAACGCGCGCCGCGCCGAACTCTTCCGCCGAGGCTATGGGCCGCTAGAACCGGACCAGACGATGCTGAGCTACTACCGCAGCGAGCGGCACCTCGACGACGTCGCCGTATTTCTACGTAGCATCCTCAACCCCGAGGCCAGTCCAGAATCTCGAGCCAACGACCTGCACTGGCTCACCCGCATCGCCGCGACCGTCGCCGACCCCAGCTACGCGCCCTGATCGGCTGCCACCAGTTCACCAACTACAGGTAAGCCCTAGCCGCATCGACTGGTCGGTATCTGCATCACGGCCGGTGAGCTGGGCAAACGTGGTTGTCTCCGGTCGTTATTGGTCGTCGCCGTCCGGCGGCTGACGGCCTGGAGCAGGCCACCGGCCCGGCCGACAAGGACCGGAGTGAGTCCTGCCCCGCTCGATCACGAACGGCGGATGTGCGCGCCTGACAGCCAGTCGCCGCCAGGCGCGCACATGCCATCGGTCAGCAGCAACTCGGCGCGGCCCCAGCGACAGCCGGCTCCTTCTCGGCATTCGGGGTGCAACAGGCGCTCTCGGTGGCCTTCTCCAGTTGGTCGGAGTCGGCTTTGACGGTGTAGACCTCCCAGGGCTCGTTGCCGGGGCCGCGTACCCAGACCTTGTCCTGGAGGGCGTAGCAGCATTCCGTGCTGTTCTCTTCGAGGGTGATCAGGCCCGCGTCGGTGAGGCGGTTGGTGGCGGCGTTGACCTCGTCGGTGCTGAACACCTCGACGCCCAGGTGGTCCATCACGGTCGGCTGGTCGGGCTCGCCTTCGAGCAGCACGAGCTTCAAGGGAGGGTTCTCGATGGCGAAGTTGGCGTAGCCGGGGCGACGCTTGGCCGGCTCGCTGTCGAACAGCTTCGAGTAGAAGGCGACGGAGCCTTCGAGGTCGGACACGCGCAGGGCGAGCTGGATACGGGACATGGTTTCCTCCTCCTGACGGGTTAGCGGATGTGGTGGCTGGTGAGAGCGGTGGTGCGGGTGCGCTCGTAGCGGGCGTCGGCATGGCAGTCCGCAGTGCAGACCTGCCCGCACGACTCGCAGAGCGTCACGCCCTGGACGTGGGTGGTGCGGCGACGGGAGAACAGCTTGAGCATCGCTTCGTCCTTGCCTAGATGATTTTCGAAGCAGGACCTACGTTGCACCCTGTTTCGAGATCTGTCAACCTAGAGGCATGTCGAAACAAGCGCTGCCGGTGGTGGACCTCCAAGCCGTGGCCTGCTGCTCCCCGATCGCCGTCCGCCCCCTGGATGCCGACCAAGCGGCGGTGGTCGCGCCGATGTTCAAGGCCCTGGGCGACCCGATCCGGCTGCGGCTGATGTCGATGATCGCCTCGGTGCCGGAGATCTGCGTCTGCGACCTGACCCCGGCGTTCGACCTGTCCGGGCCGACCATCTCCCACCACCTCAAGGTGCTGCGCGAGGCCGGCCTGGTCGACTCCGACCGACGCGGCACCTGGGTCTGGTACCGGGTCCGCCCGGAAGCGTTTCGGCAACTCGGCGCGCTGTTGGACATCTCCACCACATCCGCGCAGGCCACCGCGTGACCCTCACCCTGGCTCGTCGGGCATCGGCTGAGTTCACCGGTACGGCACTGCTGGTCACCGCGGTCGTCGGCTCCGGGATCGCCGCCGCCCGGCTCTCTCCCACCGACATCGGGCTCCAGCTCCTGGAAAACGCGATTGCCACCGCCCTCGCCCTGGGCGCGCTGATCCTCATGTTCGGGCCGGTGTCCGGGGCGCACTTCAACCCGGTTGTCTCTGCCGTCGACTGGTGGCTCGGCCGCCGCGCCGGCACCGGCCTGGCCGCCCGCGACCTCGCCGCCTACACCACCGCCCAGACCGGCGGAGCCATCACCGGGGCGGTGCTGGCCGGCCTGATGTTCGACCTGCCGGCCGTGGCCTGGTCCCGCACCGAGCGGACCGGGGGGAACTTGTGGCTGGCCGAGGTGGTCGCCACCGCCGGCCTGGTCGTCCTGGTCTTCGCCCTCGCCCGCTCGGCCCGCACCTCCGCCGCCCCTGCCGCCGTGGGCGCCTACATCGGCGCGGCCTACTGGTTCACCTCGTCGACTTCGTTCGCCAACCCCGCTGTCACCATCGGCCGGGCCTTCACCGACACCTTCGCCGGAATCGCCCCGGCCTCGGTGCCCGGCTTCGTCGCCGCCCAGCTCGTTGGCGGCCTGGTCGCCGTCGCCGCCCTCGCCGCCTGGTACCCCCACGCCGCCGACTCCGCCGACGCCGTCGTCGTGCCGCACCTCGTCCAGGAGAACCGATGACCTCCCCCGCCAGCACCACCGGCATCACCATCGCCGCCATGGGCAACCAGCACGCCGACGCCGTGCTGGATATCTACCGGCTCGGCATCGCCACCGGCAATGCCACCTTCGAAACCGAACCGCCCACCTGGGAACAGTTCACCGCCAGCCGGCTACCCGGTCACCGCTGGGTGGCCGTCGACCCCACCGGCCGGGTCCTCGGCTGGGTCGCCTGCTCCGCCGTGTCCGACCGGTGCGTCTACGCCGGGGTGGTCGAGCACTCCGTCTACGTCCACCCCGACGCCCGCAGCCATGGAATCGGCCGTCTCCTGCTCGACGCCCTGATTGCCTCCACCGAGCAGGCCGGCATCTGGACCATCCAATCCGGCGTCTTCCCCGAGAACACCGCCAGCCTCGCCCTACATACCGCCTGCGGCTTCCGCACCGTCGGCACCCGCGAACGCGTCGGCCGCCACCACGGAACCTGGCGCGACGTCACCCTCATCGAACGCCGCAGCCCGATCTTCATCTGACAGGAAGAACATCACCGATGAGCGACAAGCCCAGCGTCCTGTTCGTCTGCGTCCACAACGCCGGCCGCTCCCAGATGGCCGCCGCCTGGCTGCGCCACCTCGCCGGAGACACCATCGAGGTCCGCTCCGCTGGCAGCGCACCCGCCGACCAGATCAACCCCGTCGCCGTCGACGCCATGCGGGAGGTCGGCATCGACATCATCGACCAGACCCCGGCCCAACTCACCTGGGACACGGCCGAAGCCAGCGACGTCATCATCACCATGGGCTGCGGCGACGCCTGCCCCGTCTTCCCCGGCAAGCGCTACGAGGACTGGAAGCTCACCGACCCCGCCGGCCAACCCCTCGACGTCGTCCGCCAGATCCGCGACGACATCAAGACCCGAGTCACCGACCTGCTCGCCAGCATCGAGCCACAAGGCTGAGCAACCCGGCTCGCTAGCTCGGTCTTACGTCGCATCCGGTACTCCAGCTACCAAAGGCCGCGCCCGCCGAGTCAGACCACGATGCAGCCAGTTCGCGTTGAGGGGGTCAGGGGTTCAAGTCCCCTCGACTCCACCCATAATGTCACTGACCGACCCGCTGGCCGGGCTCGACGAGGTCCCGTGGGAATCGCTGCACCACGCCCACGGCCCGGCCGTCGACGTACCGGTCGGTGGGCTCGGCGACCGGCGCGACGACAAGCTGCCATTCGATCCGCAGCAGACCTTCGCCGCCGCCGAGGGGATCACCGACGAACAGACGGCGCTGGTGGCGCAGCATCTGGAGGCCGAAGACCTGTTCGAGCACGAGGAAGCCGCGGAACTGGCTGACAACGTAGCGGTCCGCTGGGAGGCCGACGCCTTCCATGCTGGAGCCAGGCACACCGACCGGTACGTCCGCTGGCTCACCGATCCGGACCCGCAGCTGGCCGGGTACGCCGCCGAACTACTCGCCTGGTTCCCACCCGACGAGGCCGCGTTGGCCGGACTCATCGCAGTCCCGGATGACGAGGCCCGCGCCGCCACCCGGGCCAGCGCCAACCTGTCCCTCGCCCACTGTCCGGCCGGCTCCGAGCGGATCGACGCCTGCCTCCGGGAGATGCTGTCCGCAAACGCTGCGGCCGTCCGGGTTACGGCTGCGGTGGGACTGGCATACCGACTCGGTGACCAGCTACCCGACCTCGCTCTCGACGTCCTCACCGACGCCCGCACCTCGGACTTCGGTGCCGAGTACGACTCAGTCCGCGTGCAGCCCTCTGAACTGCCGCGACGGTTCACGCTCAGTCACTCGCATACAAGATCAGTCCGTGAATAGTCCGTGGCGTTCGGGCGATCGCTTGAGTGAGGATGAGAGCCGCTGTCGAAGGAGGTGACCCACGGTGTCGCGCCGAGCGTACTCCCCAGGTACTGGCTGGAAGCGCGTACGGCGGATGAGCTAGCCCATTGCCAGGGAGTCCGGCCGATTTCCTCCGTTGACGACCTCGCCCGGCATGACCTGTTCGAGTCCCACTACGGGCACGCAGCCTTCCTGGTCGACCTCTACGCCCTTTCGGCAACGTCCGGAAATTACCTGAGCGGAGAAATTCAATGGCCATTCCGAAGAAGGGCAGCCGCCTCATCTCGGTCGACGACATCACCTATCGCTGGCGGATCCGCCCGAAGCCCACGTACAGCCAGGGACTGGCCGAGACGGCGTTGACCTATGCCGTTGAGCTGGAGCAGGATCCGGGCTCGGTACTTGTCGTCACGACCGACTTCCCGCGACCGGACAACTGGATCGTTTCCTCCGGGAGGGCGGTTCGTCCGACCGAGGTTGCGGAAACCATCCGGGCAGCGCTCCGGCAAGGCTGGCGGCCCGACCGACCGAGCCCGGTGATGCAGATGAGCGCTACCGCCAGCAGGAGACTGGCCTCGGCCGAGACGTCAGGAGCCTGAGCAGCAGATCTCAGGCCCCCGACGTCACCAGCTCGATCCGCCTGCGGCGGTCCGGCGTCGTACGCCTCACCGCCACCGCCCGCTCGGGCCGGGGGCGGATCCGCGTAGCGTCGGCTCACCGCGCGCCTGGACGACGTACTCCGGTGGCAAGCCGCACAGCGGTGCGGCAGCGATCGCCCAAGCCCACGGCGGCGGGTGACCACCCACGCGATCGTCACGGCCTGGCGGACGTTGGGTGGGAGGTGGACTACGTGGGCGGGTTGTCTAGACATGAGGATGCCGCGTCCTCGTGGGGGCGCTGTAGTACCTGGCCGCGGCTCGCATGGACTCAATGAGTGTGGATCCGGGGTAGTAGCGGCGGTCGGAGTACAGATGCCGGTAGCAGGCCCAGTAGCTTGCCACGCGCTGAGCTGTGATGGCGACGAACGACGGGTTCGCGGCGAGGACCTGTCCGTAGACGGCGTGCTGTGGGGTCCGGGGATCATGGATCTCGACAAGTTCACGGCGGATGTCGAGCACGATCTCCAGGACATACTCTCCGACCAGCCGGACCACAAAAGGGACCACCCACGGCTCGTTCAACCTCAGAACGTGCGCAAGCCGTCGCTGCCGCACCCGACCGTCGTGGTGACGCGTATAGAGGCAGTTGAGGATCGCCGACTGGGTCGGTGACAGGACACCCTCCACACGGGCTTGAGGTTCGGCGTGGTACATGCGGTACGGGATGATGACCGGCTGCCCGTCGACGGTGACGCGGAACGGCAACGCCGGTTCTAGGCTGGACGGGGGCAGAAGCTTCAAGACGGCCTGTACGTCTCGCTGGAGGTAGGCGGGGAAAGCGGCTGCCAGTGAAGGCGCGGTAGGGGCACTCAGCGCTGGGCTTGACACGGTCGGACCGTACAGCGTTCCAGCCCTGCATGCCGTACGACGAGCAGGGCTTTTCCTCTGTGAGCTTCAGCAGCTCACCGCAGCCGTGGGCCATGATGGCGGGCGCTCCCTCGAAGTGCAGCCAGAAATGCAGCAGGCCGACAATTCCCATCACTGGCCTGTCGTCGAACCAGTGCCGCGCCTCGGTTGCCGCAAGCAGGCGTCGACCCAGGAGCGGGCGAAGTAGAACGGCAACGGTCACGGGATCCGCCACGGGCGCACCATGGCAGCGCCAGACCGCCAGTTTGGAAGATCGTTCTCGGCTGACCTGTTCTGTCTGAAGTGCCTGCTCGGCGGCGGAATCGCGGTGCCTGGTGCCCGTTGAGGATCTTCCAAGACACCGGCTTCACACCACCCGGCGCACCTGCGCCACCCTGCTGGTGGCTCTCGACGTCCACCCCCGGGTCATGATGCGGATCCTCCGGCACAGCCAGATCGCCGTGACCATGAACATCTACGCCCAGGTCGCCCTCCGAGGCGACCGAGACGGCCCTCACCCGGCTCGGCGACCAGTTCCTGTGAGCTGCGGTACTGTCGCCCGATCTCGATCAACTGAAGGAGTGTCAGAGTGGAGCCGTTGGGGATCTCGCATGACGCCTTCGGTCGACTTCGCTTCGCCGACTTCATAGCGGCAGAGCACCTAGAGCAGCTTCGCGGCTGGGAGTACTTGGACCGTTGCTGGGTCGGGGAGGCGTCGGGCTTCACGGAGTGGCTTCGTCTTGAGTCGGCTCCCGAGGTAACGCGTTCGGTGGCGATCGACCTCGTCGCCCTGCCGGAGGCAACGGTCCAGAACATGATCGACGCGCTGAGGCTCCCCCTGCGGGCAGGGCAGCACCGACAGGAGATCACCGGCGTGTTTGGGGAGCCCACCGGCACACAGAGTTTCGTGCGGGATCGGGTCACCCTCATCTTCCGCATCGGCGCTGCGGAGCCCTACGAACTGAGCTGCACCCTTCACGAGCAGCAGGGGCTGATCTACCTGACGATGCATCCCACGCCGCTGCCGGATTAGCTCGCGGCCAGCCAGATCGACCCTGCGGGGCGACGACTGCTGCACTTCGCTGCTGTACAAGATCCAAAAAGGCCGTCTCCCACGACGGGAAACGGCCTTTGAACTGGGTGGAGCTGAGGGGATTTGAACCCCATACACCTTCCGCGCGCGGAGATCAACACGAGTCGGGCACTTCTGCGGCACGACCTGCACAGTCGCCGCCAAGCCCTTCCGACGTTTGACACGGCTTGCCGGTCGCAGTTGTGCCGGATATGTGCCTGATGATCTTGGTCTTCCTCCCCAGCTGCGCCCCTCTAGCCATCCCGTCGGCCTTCGTCCGCACACCGTGGAGTGGGTGGGCCTGCCCGGTCAAGGTGGAGCACACCACCGTCTGAACGACCTTGACCGGGCAGGCCCACCCACTCGGCTTTGCCCGGACGGAGGCTGCCGGGTTGGCGCCAACCATCCCGGAGTGCCCGAGCGCCCCGCCGGAGGCCCAGGCTTTGCTTCCTAAGCCGTATGGACGCCGACGCCACCCCAGCACCCCAGCACCCTCGCGCCGACGGCGAACGTCACTTAAAGTAGCCTGGTGCTCCCGACTCTCCAGTTCACCGACTTCCACAAGTTTCTTGTGAGCGCCGGAGGTCTTACGGTTGGGGTCGGCTTCGGATTTCCTGTATTGCTTTTACGTAATCAGGCCGTCTTAGGGACCACTCAGGCCCAACTCCAGGCACTTCCGCCTGAGTCCCGCTCCGCCGTGCGGCTTCAGCAAGAACAGATGACTTTTCTATTGCAATCTTGGCCCTACATCTCCGGCTTCCTCATCTTCGCCGGCCTGGGTCTGGTTGGCTGGGGCGCAGTGGCATGGAAAAAGCAGCAGAACCGCACCGACAACCGGGAGATTGCCGAACTCGCCAAACTAGAAGCCGACCGAGAGAAGACATATCAAGAGACCTTGCTCTTGTTACGGGAGCACCAAGGAAGTCCTGAGGAAGTCCAGGAGCAACGCGAAGAGGAGGCCGCCGAAGTCGTCAGTTCCGAGGAGGGCATACAGCTGAAGGGCACTGAGGCTACGACTCAAGATTCCCATGCAGCGCCAGCAGACCAGACAGAAGGATCTAACGTCGCTCTCCCACCGCCGACCCAAGGCTACAGGTCCGGGGAGTACCTTCATCAGCTAGCGGAAACCGGGGTAAAACTAGCTGTAGAAGCTTTCGAATCCGCGTACGGCCGAATGGTGGATATTGTCCCAAACGTTCGCTTCGGCAACTACTTTGCGGACTTCGTTGTCACATCGAGAAGGCGAAGCCTTCCCGACCTAGCAGTAGATATCAAGTTTCTAGGCACCGGCAACAGGAACACGCGGAATCGGGTTCGGGATGCCATAGTCTGGGCGATGCAGGTTAAGAACCTAAGCCCGAAGGAGTTCCAGACGAAAATCGTTCCGGTTGTCATCATGATCCATGGATATCCGTCTGGGAGCCAGGAATCTCTATTCGACACGCCTGACGCTGGGCGTTCTATTAGCCGTGCGGCCGATATCGCGTCGCAGGAACTAGCAGCCGCAGGCTTGGAGGGTCTCAACCTTCCTCTCATCATCGCTTTTTCGTCCACAGGACAGATTCCGCCACACGCATTACGCGACATGGATTGGCATACCCCTGGCCCGAGAGTGATCGTACTCAAGTAACCGCGTCCGCACGGTTAGCCCGCCTATTTGGGCTTGTCCCGGCCGAGATCTTGGTTTGACTGCCTCTGTCTTTATGCCCCGTGCTGCCTTGAAGGCGGCCCGGGGCTTCCTCGTATGTCGCGCCGCCGGCGGGGCTGGAACCGCCGGGGTGCCGTCGGCGCTTGCGCCTGGGCGGCGGGGTCCCCGAGCGGCGACCCTCCGGTTCGGCCCCTGGTCGGCGGCGCGTGCGGCCCGCGAGGCGGGCCGCCTTAATCTCGTACAGAAAGTTCTCACAGTGGCACGACATCTCTAGCCTGATGTCGTGCTGCTCGCGGAGTCCCCAAAAGTCACAGACTGGATGCAGGCGTGGGGAAGCATCGCCAGCCTGGTGATGTCAACCCTGGCGGTGTTGTTCACTGCATTGCTGCTACGTCATGAGAGGCGTGTACGTCGGGAGGAGCAAGAAGACGCCCAAGCTGCGCAGGCGCGCCTGATCATTACCCGCTTGGAAAAAGTAGCCCGGGATCCAGAAACCAAGGAGGTCTCCTTTGAATGGACGGTTCTGAACCGGAGCCAGGGTCCAATCTTCGACCCTACTGTTGATATCGAGCCACCCAGAGGGTTCAACTCTACAGCGTTTGTTGGCGAAGTAGAGATGCCTGCAAACTCGCAGACACTTCTACCCGGCGGCTCTATCAAGGGGAAATGGATATTCACACAAACCGTCAACCCACGCTTCTTCATGAATATCAAATCACAGCTTTCAAACTTTGGCATCTCGGTACGCTTCACTGATGCATCGGGCCTGAGATGGATTAGGGTTAAAGAGCGTCAGCCATTGCGCAGCCCAATATGGGTCCGACAAGAGTCGATTCCCCACCTGATCGCCGAACTCCTTGGCCTCCCTTCATGGATTCAAGATCCCGGCTGGGCTTTGTCACGCATGACAGAGGGGCTACGGAGAATCCTCCTCCGCACCTTGGAGAAAAAGGGCAGGAACCAGCGACGTTCTCGCATCAAATGGAGTCGCAATCTCTTCTTCTCGCGCGGCCGCTGGCGCAGGAGAGGCGAATCTGCCTAGTATGCTCCCGTGGGCGAACTAGTAAGCGAGGCGTCAAGATTAGCTGAGGCGCATCTGGTCGATGCACTGCCGCGCCGATGGACGCATGTGCAGGCTGATGCTGCCAAAGCCGATTTGATAGCCAACCGCGCGGGGGCTGAACGGGAGCTACTAAGGGACGTCTCGTAACCGGGTGAAGGCGTTGCCTGGGACGGGGTCGGCGGTCAGCCGGCGAGGATGATGTTGTGGAGGTTGGCGATGCCGGAAGCGGCGTCGGCCAATGTGTGGGCGGCTCGGCGGTAGTCGCGCAGGATCTTGAAGCACTTCATCCTGGCCAGGGCGTGTTCGACCCCCGCTCGGACGGTGCGGTGTTCGGCGTTGAGGGCTTCCTTCCAGTCCGGCAGATCGGTGCCGTCGGCGGGCTTGCGGTACGGCATGATCACCTCGGGGTTGCCGCGGTAGCCGCCGTCGGCCATCACCGGCCGCCCGTCCAGCTTCTCCT
>NZ_JBVJHK010000003.1:508773-509261 GCF_055586845.1 Micromonospora sp. NPDC049139 | reverse complement strand
TACGCAGGGTGTAACGACCCCGGCCCGGCCACGATTCCGCCCCCACGATGCCCCCGGTCACACCCCGAACCGGACCCACGGGACACTGCCACCCGACCCCTGTCGAGCTGCCCTCACAGATGGGGCACACGTGCCCTGGCAGGCGATCGAGCCTGGTGTGACGGGTGGTCTCACAGACGGGGCAGCTCGACAGCACGCCCCCGACCACCCGCCTTTCGGGGCGAACGGCCACAGACGGGGCAGCTCGACAGCGCCCACCGCACCCACCCACCGGCCCGGTCAAGAGCGGGCCGACGGGCCCTGACCTCGCGGGTCGACACCTCGCCACCGCATCGCCCGTCGCCTCCCGACGGGCGTCCCGACGGGCCTCCCCCACGGCCAATGCCGGATAACGGACAGCCAGGCACGGACGGCGCGCGACCACCGACGGGGTGTGGCCCGCCGTGCCCGGCGCAGGGATCAAGCCTGACCGCCCGGAGCCGGGCACG